>NZ_JBFALF010000007.1:0-373347 GCF_040656115.1 Nonomuraea sp. NPDC050202 | reverse complement strand
TTGCCGGCGGCGAGGTTGGTGTCGGCCGCGGCGTGCGCGGGCGGCGCGGCGAGGAATCCGATGAGTAACGCAAGGGCGGCTAACAGTGCTCTCATGGGGGTGGCCCTTCGGGTAAGGCGGATGGCCGAACCATAAGATGTCGCGCAGATAGCCGCAATATTTCGACTACATTTCGCAAACAGTTGACTGAATCTGAGCGTGCGTGGTCGTCTCCTGTTGCTGGTCAGAGAGCGGTAACCGGCAGGAAGCCCGGTGTGGGCGCGGTGCAAGCCACGACGTTCGATGGACGTAAGCCGTTGCAAGCGCTTGCGTGGAAGGCCGTATAGTTTGCGCATGACGCGACGACTCGCAGAGGTGGCCAAGAAGGTCGGGGTGAGCGAGGCGACCGTGAGCCGCGTGCTCAACGGCAAGCCGGGGGTGTCCGACGCGACCCGCGAGGCCGTGCTGACGGCGCTCGACGTGCTCGGCTACGAACGGCCCACCCAGCTCCGCGGCGACCGCGCCCGGCTGGTCGGCCTCGTGCTCCCGGAGCTGCAGAACCCGATCTTCCCCGCCTTCGCGGAAGTGGTCGGCGGCGCGCTGGCCCAGCAGGGCTTCACCTCCGTGCTGTGCACCCGCACGGTCGGTGGCGTCTCCGAGGCCGACTACGTCGACCTCCTGCTCCAGCAGCAGGTCAGCGGCGTGGTCTTCGCCGGCGGCCTGTACGCCCAGGCCGACGCCTCCCACGGCCACTACGAGCTGCTGCACGAGCGCAAACTCCCCACGGTCCTGGTCAACGCCGCGGTCCAGCACCTCGACTTCCCGCAGGTGTCGTGCGACGACGTGGTGGCCGCCGAGATGGCCATCGCCCACCTGCGCGCGCTCGGCCACGAGCGGATCGGCATGGTGCTCGGGCCCAAGGACCACATGCCGTCGCGGCGCAAGCTCGAGACCTTCCAGGCTTCGGGCGGGGACACGGAGCTGGTGGAGCACACGATGTTCTCCCTGGAAGGCGGGCACGCCGCCGCCGCCCGCCTGGTCAAGCGGGGCGTCACGGGCGTCATCTGCGCCAGCGACCTGCTCGCCCTGGGCACCGTACGCGCCGCCCGCCGCGCCGGCCTCGCCGTCCCGGCGGACATCTCGGTCATCGGCTTCGACGACTCGGCCCTGATGAACTGCACGGAGCCGCCTCTCACCACGGTCCGCCAGCCCATCGACGCGATGGGCCGGGCGGCGGTGGACCTGCTGGTGGCCCAGATCGACAAGGCGGTCGTGCCGGCGGACGAGCTCCTGTTCGAACCGGAACTCGTCGTCCGCGCCTCCACCACCCGCGCCCGTCCCTGACCCTCGGCACCACGCGGCCGTGGGACTTGCACGGGTGCGGGCCGGTGGCGGGCGAAGGCGTTACCCCACCTGGGCACGGCACAGCACCGCACGGCACCGGCCGAACGATGGGCGCCCAGGTCGGCGGCATGCGGCGGTGATGCACGTGGTCGTAACGCGGCGCGGAGTGACGAGGACACCTGTGCGGCAGGGCGGGGGCACCGGCGCGGCATGGACGCGTGTGGTGCCGGAGGCCGCGCCCTTGATGCGCCGGGTCGGCGGGATGGTGCGCTGTGTTGCGCAGGTGCGGGCCTCGCCCGCCGTCCCCGCATGCCGGTGGCGGAGCCCGCCGGTGACCGCCCGGAACGCCGGGGTTCCCTCGGGTGGCGAGCTCGTCGCCACCCGGCCCCCGAAGGTCGCCTGACCCCGGACGGCGCCAGGAGCGGCCTCTCCCTCCCGGCGTAACGCAGTCGTTATCTTGCAATATGAAGTCGAAATCTTGCGAACATACGTCACGGATCCTATGGTGTGGGCACCTCGCATCAGAAGGGTCAGACCATGCAGAGATCCACCGGACTCCTGCTCGTATCCGCGCTAGCCCTGTCCACCGCCGCCTGCGGTTCAGGGAGCGAGCCCGCCACGCCCACCGCCGGCGGCGCCAAGGCCGTGTCGATCACGGTGGCCTGCCAGCCCGCCAAGTCCGCGCCGAAGGAACGGCAGGCCTGGGACGATGACGTGGCCACGTTCATGAAGGCGCACCCCGGCGTGACGGTCAAGAGCACGGACCAGCAGCCGTGCTTCGACCCCAAGACGTTCGGCCCCAAGCTGGCGGGCGGCCAGATGGAGACGGCGTTCGTGGTGCCCGTGACGAACTACAACGACGTGATCTCCAAGGGCCAGGCCCTCGACATCACCCCGTACACCAGCGTGATCAAGAACTGGAACGACCTGCGCCCCGACCACAAGGAGCTCGTCACCAAGGACGGCAAGGTCTACGGCGTCCCGAACGTGCACTACAGCGTCGGCCTGGTCTACAACCGCGCCCTGTTCACCAAGGCCGGGCTGAACCCCGACGCCCCGCCCAAGACGTGGGCCGAGGTCCGCGAGGCGGCGAAGAAGATCGCCGGGCTCGGCCCCGGCTACGTCGGCTACGGCGAGTACTCCGGCGGCAACACCGGCGGCTGGCACTTCACCCAGGCCATCTACGGCCGCGGCGGCGACATCCTGACCCCCGACAACAAGAAGGCCGCGTTCAACTCGCCCGAGGGCAAGGCCGTGCTGCAGACCCTGCACGACATGCGCTGGGTGGACAACAGCATGGGCACCAAGCTCCTGGTCGGCTGGGAGTCGCTGATGGTCGCCATGGGCAGCGGCAAGGTCGGCATGATGCTCGGCGCGCCCGACGTGGTCACCGACGTGGTCAACAAGTTCAAGGGCAACGTCGCCGATTACGGCATCACCGGCTTCCCCGAGGCCAAGGCGTCGCTGAGCGGCGGCGAGGCGTTCATGATCAACCCGAAGGCCACGCCCGAGGAGGCCAAGGCCGCGCTGGAGTGGATCGACTTCCGCTTCAACACGGTCGGCAAGGGCCGCTTCGACTTCGCCCGCGGCAAGAGCCTCGGCAACCCCGTCGGCGTCCCCGACAACGCCGTCTACGGCGACTCGCCCACCGGCCAGGCCATCCAGGCCGACCGCGTGAAGAACGCCTCGCTGCCGGTCTCGAACTACGAGACCTACGTCCAGGCCGCCGGCACGATCCCGCCGAAGGCCGAGCCGCTGCACGCCCAGGAGCTGTACGCGATCCTCGACGTGGCCATGTCGGGCGTGCTGAGCCGTAAGGACGCCAGTATCGACCAGCTCCTCGCCGACGCGGAGACGAAGGCCAACTCGGTGCTGGCGGCCAAGGGCTGACCCTATGCAGATCTTGAGGCGCAATCTGACGGCCTACGGGTTCTTGTGCGCGGCGCTGGCGTGTTTCACGGTGTTCGCCTGGTATCCGATGGTCAGGGAGTTCATTCTGAGCTTCCAGAAGACCGACCTGATCAACGAGCCGATCTGGGTGGGCCTGGACAACTTCGTGACGGCGTTCCAGGACCCGGCCTTCGGCGAGGCGTGGCTGAACACGCTGGAGTTCACGTTCCTCGCACTGGTGTGTGGCTACGCCGTGCCGTTCGTCGTCGCGCTCGTGCTGAACGAGCTGCGCCACGCCCGGGCCTACCTGCGGTTCGTGGTCTACCTGCCGGTCATGCTGCCGCCGATCGTGGCGGTGCTGCTGTTCAGGTGGTTCTACGACCCGGGGCCCGGGCTGTTCAACCAGGTGCTCGACGTGTTCGGCCTGCCGCCGCTGGCCTGGCTGGACAGCTCCTCGACCGCGCTGATCTCCCTGGTCATCGTCTCGACCTGGATGAACATGGGCAGCGCGACGCTGATCTACCTGGCCGCGCTGCAGAACATCCCGCCGGAGCTGTACGAGGCCGCGGAGCTCGACGGGGCCGGCATCTGGAAGCGCATCAGGCACGTCACGATCCCGCAGACGCGGCTGATCCTGCTGCTCATGCTGATGCTGCAGATCGTGGCCACCATGCAGGTGTTCATCGAGCCGTACATGCTGACCGGCGGCGGCCCGGAGAACTCCACCGTCACGGTCGCGTACCTGATGTTCCAGAACGCGTTCACCCTGCAGGACTACGGCTCGGCGGGGGCGCTCGGCATGATGCTGATGATCGTGCTGCTCGTGTTCGCCGCCTTCCAGCTCCGCCTGACGAGGGAGGACAAGGCGTGATCTCCGTCGGAGCCGAGGCGACGCCCCGGGGCAAGCGGGGCAGGAAGCGGTCGCCGAGGCCGATCGAGGTGCAGTTCCGTACGATCGTCTCGCCGCACCAGCTCAACAGCAGGTGGGGCCGGCGCATCTACTGGCTCGTGCTGACAGCGGTGCTCGTGCTGTTCACGACGGCGTTCGTCTTCCCGCTCTACTGGATGGTCACCGGCGCGCTGAAGACGCCGGAGGAGCTGGCGCAGATGCCGCCCACGTTCTTCCCGGCCGATCCGACGCCGGACGCCTTCTTCGAGGCGTGGGACCTGTTCGACATCGGCACGCTGCTGCTGAACACCGGCTACTACTCGCTGGGCGGCTGGATCGTGTGCATGGCCGTGGACGTGTCGGCGGCGTACGCGCTGTCGAAGCTGCGGCCGATGTTCGGCAACGTCATCCTCGGCATGATGCTGGCCACGCTGATGATCCCGGCGATGGTCGTGCTCATCCCGCTGTACGTGACGGTCGTGGACCTGGGCCTGCTCAACAACCCGTGGGCGCTGTGGCTGCCCGCGGCGGCCAACGGGTTCAACATCTTCCTGCTCAAGCGCTTCTTCGACTCGATTCCCCGTGAACTGATCGAGGCCGCGCAGATCGACGGGGCGGGCGCGGTGCGGATCCTGCGTTCGGTGGTCCTGCCCATCTCCCGGCCCATCCTGGGCGTGGTGTCGATCTTCACGATCGTCACCTCGTTCAAGGACTTCGTCTGGCCGCTGCTCGTCATGACCGACAGCGACAAGATGACGATCAGCGTGGGCCTGTCGCAGACGGCCGGGGCCGTCACCCAGAACCAGGTCATGGGCGGCCTGCTGATCACCAGCATTCCCATGATCATTGTTTTCTTCATCTTTCAACGGCACATCATGGCGGGACTCACCGCCGGAAGCATCAAGGGATGAGCGCATGTCGCAAACGTGGTGGCGGGGGGCCGCGATCTACCAGGTCTACCTGCGTAGTTTCGCCGACGGGAACGGCGACGGCGCCGGCGATCTCGCCGGCCTGCGCTTCCGCCTGCCGTACTTGAAGGATCTGGGGATCGACGCCATCTGGCTCAACCCGTGGTATCCGTCGCCGATGGCCGACGGCGGCTACGACGTGGCCGACTACCGCGACATCGAGCCGGTCTTCGGGACGCTGGAAGAGGCCGAGCGGTTCATCGAGGAGGCGCACCAGCTCGACATCAAGGTCATCATCGACGTCGTGCCGAACCACAGCTCCACCGAGAGCGCCTGGTTCAAGGAGGCGCTGGCGAACCCGGCGGCCCGCGACCGGTTCTGGTTCGCCGACGAGCCGCTGAACGACTGGCAGTCCATCTTCGGCGGCTCGGCCTGGACGCAGGTGCCCGACGGGCAGTGGTACCTGCACCTGTTCGCCCCGGAGCAGCCGGACTTCAACTGGAACAACCCGGAGGTCCACCAGGAGTTCGAGGACGTGCTGCGCTTCTGGTTCGACCGGGGCGTGGACGGCGTGCGCATCGACTCCGCCGCACTGCTGATCAAGTCAGACACCGCCTACGAAGACCTCGACGAGGTCCACGACGTCTACCGCCGGTGGCGCGAGGTGGCCGACGAGTACGACGAGCGCATCCTGATCGGGGAGGTCTGGCTCCCCGACCAGGAGCGTTTCGCCCGGTACCTGCGCCCCGACGAGCTGCACACGGCTTTCAACTTCGACTTCCTGTCCTGCGCCTGGGAGCCCGCCGACCTGCGCAGGTCGATCGAGCTGACGCTGGCCACGCACACCCCCATCGGCGCCCCGCCGACGTGGGTGCTGTCCAACCACGACGTGACCAGGCCCGTCACCCGGTACGGCCGCGCCGACACCTCCTTCGCCCACGGCGGTGCCCTGCACGGCACCCCGACGGACCTGGAGCTGGGCTACCGGCGGGCCCGCGCCGCGGCGCTGCTGGCCATGGCGCTGCCCGGCTCCGTCTACGTCTACCAGGGGGAGGAGCTGGGCCTGCCGGAGGTGGAGGACCTGCCGGACGAGGTGCGCCAGGACCCGATGTACGCCCGCTCCGGCGGCACGAACCCGGGCCGCGACGGCTGCCGTATCCCGCTGCCGTGGTCGGGTGAGGAGCCGCCGTTCGGCTTCGGCACGGGCACGCCGTGGCTGCCGCAGCCGGAGGGCTGGCGCAAGCTGACGGCCGAGGCGCAGCGTACGGACCTGGGGTCGATGCTGAACCTCTACCGCACGGCGCTGGGCATCCGGCGGCGGCTGCTCGGGGACGGCACGCTGACCTGGCTGCCACTGGGCGAGCAGGTGCTGGCCTTCACCCGCGACTCCGGCCTGACCTGCGTCACGAACCTGGGCCCGGACGCGGTGCCGCTGCCGCCGGGCAAGGTCCTGCTGGCCAGCGGGCCGGTCGTGGACGGCCTGCTGCCGTCCGACACCACGGCCTGGCTCTCCCCGGAGAGCTGACGATCCGGCGCAGTACCTCGACCCCCCTACGCCGTGTCCGCCGGGCGGCGGCTCGGACATCGCCGCCCGGCTGCCGGCGTTGGGGAGGGCCCGCCTGCTACGAGCGCCCGTTTGCCGGACCCACCGAAACCGGTCGCGAGAGCGTGATCAGCCGTTCATGGCGTCAACGTCACCACGTATCGCCGCAGCCCTCCCTCCGCCCCCTCGAACACCGCTCCGAGCCGCTCGGCCAGCCGCTGGGAGGTCACGTTGCCGTCGTCGGTCTCGATGAGGACCTCCTTCAGCCGGGCCCGCTTCCCCGCCGCGAGCACCGCCTGAGCCGCCTCGGCCGCCAGCCCCGCGCCCCAGTACCCGGGATCCAGGCTGTAGATGATCTCGACCCGCTCCTCGCCGCGCCGCCGCAGCCCGCACACCCCGATGAGCACGTCCTGAAGGAAGACCTGCCAAAGGCCGTACCCGCGCCGCGCGAAGTCGGCCTCGCTGTCGCGCAGCAGCGTCTCGGCCAGCCGGGGATCGACCTCCCTGTCGTCGAACAGGTAGCGCTTGACCTGAGGGTCGTTCCAGTGCCGCACGAGCGCGCCGAGATCGCGCAGCCCGGCGGGACGCAGCTCCAGCCGTTTCGTGGACATCGCCGTCATGCCTCCACAGAACACCTCGCCGGAGGCGCGGAGAAGGGCCGGTTACGATCGCGGGATGGCACGCCTGCGCAGGACGCCCCCGAACGAGCTGGACCCGGAGGCCCGGGCGCTCTACGACAAGATCACCTCAGGGCCGCGGGGCCGGTTCATGGTCGACGAGGAGGGCGGGCTCACCGGGCCGTTCAACGCGATGCTGCTCAGCCCGCCCCTCGGCGGCCCGCTCCAGGAGCTGGGCGCCGCCGTCCGTTACCGCTCCACGCTCACCGGCCGGGCGCGGGAGCTGGCGATCCTGGTCGTGGCCGGGCACCACGACAGCGCGTTCGAGCGGGCCGCCCACGAGCCGATCGCCCGCGAGCTGGGCTTCACCGAGGAGCAGCTCCAGGCGTTGCGCGACGGCTCGCCCCTGACGCTCGCCGACCCGGCCGAGGCGGCGGTGCTGCGCGTGGCCAGGGCCCTGGTGGCGAAGGGGGACCTGGATGAGGAGGAGTACGCGGTGCTGGGGGAGCGGGAGCTGTTCGAGCTGACCACGCTGGTCGGCTACTACTCCACCCTCGCTCTCCAGCTCCGCGTCTTCCGCGTGTGAACCGGCCTCGGCGGCTCGGGCCCCCGGGGCCGTGCCGACCAGACAGGAGATCCGGACGAACGCGTCGGCCGCGTTCGAGCCGGCGGCGGGGGCGTGGCCGACGGGCTAGGCCGACTCCCTGATCACCAGCTCCGTGGGCAGGATGATCGGATCGGTCGGCCCGCCCTCGAACAGGTTGAGCAGCAGCCTGACCATGGCCGCCGCCTGCTCCACGACCGGGTGCCGGAGCGTCGTCAGCGGCGGCTCGGTGTACTTCGCCGCCTCGATGTCGTCGAAGCCCACCACCGCCACGTCGTCGGGCACCCGCCGCCCGGCCTGCCGCAGCGACTGCAACGCCCCGACCGCCATCAGGTCGTTGGCCACGAACACGGCGTCCAGCGCCGGATCGTCGCCGAGGAGCTGGCGCATCGCGATCGCGCCCGACTCGCGGGTGAAGTCGCCCACCGCCACGATCGAGCGGCGGTCGGAGTCGCGCAGCACGTTGCGGTAGCCGGCCAGGCGGTCCTGGCCGGCGATCATGTCCTGCGGCCCGGCGATGGTGGCGATCCTGCGCCGCCCTGTCTCCACCAGGTGCCGCACCCCGGCCTCGGCCCCGCCGACGTTGTCGTTGTCGACGAACGGGATGTCCACCGGCACGGCGGGCCGCCCGTAGGAGACGACCGGCACGCGCAGCCGCGACAGCGCGGACGGCAGCGGGTCGGCGCCGTGCATGGACAGCAGCATCACGCCGTCGACGTGGCCGCCGGCGATGTAACGCTCCACCCTGGCGTGACTCTTGGGCGAGGACGCCAGCATCAGCACGACCTGCTTGTTGATCGCCTCCAGCTCCACCGAGGCGGACCTGATCGCCGTGGAGAACAGCGGGTCCTCGGAGAACACCCGCGTCCCCGGCTCGCTCACGACCAGGGCCACGGAGTCGGTGCGCTGGGTGACCAGGCTGCGCGCGGCGGAGTTGGGCACGTACCCCAGCTCGTCGATCGCGCGCAGCACGGCGTCGCGGATGTGCGGCGCCACCGTCGTCTGCCCGTTGACCACCCGGGAGGCGGTGGCGCGCGAAACGCCCGCGCGGGCGGCGACCGCCTCAAGGGTCGGGCGCCTCATGTCTGCACCAGGAGGGAGAGCACGTCAAAGAATCTACAGGCCGTTTCTGCCGATCACGTCCCGGTACCACAGCGCGCTGTCCTTGGGCACCCGCTCCAGCGTCGCGTAGTCCACGTGCACGATGCCGAAGCGCCGCCGGTAACCCTCGGCCCACTCGAAGTTGTCCAGCAGCGACCACACCAGGTAACCCCGCAGGTCCGCGCCCGCCTCGATGGCCCGGTGCACCTCGCGCAGATGCCCGTCCAGGTACGCCACCCGCTCGTCGTCGTGCACCCGGCCGTCCTGCACGACGTCGTCGAAGGCCGCGCCGTTCTCGGTCACCATGAGGCCGACCTGCGGGTAGTCCTGGGAGAGCCGGACGAGCAGCCTCGACAGCCCGTCCGGCACGATGGGCCAGCCCATCGCGGTCGTCGGCGCGTCCGCCGTGGCGAACCTGACGTTCTCCGAGCCCGGCCAGGCGGCGTCGGCCGGCAGCCCGGGGCCCGACTCCACCACGCACGGGTTGTAGTAGTTGACGCCGATCAGGTCGATCGGGGCGTTGATCAGCTCCAGGTCGCCGTCGTGGATGTGGTCCGTCCCGCCGTTGCGGGCCGCCGCGTCCAGCACCTCCTCGGGGTAGGTCCCGTACACGGCCGGGTCGAGGAACTGCCTGGTCAGCAGCGTGTGGATGCGGTGCACCGCGGCCGCGTCCGCCTCGCTGGGCACCGCCGACGGGTCGTTGACCTGGGCGGGGGTGAGCACGGGGGAGGAGTTGACGACCAGCATGATGCGCCGCGCGCCGGCCTCGCGCAGCCGCCGGGCCGCCAGCCCGTGGCCGAGCAGCAGGTGGTGGGCCGAGCGCATGGCGTCGGCCGGGCGGCGGCGGCCCGGCGCGTGCACGCCGTTGCCGTAGCCGAGGAAGGCGGCCACCCAGGGCTCGTTCAGCGTGGCCCAGTCGGCGACGCGGTCCCCGAGCCTGGCGTGCACGGCCTCGGCGTAGTCGGCGAAGCGGTAGGCGGTGTCGCGGTTCGTCCAGCCGCCGCGGTCTTCGAGAGCTTGGGGGAGATCCCAGTGATAAAGCGTGACATAAGGCGAAATTCCGGCGGCCAGGAGTTCATCTACGAGCTTGTCGTAGAACGCCAGGCCGCGGGGGTTGACCGAGCCCTCGCCGTCCGGCTGGATGCGCGGCCAGGCCACCGAGAACCGGTAGGCCGCCAGCCGTAGCTCGCGCATCAGCCCGATGTCGTCACGGAAGCGGTGATAGTGATCGCAGGCCACGTCGCCGGTGTCGCCGTCGGCCACGTTCCCGGGGGTGTGGGAGAAGGTGTCCCAGATCGACTGGCCCCGCCCGTCCTCCTTGACCGCCCCCTCGATCTGGTACGAGGCCGTGGCGGCGCCCCAGACGAAGTCCTCGGGAAAGATCATCCCTTAACAGCTCCTTGCATGATTCCACCGATGATTTGCTTGCCGAACAGGGCGAAGACGGCCACGAGCGGCAGGGTCCCGATCGCCGTTCCCGCCAGGCCGAGCACGTAGTCGTTGACGTACCCGCTGGCCAGGGTCGACAGCGCCACCTGGACGGTCGGATTGTCCGGGTTGAGCACGACCAGCGGCCAGAAGTAGTCGTTCCAGGCCGACATGAACGTCAGCATGCCCAGCACCGCCGCCGCCGGACGCGCGGCCGGCAGCACGACGTGCCAGAACAGCCCCCACGTCGAGCAGCCGTCCACCCGCCCGGCCTCCAGCAGCTCGGTGGGCAGGGCGCGCGAGAGGTACTGCGTCATGAAGAACACGCCGAACGCGTTGACCAGCGCCGGCACGATGAGCGCGTAGTTGGTGCCGGTCCACTCCAGCTTCACCATGAGCATGTAGAGCGGGATGATGCCGAGCTGCGCGGGGACCATCATGGTCGCGACCGTGATCACGAGCATGATGTTCCTGCCCCTGAACTTCAGCTTGGCGAAGGCGAACCCGGCCAGCGTCGAGAAGAACATCACCGCGATCGAGATCGACCCCGCCACGATGAACGAGTTGGCCAGCGCGAGCCCGAAGGGCACGGTGTCGAAGACCCGGGAGACGTTGGCGAAGAAGTTCCCGCCCGGGATCAGCGGCGGCGGCACCTCGGCCAGCGCGGAGTTGTGCCTGGAGGCCACCACGACGCTGTAGTACAGCGGGAACGCCGAGAAGAAGGCCACCGCGGTCAGGGTGAGGTAACGCAGTCTCACACCAGACCTCCCTTCACCTTGCGGGTGATCAGGAAGTTGATCCCGGCGACGACCACCACGGCCACGAACATCAGCCACGACGCCGCCGAGGCGTAGCCGAAGTCGAACGTCGAGTTCGCGAAGCCCTGCTCGTAGACGAACAGCGCCAGCGTCTGGAACTGGCGGTCGGGGCCGCCCGTGGCGATGCCGCCACCGCCGCCGCTGCTCTGCCCGAACAGCATGGGTTCGGCGATGATCTGCATGGCGTCGATCGTGGAGACGATGACCACGAAGATGATGGTCGGGCGGATCATCGGGATCGTGATCCGGCGGAGTTGGGTGAAGTTGCTCGCGCCGTCCAGGGTCGCGGCCTCGTACAGCTCGCGCGGGACGGCCTGCATGGCGGCCAGGAAGATCAGCGCGTTGTAACCGGTCCAGCGCCACATGATCATCACTGACAGCGCCACGTGCGAGGTGGCCGTGCCCGCCGCCCAGTCGATGTGGCCGACCCCGAACCAGGACAGCATCCAGTTGATCAGCCCGAAGTCCCGGCCGAAGAGCTGGCTGAAGATCACCACGACCGCGACCACGCTCGTGACGTTCGGCAGCAGCAGGGAGATCCTGAACAGCGTCTGGAACCTCAGCCGCCGGTTGAGCAGGTGCGCCAGCCAGATGGCCAGCGCGAGCTGCGGCACGGTCGACAACACGCCGATGGACAGGGTGTTGAAGGTGGCGTTCCAGAAGTACGCGTCGGTGAGCAGCGTCGAGTAGTTGCCGAGCCCGACGAACTCCTGCGTCTCGGACAGCAGCGTCCACTCGTGCAGGCTCACCCAGGCCGTGTAGACCAGCGGGAACAGGCCGAAGGCGCAGAACAGCAGGAAGAACGGGGCCACGTAGGCGTACGGCGACACCCTCACGTCGAGGGTGTGCCGCACGCTGCGCCTACGCCGTCGCGTGACCGCGAGGGGAAGGGTGCTCATTTGATCTTCTTGACGTCCTCGATCACCTGTGCCCACGCCTCGTCCGGCGTCTGCTTGCCCTGCTCGACGCGCCCGAGGCCGTTGCCGATGGCCGTGCGCACGTCGGCCTCCTTCGGGCCGAGGTGCTGCGGCTTGAGCGCCTTGGCGGCGTCGGAGTAGATCTTGCCGATGGGGGCGTCGCCGAAGAACGGCTTGGTGAAGTTCTGGATCGACGGGTCGTCGTACAGGGCCGGGATGGACGGGAACGTGCCCTCCTCCTTGAAGACCTTGGCCTGGTTCTCCTTGGAGGTGAGGAAGTCGATCAGCTCGGCCGCCTCCTTGGGGTGCTTGCTCTGCTTGGGCACCATCAGGTGCGAGCCGCCGCTGTTGCCGGAGCCGCCGGGCACGTTCGCGATGTCCCACTTGCCGGCCGAGTCCTTGGCCTGCTCCTGGATGAAGCCGGTCATCCAGGCCGGGCAGATGATCGTGGCGAACGAGCCCTTGGCGAAGCCGGTGTTCCACGGCGGCGAGAAGGCGGCCAGCTTGGCGGTCAGGCCGTCGGCGGTGAGCTGGTTCGACAGGTCCCAGGCCTTCTTCACGTCGGGGTTGGACTCGACGATGATGTTGTCCTGGGCGTCGTACAGGCCGACGGGGGCCTGGTTGACCATGGCGCGGAAGATCTCGCCGGGGGAGTCCACGAACTTGGCGCCGGCCACGTTCGCCGCGGCGAACTTCTTGCCCGTCTCGATGTACTGCTCCCACGTCGGCCAGAGCGCCGACACCTGCTCGCGCTCCTCGGGCAGCCCGGCCTTCTTGAACAGGTCCTTGCGGTAGCACATGGCCAGGCCGCCCACGTCGGTGCCGAGGCCGAGGACCTGCGCGCCGTCCTTGCTCAGGCCCTGCTGCCACTTCCAGTCGAGGTAGTCCGGCTGGCGCTTGTCGAGCCCGTACTGCTTGAGGTCCACGAACTTGCCCGGCTGGGCGGTGAACGTGCTGATGTAGCCCACCTCGACCGCTGCGACGTCCCCCGCGCCCGCGTTCGTGGCCAGCCGCTTGACCAGGTTGCTGTGGTGGTCGTTGAACTGCGTGACGTTCTCGACGATCTCGATGTTCGGGTGGGTCTTCTTGTATTCCGCGTAGAGCGGTTTGAAGCCGAAGTCGCCGAACAGGTCGACCGTCAGCTTGATCTTCTCTCCGGGCTTGGCGCTCGACTCGGTGGCGGTGTTGCCGCCTCCTCCGCCGCCGCACGCCGTCGCCAGGGCGAGGACGGACGCGGTGAGCAACGGCAGGCCGAGCCGCCGGATGCGAGGGGCCATGGGAAACCCTCCTGGGTCATGCTTGAGGAACAGAGTGAGAGAGCGCTCTCTCATGAGAGTCCCGGTGCTCACACGCTGCTGTCAACGAAGGTTAAATAACGATCCGTGTAACCGGAGAGAGCGCGTTCTTCACCTGGCCACCCCTCGGGGAGCTCACCAGGTGGTTAGGTTAGCTGCCCTAATTGACATGAGGTTCACCTGACTTGGAGTTGATGTGGCATCCCTCATCCGCGCCGGCCTCGCGGCGCTCCTGGCGGCGGTCGGCCTCGCCGCGTGCGGGTCCGGCGGCGAGGAGGCCGCCGGGACCTCGGCGCAGAGCGGTCCGACACGTACGGTGCGGCACGAGGCCGGCACGACCGAGGTGCCCGCCACGCCGAAGCGCATCGTGTCCACCAGCGTCACGATGACCGGCCAGCTGCTCGCGATCGGCGCCCCCGTCGTGTCCTCCCAGGCGACCCCTCCCGGCCCCATCACCGACGCCAACGGCTTCTTCAAGCAGTGGTCCGAGGCGGCCACCAAGGCCGGCGTGAGCGTGCTGTACCAGGGTTACGAGGCCGACATCGAGAAGGTCATCGCGGCCAAGCCCGACCTCATCGTCGGCAGCGCCTCCGGCGCCGACAGCACCGCCAAGGTCTACGACCAGCTCAAGGCCGTCGCGCCGACCATCCTGTTCCGGCACGACAACGTGACCTGGCAGGAGCTGAGCACCAAGCTCGGCCAGGCGCTCGGCCTGGAGGCGAACGCCGCCAAGGTCGTCGCCGGCTACGACCAGCGCGTCGCCGAGGTCAAGGCCAAGATCAAGGTTCCCGCCGAGGAAGCCGTCATCCTGCGCGACAACAACACCGACATCCCGGTCTTCACCGAGGCCTCCGCCCAGGGCGGCCTGCTCACCGCGCTCGGCTTCAAGCTGCACCCGGTCGACGCGGCGCTGGCCGCCGAGTCCACCAAGGAGGGCGGCGGCCGCAAGGACATCGTGAACATCTCCCAGGAGAACGTCATCAAGGCGTTCGGCGACAGCTCGATCTTCTTCGCCGGCCACAGCGCCGAGCAGATCGCCGCCACCGAGGCCAAGGCCCTGTGGAAGGACCTGCCCGCCGTCACCGGCAAGCGGGTCCACGACCTGGGCATCGACGCCTTCCGCATCGACTACTACAGCGCCTCCAACATCCTCGGCCGGATCGAGCAGCAGTTCTCCTGATGCGCGATCTCCCGCCGCGGGTCCCCAGGCCCGCACCTCCGCAGACCCTGCTCACTCCCGCGCCCGGCGTGGACTCCTCGCCGCTGGTGACCGAGGTGGACGCCGGCCACCGCGCCGTGACGTTCCAGTGGCGTGGCGCGGCCTCGGAGGTGCGGGTGCTGGCCAACAAGCTGACCCATGACACCGATGCCGCGCTGATGGAGCGCACCGGCGACCGCTGGCACCGCACGTACGTGGTGCCGGCCGGCTGGCGCGCCTCGTACCGGCTGTCCGTGGACGGCGCCGTCGTCACCGACCCGCTCAACCCGCGGGTCTGGCGGGGCTTCTCGGTCGCCGAGACCGCCCCGCCGTCGCCCTGGCTCGCCCCGTGCGCCGAGCCGGGGCACGAGCTCACCCGCCATCCGAACGGCTGGCGGTACGACCCGGCACGCCCGCCGCGCGCCACTCTGGTGGTCCTGGACGGCGAGCACTGGGTGGACGACCTGCCGGTCATGCTCGACAACCTCATCGAGGCGGGGGCGCTGCCCCCGGTCACGGCCTGGCTGGTGGAGTCGGGGCCCGACCGGGCGCGGCTGCTCACCTGCGACCCGGAGTTCGTGGACGCGCTGCCGTACGAAGGGGCGACGGTGATCGCCGGGCAGAGCTTCGGCGGGCTGGCGGCCGTCTACGCCGCCCACCGCCGGCCCGACCGGTTCGTGGCGGCGGTGTCGCAGTCGGGCTCGTTCTGGTGGCCCAACGGCCCGGAGCCGGAATGGCTCACGGGCGAGCTGGCCAGGACGGCGCCGCCCACGGTGCACCTCCAGGTCGGCACCGACGAATGGGCCCTGACGGGGCCGACGGCGCGGCTGCGCGAGCGGCTGGGGGAGACGAGCACGTTCCACGAGTACGCGGGCGGCCACGACCGCTACTGCTGGCGCAACGAGCTCGCCGACGCCCTCATCACCGCCTTCGCCGCCCTGCCCCGCTAACGGCGCCACTCCCGATACAGCAGCCAGGCCAGGTACAACCCGCCGAGCCCCCCGGTCAGCACCCCCACGGGAAGCTGGCCGGGCGTGGGCAGCCGCTGCGCCACCAGGTCGGCGGCCCCCAGCAACAGCGCCCCCATGGCGGCCGACGACGCGATCCCCGGGCCGGGCGCCCGCGTGACCCGCCTGGCGAGCTGTGGCGCCGCCAGCGCGACGAACCCGACCGGCCCCGCGCTCGACACGGCCACTCCCGACAGCCCGACCGCGATCAGCAGCAGCACCAGCCGCAGCCTCTCCACCCGCAACCCCAGGGCTCCCGCCGCGGCGTCCCCCATCTCCATCAGCGCCGCCGACCGGCTCAACCCCAGCGCGACCGGCAGCCCCGCCACGACGGCCAGCGCCACGGGCCAGACCCGCTCCCAGTTCGCCCCCGCCAGGCTGCCGATCAGCCACACCTTGGCGCCCTGCGACTCGTACAGGTCGGCCCGGGTCAGCAGGTACGCGATCAGCGAGTGCAGCATCGCCGTCACCCCCACGCCGACCAGCACCAGCCGCGTCCCCTTGACGCCCCGCCTGAACGACAGCGCGTACACCAGCAGCCCCGCCGCCAGCCCGCACACCAGGGCCCCCAGCGAGACCCCGCTCTCGGAGCCCAGGACGAGGATCATCAGCACGGCTCCGGCGGCGGCCCCGGCGTTCACGCCGATGACGTCCGGGCTGCCCAGCGGGTTGCGCGACAGGCTCTGCACCACCGCCCCGCCGACGCCCAGCGCCGCGCCCACGAACAGGGCCAGCAGCACCCGGGGCGCGCGCAACGTGTAGACGACCAGCTCGGTGGCGGCGTCGCCGTACCCGAAGAGCGTCCGCAGCGCGTCGCCCGTGGACAGGGCCGAGCCGGTGGTCAGCGCGACCAGGGCCAGCGCGGCGCTCGCCGCGAGCAGGCACCCCATCACCACGCAGGCCCGCACGTGGACGCGCAGCGCCAGCCCCGAGATCCGCAGCGTCCTCACGCCGCCACCGCCTTCCGCCGCCGCAGCAGGTAGATGAAGATCGGCCCGCCCACGAACGCGGTCACGATGCCGCTCTCCAGCTCTCCCGGCCGGACGACCACCCGCCTCAGCACGTCGGCGGCCAGCAGCAGCGCGGGGGCGAGCACCGCCGAGTACGCCAGCACCCAGCGGTGGTCAGGCCCGGTGAAGGCGCGTACGGCGTGCGGCGCCATCAGCCCGATGAACCCGATCGGCCCGGCAGCCGCCGTCGCCGCCCCGCACAGCAGCGTGATCGCCACCCCGGCCAGCAGCCGGGTACGCCCCAGCCGCACGCCCAGGGCCCGCCCGGTCTGCTCGCCCAGCGCGATCACGTTCAGCCCGCGCCCGAGGCCCAGCGCCAGCAGCGAACCCACCAGCACGAACGGCGCCACCTGCGCCACCACGTCCAGCGAGCGCCCGGCCAGCGCCCCGACGTCCCAGAACCGCCACTGGTCGAACACGCCGGAGTCCAGCGCCAGCACCCCGTTGATCGCGGCCACCAGCGAGGCGCTGATCGCGGATCCCGCCAGCACGAGGCGGGTGGGGTGGTGGGCGCCGAGCGCGTACACGGCCACGGCCGCCACCAGCGCGCCCGCCATCGAGAACCACACCCAGGTGGTCATGTCGTGCGCCCCGAAGAACAGGATCGAGCAGACGACGGCCAGCGAGGCGCCCGAGTTCACGCCGAGGAGCCCGGGGTCGGCCAGCGGGTTGCGGGTCAGCCCCTGCATGAGCGCGCCCGCCAGGCCCAGCGCCAGGCCGACGCAGAGGCCGAGCAGCGTGCGGGGCAGGCGGAGGTCGTGGATCACGGCGGCCGTCTCCCCGCCGTCGGGGTGCCAGAACTGCTGCCACACCTCGCCGATGGGTATCGCCTGCGCGCCGACCGCCAGGCTCAACGCCGCCATGGCCACCAGCACCGCCAGGGACAGCCCGAGTCCCGTCCACCGCATACACCTTCTCCTTGTTAGGCAAGGCTTACCTTAGCGGTGGCTTCCGCCGGGGAAGTCAGGTGGTCAGGACGCGTCCGGCCATCCGCGCGTACATGCGGCCCGGGCTCGGCGCCTCGGCCAGGAAGCCGGGCAACATCGGCAGGTCCACGGCGAACGGGTCGAGCCGCCCGTACAGCTCGTCGGCGTCGGCGGGCCGGTCGTCCGGCTGCTTCTCCAGCAGTTGCGCCAGCAGCGCGCTCAGCGGCTCCGGCAGCCCCGGGATCCGCGGCGGACGCTCCTTGACCTGCTTCTCGAAGACCACGTAGTCGGTCGGCCCGGTGAAGAGCTGACGCCCGCTCAGCATCTCGTGCAGCACGCACCCGAGCGCGTACAGATCGCTGCGCGGCTCGGCGACGCCGTGCTGGATCTGCTCGGGAGCCATGTACGCCGGAGTGCCCAGGATCTGCCCGATCCTGGTGAACGTGGTGACGTCCGACTCCCGCAGCATGGCCAGCCCGAAGTCCAGCACCTTCACGCTGCCGTCCGGGCAGAGCATGAGGTTGGTCGGCTTGAGGTCGCGATGGCAGATGGCCAGGGCGTGCGCCGCCGACAGCACCGCGCACGCCTGCGCCGCGATCGCCGCGGCCCACGGCACCGGCAGCGGCCCGTGCTCGTGCACCACGTCGGCCACCGTGACGCCCTCGATGAACTGCATCACCTGGTAGAGCCGCTGCTCGTGGGTGCCGAAGTCGTACAGGACGGGAGCCCCCGGATGCTCCAGCCGGGCCAGGATGCGCGCCTCGCGGATGAACCTGCGCTCCAGCTCCTGATCGGGCCCGCTGGGCAGCCGCAGCAGCTTCACCGCGACCCGCCGGTCGAGGTGGCGGTCGTGACCCGCGTAGACGGCGCCCATGCCGCCTTGCCCAAGAGGGAGGTCGTCGAGCTCATAGCGGTCACCGATGACCATCAACGCCCCTCCCGCAGCCTTTCGGGGAAAAACTACACCGTCAGGACTGCGGGTGCAGGTGGCCGTCGGCGAGGCCGTCGAGGCCCAGCCGGATCAGCGTCTGCCCCAGCGTCGAGGTCTCACGGATGGCGTCCTCCAGCACGGCGAGTTGCCTGAACGCCTCGCCGTACGCCTTCTGCTCCTTCAGCGACAGCCGCGGCAGGCGGGTGCGCCGCACGTCGAACCTGCTGGAGCCGGTCGTCACCCGCCCGCCCGCGGCCCGCAGGAAGCCGGCCAGGAAGTCGGGGTCGAGCCTGCGCGCATCCACCCGGTACAGCGTTAGGTGCGGCCCCAGCACGGCGCCGCCGCCGTCCTCCACCACCCGCACGGCCGAGTAGGAGGCCACCACGTCGCCGGGGTGGATCGGCACGAGCCCCTGCTGAACGGTGGTCAGGCCGGACGGGGCGCCGCCGCTGAGCACGTCGTCGGAGGTCAGGACCGGCACGTCGCCGCCGTCGGCGGACATCTTGGGCGGGGCCTGGGACGTGGTCACCAGCCCCTCCTTGATCAGGTCGCCCAGCGTGGTCGCGGGCTGGTCGAGCGGCTGCTCCAGCACCTTCAGGTCCGGCGGCACGGCCGCCGCCGCGAGGAAACGGTCGCGGGCCTCGGCGAACGCCCGGCCCACGTCGTCGCGCCGCTGGTGCCGGGCCGGGGTCATGTCGACCTCGTCGGCCAGCAGGTCGATGATGCGTACGGTCTGGTCGGAACGGTCCTCCAGGTACGCCTGCCAGGCCGGCTCGACCACCGACAGGTCGGCCGTGGCGTCCAGGATGAGCACCTCGGACGGCGGTCGCTCACCGGCCGCCGGGCGGCGCAGCAGCCACAGGTCGGAGCCGGGCAGCGCGACGACCGCCCGCAACGCGCCCGCGCGCAGCAGGTTGGCGCGGATGCGGCGGCCCGCCTTGCGGCTGGCGGCGGCCGGCGGCATGAGGATGGCGACCAGGCCGCGCGGCTTGACGTGGGTGAGGCAGTGCTGCACCCAGGCCAGCTCCGGCTCGCCGCGCGGCGGCAGCCCGTACTCCCAGCGCGGGTCGCCGGTCAGCTCCTCGTAGCCCCAGGCCCGCTCGTTGAACGGCGGGTCGCACACCACGGCGTCGGCCCGCTCGCCCGCGAAGCCGTCGTGCCGCATGGTGTCGCCGGCCACGATCCTGGCCTCGACGCCGCGCAGCAGCAGCCTGGCGGCGGTGATCGCGGCGGAGGTCTCGCTCAGCTCCTGCCCGAGCACCCGCGCCGGGGCGAGGCCGCTCGGCGGGTGGGCGGCGTCCTCTCCGTTCGAGGCCCGCGGCGGGTTGGCGCCGTCCTCTCCGTTCGAGGCCCGCGGCGGGTTGGCGCCGCTCTCCCCGTTCGTGGTCCGCGCCGGATCGGCGTCGCCCTCTCCGTTCGTGGTCCGCGCCGAGGTGACGCCGCTCTCCCCGTCCGGTGTCCGCGCCGCGGAGCCGGGGGCGAGCAGCAGGGTGCCGACGCCGCAGGCCGGGTCGAGTACGGTCGCGCCGCCGGCGCTCACGAGCCGCACCATCAGCGCGGCGACGTCCTCCCGGGTGACCGAGAGCTGCCGGGAGTGGGCTTCGAGGTAACGCTCGCAGAGGAACTCGTACGCGGCCGACGCGCCGTGCTGCTCGCCCAGCTCGCGGACGAGCTCGGCCAGCTCGGGATCGAGCCCGCCGCCGGCGCTCTCCTCCCGGCTCGCCCCGGTCACCAGGGTTCCGGCCTGGCCGGCCCCGGTCAGCAGGACTCCGGCCTGGGCCACCAGCTCGCCCAGCCGCAAATCACCCGCGGCTTTCAGGCGTTGCCAGACCCGATCTCCCAGCGATACCTGGTAGGACTTCCCATAGCGCCGCAGCCAGGACTCGACCTGCCGCAGCGAGAACAGCGGCTGGTTGGCGGTGCCGCCGATGGGCTGGGGGAAGTCGTCGTGGCGACGGCGCCAGTTGCTCACCGCGGCACGCCCGACACCCGCGAGCCGGGCGATGTCCCCGGCGTTCACGGTCGGGTCGTGGCTCATGGAGCCCACAGTAGTTCACAAGAGTCTTCAGCGCATCTGCTTGTGAAGTCTTTCAACCAATGATTTACTGCAGGGTATGAAGCACAACATCCGCTATGCCGCCGGATCAGACGTGGGCCGTCGCAGGGAGCAGAACGAGGATTCTGGCTATGCGAGCGGCCGGTTGCTCGTGGTGGCTGACGGGATGGGTGGACACGCGGCCGGCGAGCTGGCGAGCTCGGCGGCGATCGCCGTCATGCGCGAGCTGGATGCCACGCTTCCCGAGACGGGCTCGGACCTTGAGGCGGCCCTGGAGGGCGCCGTGCACGAGGCGGCTCGCAGGCTGGTCGAGCTGGCCGACATCGACCCCGCCCGCAGGGGCATGGGGACCACGGTGACCGCCATGCTGTGGGATGGCTACCACTTCGCCCTGGCTCATCTCGGTGACTCCCGCGGATACTTGCTTCGCGATGGTGCGCTCTACCAGATGACCAAGGATCACACACTTGTGCAGTCGATGGTGGACGAAGGCCGGATAACGGAGGATCAAGCCGCGGTGCACCCCCGCCGTTCGATGGTGCTGCGGGTGCTGGGCAGCGAGGGCAGGGCCGAGCCTGACATGGCGCTGCGCGAAGCCGAGCCTGATGATCGCTACCTCCTCTGCTCTGACGGGCTCACGACCGTGCTCGGGCCCGAGATGCTGCACGAAGTGCTGACCACGGTGGCAGACCCGGCGGCGTGCGTCCAGCGGCTCATCGATCTGGCGAACGAGGGAGGCTCGCCGGACAACGTGACCGTGATCGTGGCCGACGTGGTCGCGCCGGGCATGGGCGACGAGGGCATCTACCGGGTGGGCGCGGGCTCCTAACGAGAGTAGTAGCCAGTCCCATCGGTCACAGAAGCCACAAAGCCATAATTTCGGCTCACAACCAGACACTTTCCGGTTGATACGCGCAATTCCGCGATGGCGCTACTACAGTCCATCGTGATTTGTCGGTTTTCTGGGAGGAGTCACCCTGGACCCGATCGCGGATGAGCTGCTGAAAACGGTGCGGCAGGAACTCGGCTACAAGGAGAAGAGCGGCCAGTTCACCAAGTTCGGTCAGTGGTACGCGGATCGCGTCCAAGACACCCAGTACCGCGACGCGCCATGGTGCGACATGTTCCTCGCCTGGGCCGCGGACAAGTCCGGCCTCACCGACTACGTCGGCGAGTTCGCCTGGACGCCCTCCCACGCGGCCTGGTTCATCCAGCAGAACGCCTGGAGCCGGAAGCCCGAGCCCGGAGCGCTGGTCTTCTTCGACTGGCGCGGCGGCAAGAGCTACAAGGGCATCGATCACGTCGGGGTCGTGGAACGCGTCGAGGGCAAGAAGATCCACACCATCGAGGCGAACGTCGACCGCGTCTGGCTCAAGCGCAAGACCAGGGAGACGGACAAGGTCGTCGGATACGGCATCCCGCGCATGGTCAAGGACAACCTGGAGCGGCTGGACGAGATCCGGTCGACCGAGCGGCCCTTCGTGTCGCCGCCCCGTTCCGAGACCGGGCACGGGTCGCCGCTGGACGTGCTGGGCACGCCGCCCGCGTTATTGGCCGCGATGGTCCTCATGACCATCGTCCTCTCGCTCCGCGTCACCGGCCGCCGCCGCGGCACCCACCGCCGCCTGCCGTGGCTGCCCTGGCGTGGCAACCCGGCCGGTCCTCCCGCGAGGCCGGGGGTCCCGTCGCCCAGGAACCCGTTCGCGGGCGAGAAGGAGGCCGGCGATGAGGCGCCCCTGTTGGTGAAGGCCCGCGGCAAGGCCGCGGTCTCCGGGAAGCCGCATGGTGGCGACGCCGCGGACTCCCGGCGGGCGCAGGAGCATGGCGACGCGCCGCTCTCGGATCCGGCGAAGGAGCAGGCCAAGCCCCGCTCGGCCACATCCGCCGCGTCCGGCGCGCAGACCGGCCGCACCGCGAAGGCGCGGGTCCCGGCGGGCGCCGGTCGCTCCACCCCGAAGCCGCACCCCACCCCGAAGCGGCGCAAGCCCTACGACCCGAGCTGAGCGCCCCAGCGGCCACCGGCGCCGCGCCCCAGCGCCACCGGCGCCGCGCCCCGGCGGCCTCCCGGCGACACGCGCCGCGCCCCGGCGGCCTCCCGGCGACACGCGTCGCGCTTCGGCGGCCTCCCGGCGACACGCGTCACGCTTCGGCGGCCCCGGGCGACATGCGTCGCGCCCTGGCCGGGCTCCCCGGCCTCCCTGATGGTGCCGCTAGGCGGTCAGGTCGATGACGGCCTTGACGTCGTTCTCGTCGGGCTGGAAGGCCTCCAGGGCGCGGGACAGCGGGATCCGGCGCGTGATCAACCGCTCCAGCCACCCCCGGTCCGCCGCCGCCAGCGCCGCGGCCGCGTCGCGGTAGTGGCGGAGGTTGGCGTTGACGGTGCCGAAGATGACGTCGTTCTCCAGGACGATGTCCCGGTTGATCACCCCCGCGTCCACCCGGTGCGTACGCCCTCCGGGAGCGAGCCCGCACAGGCACACGATCCCCGCCGCGGCAGTGGTGATCATGGAGTCGATGACGAGCTGCCCGGCCCCGGTGCACTCGATGATGACGTCCGGCTTGGCCCGGGCGAACGGCTCCAGGGACGAGGCCGAGTGGTAGGTCCCGCCGAGAGCCTCGACCAGGTCCGACTTGTGCCCGCGCGGGGCCCGGTCGAGCACGTGCACCTCCATGCCCCGCTGCCGTCCGAGCAGCGCGGCCAGCAGCCCGATCGGCCCCGCGCCCGTGACGAGCAGTGTGTGCGGCTCGAACCAGGTGCGCGAGCCGATCCGTTCGATCTGCTCCCACGCCTTGGCCACCACCGACGCGGGCTCGACCAGCACCCCGACGTCCGCCAGCGAGGGGTCCAGGCGCACCGCGTAGGCGGCCTCGACGGTCCACGTCTGGCTGCCGTACCCGTCGATCTCCTTGATGCCGCGCTCGGTGTAGCGGCCGTTGCGGCACATGTCGAACTCGCCGTGCCCGCACGCCCCGCACGGCTCCGGATCGGGCCGGCGGACCACGCCCACCACCAGGTCCCCTGGCGAGAACGCGGAGCCGTCCGGCGACTCCAGCACCCGGCCGAGCGATTCGTGCCCGATGACCATGCGTTCCCTGCCCGGCGGCGGCCAGCCGTACTCGGCCTGCTCCAGCTCCCTGTCCGTCCCGCAGATGCCCAGGGCCAGCCCCTGGACGAGCAGCTCGCCCCGCCCCGGCTCCGGGTCGGGCACCTCCTCCACGTCGAGCGTGCCTTTCTGACCTGGCACGAACGTCAGCGCGCGCATCGGCGTCACCCCCTCGAAGGGCCCTCTACCCCGGACGCCCTTGGGAAATAGTAGGACGTCCTAGTATCTTCGGAAGGAGAGGCCTCCACGAAGGAGTGATCAGGCGTGCACGTCCCGGCCCACCCAGTACGCTTCGTGACCGCCGCTGCCCTGTTCGACGGGCACGACGCGGCGATCAACATCATGCGGCGCATCCTCCAGTCCCAGGGGGCCGAGGTCATCCACCTCGGGCACAACCGATCGGTGGACGAGATCGTCACCGCGGCCATCCAGGAGGACGTCCAGGGTGTGGCGATCAGCTCCTACCAGGGCGGCCACGTGGAGTTCTTCTCCTACCTGGTGGAGCTGCTGCGCGAGCGCGGCGCCGGGCACGTCAAGGTGTACGGCGGCGGCGGGGGCGTGATCGTCCCGGAGGAGATCGAGCTGCTGCACTCGCGCGGAGTCACCCGCATCTTCTCGCCCGAGGACGGCCAGCGGTACGGCCTGCCCGGCATGATCAACAAGCTGATCGAGGACTGCGACGTCGAGCTGGGCGACCCGCCGCCGGTGGAGGCCGTGGTCTCCGGCGACCAGGCGGCGCTGGCCCGCGCGATCACCCTCATCGAGTCGGGCCGCGCCCCCGAGGGCCTGGTCGAGGGCCTGCGCGCGGCGGGGAAGCAGGCCCCCGTGCTCGGCATCACCGGTACGGGCGGCTCCGGCAAGTCCTCGCTCACCGACGAGCTGGTCCGCAGGTTCCGCGTCGACAACGACGACAAGCTGCGCATCGCGATCATCGCCATCGACCCCACCCGCAGGCGGGGCGGCGGCGCGCTGCTCGGCGACCGCATCAGGATGAACAGCCTCAGCCCCCAGACCTACTTCCGCTCCCTGGCCACCAGGGGCGCGGCCAACGAGGTGCCCGCCTGCCTCGACGACGTGATCGCCGCCTGCCGGGCCGCCGGCTACGACCTGGTGATCGTGGAGACGCCGGGCATCGGCCAGGGCGACGCGGGCATCGTGCCGCACGTGGACGTGCCGATCTACGTGATGACGCCGGAGTTCGGCGCGGCCTCCCAGCTTGAGAAGATCGACATGCTCGACTTCGCCGAGGCCGTGGTGATCAACAAGTACGAGCGGCGCGGCGCCGAGGACGCCCTGCGCGACGTGCGCCGCCAGCTCGTACGCAACCGCGAGGCGTTCGGCGCCTCACCCGACGACATGCCGGTCTTCGGCACCATCGCCGCCCGCTACAACGACGCCGGCGTCACCGCCCTCTACCACCACCTCAAGCCGCTGCTCCCGATCGGCGACGGCGGCCCCGGGCTGCTCGCCCCGGTGGAGGGCCGCACGTCCCAGGTGTCGGCCGCGATCGTCCCGCCCGCCAGGTCCCGCTACCTGGCCGACATCGCCGAGACCGTGCGCGGGTACCACGCCGAGACGCTCGCGCAGGCCGAGGTGGCGCGCCGCCGCCAGCAGCTTGCCGCCGTCCGCGACCTGCTGAACGAGGACGGCGCGCGGGAGAGCGAGCGGGTGGAGCGGGAGCTGTCGGAGGAGAGCCGCGCGCTGCTCGACGGCTGGCCCGCCGTCAAGGCGCGGTACTCCGCCGACGAGCTGGTCGTGAAGGTGCGCGACCGCGAGATCCACACGCCGCTCTGGCGCGAGACGCTCTCCGGCAACCGCATCCCTCGTGTGGCGCTGCCCCGCTACAGCGACCACGGCGACCTGCTGCGCTTCCTCAGGAGCGAGAACCTGCCGGGCATGTTCCCGTTCACCGCCGGGGTGTTCCCGTTCAAGCGCGACGACGAGGACCCGACCCGGATGTTCGCCGGGGAGGGTGACCCGTTCCGCACGAACAGGCGGTTCAAGCTGCTGTCGCAGGGGCAGCCCGCGACCCGGCTGTCCACGGCGTTCGACTCGGTGACGCTGTACGGCCACGACCCCGACGTGCGGCCCGACATTTACGGAAAAGTCGGTACTTCGGGGGTGTCCATCGCGACCCTCGACGACATGAAGGTGCTCTACGACGGCTTCGACCTCGCGGCACCCAACACGTCCGTGTCGATGACCATCAACGGCCCGGCCCCGACCATCCTGGCCTTCTACCTCAACGCCGCCATCGACCAGGCCAGAGACCGCTTCCGCGCCGAACACGGCCGCGACCCCGACGAGGCCGAGGACCGCGACCTGCGCGCCCGCACGCTCGCCACCGTCAGGGGCACCGTGCAGGCCGACATCCTCAAGGAGGACCAGGGGCAGAACACCTGCATCTTCTCCACCGAGTTCTCCCTGCGGATGATGGCCGACATCCAGGCGTGGTTCGTCGAGAACGGCGTCAGGAACTTCTACTCGGTCTCCATCAGCGGCTACCACATCGCCGAGGCCGGGGCGAACCCGATCAGCCAGCTCGCCTTCACCCTGGCCAACGGCTTCACCTACGTGGAGGCGTACCTCGCCAGAGGCATGAAGATCGACGACTTCGCGCCGAACCTGTCGTTCTTCTTCTCCAACGGCATGGACCCCGAATACAGCGTGCTCGGCCGGGTGGCCCGCCGCATCTGGGCGGTGGCGATGCGCGAGCGCTACGACGCCGGCGAGCGCTCGCAGAAGCTGAAGTACCACGTCCAGACCTCGGGCCGCTCCCTGCACGCCCAGGAGATGAACTTCAACGACATCCGCACCACCCTCCAGGCCCTGATCGCCATCTACGACAACTGCAACAGCCTGCACACCAACGCCTTCGACGAGGCCGTGACCACCCCGTCGGCCGACTCGGTGCGCCGCGCCATGGCCATCCAGCTCATCATCAACCGCGAGTGGGGCCTGGCCAGGAACGAGAACCCGCTGCAGGGCGCGTTCATCGTCGAGGAGCTGACGGACCTGGTGGAGGAGGCGGTGCTGAGCGAGTTCGAGCGGCTGTCGGACCGGGGCGGCGTGCTCGGCGCCATGGAGACCGGCTACCAGCGCGGCAAGATCCAGGACGAGTCCATGCTGTACGAGATGCGCAAGCACGACGGCTCGCTGCCCATCGTCGGCGTGAACACGTTCACCAAGGACACCGACGAGCCGGAGCCGCACAAGCTGGAGCTGGCCAGGGGCACCGAGGAGGAGAAGCAGTCGCAGCTACGGCGGCTGCGCGACTTCCACGAGCGCAACCGCTCCGAGGCACCCGCCCAGCTCAGCCGCCTCCGCGAGGCCGCCATGTCCGACGGCAACGCGTTCGCGGTGCTGATGGAGGCGGCCCGCCACTGCTCGCTGGGCCAGATCACCGACGCGCTGTTCGAGGCGGGCGGCCAGTACAGACGCAATGTGTGATCGCGGCCGGGTCCGCCGCAATGCCTGAACGCGGCCGGGTCCGCCGCAATGTCTGAACGCGGCCGGGTCCGCCGCAATGTCTGATCGCGGCCGGGTCCGCCGCGGTGTGTGGTGAACGCGTGAGGGCGGGGTTGCGTCCCGGCGGGCTTTCGCCAGCCGGATGACCTTCCCCGCCGATCATCCGAACCGGTGGAACCCGGTTCATGCCCCTCACTCCCACAAGCGTGACCGGCGCCCGGGCCGTCCACGCCCTGCCCGGCGTCAAGGGCGCGGCGCTCCAGCCGGACCTGTCGCCGCACACGCTCCAGCGACGGCTGCGGGCGCTGATGGATCTGGCGGGCGTGCGGACGCGGGTCCGGCTCGGCCGGCACGCGGCCCGCCACGACTGGGCCCGGCAGGGGACGCCGATAGGATCACGATGCTGGGAGAACATCGTTATCAGGAGGCTTTCCATGTCCGTCACCTTCAAGGGCAACCCCATCACCGTGGCCGGCACCTTCCCGAAGCCCGGCGACAGCGCTCCCGCGTTCCGCCTCGTGGGCGCCGACCTGGCCGAGCGCACGCTGGCGGACTTCGGGCAGCAGACCAAGGTCCTCAACATCTTCCCGAGCCTCGACACCGGCGTGTGCGCGGCGTCCGTCCGCCGCTTCAACGAGGTCGCCGCCGAGCACCCCGACGTGGCGGTGCTGTGCATCTCGGCGGACCTGCCCTTCGCCCAGAAGCGGTTCTGCGGCGCCGAGGGCCTGGAGAACGTGACCACGCTGTCGCTCATGCGGGGCCGCGAGTTCCTGAGCGACTACGGCGTCTCCCAGGAGTCGGGGCCGCTGGCCGGCCTGGCCGCGCGCGCGGTGGTCGTGCTCGACGGCGACAACAAGGTGGTGTACTCCGAGCTCGTGCCGGAGATCACGCAGGAGCCCGACTACGACGGCGCGCTGGCCGCCCTCAAGTAAGCCCCGCGCGAGGCGCTTCGCCCGAGCGCCCTGCCAGCTCCGCCAGCTCGGCCCGCACGGCCGCCGCCAGGTCGAGCAGGTGCTCGTCGCTCGTCGCGGTGTGCTGCAGATCCAGGATGACCTCGTGCACGCCTGCCTGCGCCGCGGTGGCCAGGTAGGCGGAGATCTCGGCGACGGTGCCGCTCCTGGGCGGCGTGCCGCCCTCGGTGATCAGCGGGTTGGAGCGCAGGATCATGCGCAGGCCGGCGGGGTCGCGGCCGGCCTGCTCCGCGGCGCGGCACACGGTCTGCCACATCGACGTGAGCACGGGGACCGGCAGCGCCGCCGTCAGCCAGCCGTCGCCCCTGCGCCCGATGCGGCGCAGCGCCGCCTCGGAGAAGCCCGCCAGGTAGAGCGGCGGGCGCCGGGCCGGTTTGGGCTCGATGTGGCTGGGCGCGATCGTCCACAGCTCGTGCTCGTAGGACACCGGGTCGGTGGTCCAGATCGCCTCCAGCGCGTCGAGCGTCGCCTCGTAGCGCCGGGCCCGGCCCTGCCACGGCACCCCGGCGGCGGCGTACTCGTCGGAGGACCAGCCCAGCCCGAGACCGGCGTCGAGCCGTCCGCCGCTGAGGTGGTCGATCGTGGTGAGCGATCGCGCCAGGACGGCCGGGGCGTACCAGCAGGCGTTGAGCGCGCTGGTGCCCAGCCGCACGGTGGAGGTCGCCGACGCGGCCACCGACAGCACCGCGAACGGGTCGAGGAACACCCGGTGCGCCTCGGGGATCCGCCCGTCGCCGGCCGGGTATCGGTCCTTCGGCGCCAGCGGCGTCAGCAGCCGGTCGCCGGCCCACAGGCTGTGCAGGCCCATCGACTCGGCCTCGCGCGCCACCCGCAGCACGCTGGACAGCCGCGCGAACCTGCCGTACTGCGGCACCGCCAGCCCCATCTCCATGGCCTCAGCCCTTCCTGCCCACGCCGCCCAGGGCCAGCGACGACTGCGGGCCGTCGCCGAAGTCGATCAGATCGGCCTGCTCGGGACGCCACTCGGGCAGCCAGACCAGGCCCGGGTCCACCAGCTCGAAGCCCTGGAACAGCCCCGCGATCCGCTCCCGCCCGCGCAGCGTGAGCGGCGTGTCGGCGGTGCGGTAGACCTCGGTGGCCCGCTCGACGGCCGCCGCCCTGGCGTCGCTGGTGCCGTGGGACAGGACCAGGTAGCTGCCGGGGGCCAGCGCGTCGCGCAGCGTCGCGACGATCTTCTCGGGCTCGTCCGCATCCTCGACGTGGTGCATGACCGCCGACAGCAGCACGCCCACGGGCCGGTCGAAGTCGAGCGCCCGCAGCACCTCGGGGTCCTTCAGCAGCGCCTCGGGCTCGCGCAGGTCGCCCTCGACCACGGTCGTGTCGCCCTGGCCGGCCAGCAGCGCCCTGGCGTGCACGAGCACCACGGGATCGCGATCGACGTAGACCACCCGCGCCGCGGGAGCCACCTCGTGCACGTTGCCGGGCGCGGGCAGGCCCGTGCCGATGTCGAGGAACTGCTCGACGCCGGCCCCGGCGAGGAAGCGCACCGCCCGGCCGAGGAACGCGCGGTTGGCCCGCGCCGCGGCCCGCAGCTCGGGAGCCACCTCGAGGATCCGCTCCGCCGCCGCGCGATCGGCGGGGAAGTGGTCCTTGCCGCCGAGAAGGTAGTCGTAGAGCCTGGCCACGCTGGGTGTTTTCGGATCGAAGCCGAGCGACTCGCGCTGCAACCGTCGTCCCCCGATCACGAGTTAACGATCTTTGCCTGGAGTCTACGGCTCCGCGCCGACAAACGATCATCAGATCCGCAGATCTAGGCTTGCTGATGTGGATGATGACACCGGTGCGGCCGTGAAGATTCCCGTGACCGTGAGGCGGATCGTCTCCCTGGTGCCCTCGCTGACCGAGTCGGTGGCGGCGAGCCTGCCCGGCGCGCTGGTCGGGGCGACCGACTGGTGCTCGCACCCGGCGGATCTCGACGTGGCCAGGGTCAGGGGCACCAAGAACCCCGACCTGGACGCGATCAGGCGGCTCGCCCCCGACGTGGTGCTGGCCAACGCCGAGGAGAACCGGCCGCCCGACATCGAGGCGCTGCGCGAGGCGGGCGTGGCGGTGTGGGTGACGAGGATCGAGACGGTGGAGGAGGCGTTCGCGTCGCTGGAGCGCATGTTCGCGGTCGCGTGCCGTACGGAGCCGCCCGGATGGCTGGCGCGGGCGCGGCAGGCGTGGCGGGCGCCCTTCGACGGCCCGAGGCGGACGGCGGTCGTGCCGATCTGGCGCCGGCCGTGGATGGTGGTGGGGCGCGACACGTTCACCGGCGACGTGCTCCGGCGCCTCGGCGTGGACAACCTGTACGCCGACCACCCCGAGCGTTACCCCAGGATCCCGCTGCCCGAGCTGGTGGAACGGCGGCCCGAGCTGGTGGTGCTGCCCGACGAGCCCTACGCGTTCAGCGAGACCGACGGCCCCGAGTCCTTCCCCGGCCTCAGGTGCGTGCCGGTCAGCGGCCGCCTGCTCACCTGGTACGGCCCCTCGCTCGTCGAGGCGCCCGCCCTGCTGCGCCGCGCCCTCAGTTGACCAGGTTGGCCTTCTCGGCCAGGGCCGCGTCCACGGAGGCGGGGGAGAGCACGTGCTCCATGACGATCACCGCCATCCCGACGATCCCCGCCCGGTCGCCCAGCGAGCTCGTGACGATCTCCAGGTTGCGCGTCGTGTACGGCAGGCTGCGCCGGTAGACGATCTCCCTGATGCCCGTCAGGTAGTGCTCCCTGGTCTCCGCCATGTCCCCGGCCAGCACCAGCACGCCCGGGTTGAGCAGGCTGACCGCCGTGGCCAGCACCACGCCGAGCGTGCGCCCGGCCTCCTGGACGCGGGCGATGGCCTCGGGGTCGCCGGCCTGCACGAGCCGGACCACGTCGCGGCTGGAGGCCACGTCCAGGTCGGTGGCCACGGCGTGGCCGCTGGCCAGCGAGGCCACGCAGCCGCGCGAGCCGCAGGTGCAGACCCGGTCGTCGGTCTCGCGCAGCCGGACGTGCCCGATGTTCCCGGCGGCCTCCTCGACGCCGCGATAGATCTGCCCGTCGAGGATGATGCCGGTGCCGATCCCGGTGGACACCTTGATGAGGACCAGCGAGTCGGTGTCGCGCCAGGACGACCACCACTGGCCCAGCGCCATCGCGTTGGCGTCGTTCTCCACGAGGATCGGCACGTCGAAGGTGGACCTGATCGCCTCGCGCACCGGATGGTCGTCCCACCCGGGCATCAGGAACGACCTGATCACCCGCCCGGTGGCGGGGTCGACCGAGCCGGGCAGGTCGAGGCCGATCCCGCACACCTCGCCCGCCGGCCGCCCCACCCTGTCCAGCATCCGCTGGAACGCCTCACGCACCCACGACAGCACGGCGTCGGGGCCGAGCTCGATGCGCATCTCGGTGTGCTCCTCGGCCATCGGCCGGGCGGCCAGGTCGGTGAGCGCCACCCTGGCATGGTGGGCGCCCAGGTCGGCCACCAGCATCAGGCGCCTCGTGGCGTCCACGTCGAGCACCGAGGGCGGTCGCCCGCCCCCGGAGGCGCCGACCCCGGACTCGTGGATGTAGCCGGCGTCGATGAGCCGGTCGACCCGGTCGGTGATCGTCGACCGGGACAGGCCGGTGAACTCGATCAGTTCCTTGCGCGTCCGGCAGGAGCCATCGCGGATGAGCTGGAGGATCTGCCCTGCCGTCAGCATGGTCTATCCCTTCTCCGCTCCTGCGGTGAGGCCCTCCGTCAGCAGTCGCTCGCTGGCGAAGAACACGATCACGATGGGCAGCGTGAGCACCACCGATCCTGCCATCAGAACCGTCGTCGGGATCTCTATGCTCCCCGCGAGCTGAGAGAGCCCCAGGGAAACCGTCCAGCTCTCCCTCCTCTCCACCAGGAAGAGCAGGGCGAACAGGAACTCGTTCCAGGCGATCATGAACGCGTAGAGGCCGGTGGCCATCAGCGCGGGCTTGGACAGCGGCAGCACCACGCGCCAGATGGTCGACAACCTCGTGCACCCGTCGATCGCCGCCGCTTCCTCCACGCTTTGCGGCACGGTCTCGAAGTAGTTGCGGAGCATGTATACCGTGACAGGCACCGTTTGCGCGATATACACGAGGATCAGTCCGATCAGGGACCCCCGCAGCCCGATCATGGTGAAGAGCACGAACAGCGGGATGGCCAGCACGATCGCCGGGAACAGGTACACCGCCAGGAAGAGGAAGTGCACCTGGCGCCGGCCGAAGAAGCGCAGCCGCGCGACCGCGTACGCGCCGGGGATCGAGATCAGCAGCGTGACCGCCACCGAGGAGACGGCGATGATCGCGCTGTTGCCGAGGAAGGTCAGGAAGCCCTGCCGGGTCAGCACGTTCACGTACGTGTCCAGGGTGAAGCTGCGCGGCCAGAGCGAGCCCGGCTCCAGGATGAGCTCCTGGATGTCACGTACCGACAGCATCACCATGTAGAAGAACGGGAACGCGGTGATCAGGAAGAGGAACGCGATCACCAGCGGCTTGAGCACCCTGAGCAGGCCCCGCTCGAACCTATCTCTGGTCATCGCGCTCACCTCCCGCGAAGAACCGCAGGTAGATGACCAGGAAGACCACCAGGAAGACGGCCAGCACGATGGCCTGCGCCGCGGAGGCGCCGATGTCGTCGCGCGAGGTCAGGAAGTTGTAGACGCGCACGCTGACGACCTCGGTGCCGGCCCCGCCGCCGGTCAGCAGGTAGACGTCGTCGAACTTGGTGAAGGTGAACACGAACCGCAGCACCGACAGCAGCGCGATGATCCGCCAGAGCTGCGGCATGATCACGTACCGGAAGCGCTGGGTGGGCGTGGCGCCGTCGACCACCGCGGCCTCGTCCAGCTCGGCGGGCAGCGCCTGCAGCCGGGCCAGGATGAACAGGAAGGCGAACGGGAAGTACCGCCACGCCTCGAACGCGATCACCGTGAGCAGCGCCACGGGCACCTGGAGGCCCAGGAACTCGCCCCTGGCCTGGGTGAGGAAGGCGATCGGCTCGCTCAGCCAGGTGTTGACGATGCCGTACTGCGGGTTGAGCATCGTCTCCCACAGGAACGCCACGGCCACCACCGGAGCCACGTACGGGATCAGGATCGAGGCCCGTACCAGGGTCCGCCCCTTGAACCTGTCACGCAGCGCCAGCGCCGTCACCAGCCCGATCGCGATCGACAACGCCGTCCCCGCGACGGTGTAGACGAGCGTGTTGACCAGTGACGTCCAGAAGCCCGGCTCGGACATGACGTACGTGAAGTTCTCCAGCGTGTAGTGCCCGAAGACGCCCACGCGCCGGATGTTGATCAGCCGCGCGTCCTGGAACGCCAGCATGATCGCCCACAGCAGCGGCACCACCACCACGACCAGCGTGATGATCAGCGTGGGCGAGATGAGCGCCAGCCCGGCCCGGCCCTCCTGCTCGCGCAGCGTCCGCCCGCGCCGTGCGGGCCCGCGGTGCTGCGGCGCCTGCGGCTTGCTCGCGGTCGCCGTCACTGCCGGATCCCGCGTTTGATCGATTCCACGTCCGCCTTGGCCTGGGCCGCGGCGGCCTGCGGGGTCAGCGAGCCGTCGACGACCGAGCTCAGCGCCTTGGGCACGGGCAGCTCGCCCATCGTGGCGCCGACCAGCTTGCCCTGGCCCTGCGGGATGCCCCACCGGGCGAAGGTGTCAGGGCTCTTGCGCAGCGCCTCCAGCACGTCGGCCGGGTAGACGTCGGCCAGCGGCTTCTTGGAGTCGACCCCGGCGGGCAGCTTGTTCCACTTGTCCTCGAAGCCCTTGCGGGTGGGGAACTTGCCCTCCGGCGCCATCCCGATCCAGCGCTCGTACCCCTCGTTCATCATGTAGGAGACGAACTTGCTCGCCGGCTCCGTGGCGGCGTCGCGGGTGATCGCCCAGGAGACGATCTCGCCGTACTGCGCGGGCGCGCTCCCGTCGGGCCCCTTCAACGCCGTGACCACCCCGGTGTTCCTGGCCAGCCACTCGGGGTCCTCGCGGCACTCCTGGCAGCTCGGCAGCGCGTCCTTGCGCAGCCCGGCCATCTCGTCGAGGATGAACGACGACCAGATCATCATGGCCGCCTTGCCGGAGAAGTACGTGGCCCTGGTCGAGTCGACGTCCTGCTTGCCCTTGACCGAGTAGTTCTTCGCCAGGTTCGCGTAGAACTCGAAGGCCCGCGCGCACTGCGGCGAGTCGAGGGCGACGTTTCCCGCGTTGTCGACGAGCTGGCACCCGTTCGCCTGCGCGATGTGCTCGAAGCTCTGCGCGGTGAACGAGTCCTTCGGCGCGATCGCCAGCGTGATGCCCGCGACCCCGCCCGTGTTCAGCTTGGCCGCCGCCGCCTGCAGCGCCTCGTACGTGTCAGGCGGCTGCAGCCCCGCCTTCTCGAACAGGTCCTTGCGGTACAGGATGAGCTGCGCCCACCCGTCGCTGGGCACCGCGAGCAGCTTCCCGCCGGAGGTGTCGAGCTCCAGCGCGCGCGGTGAGAACGTGTCGCGGCCGAGCTGGTCGACGATCTTGCCCGGCGTCTCGGTGTCGAGCAGCTCGTTGGTCTCCATCTCCCGGATGGAGGCCAGCGGCAGCGCCCCGATCACGTCGGGCAGGTCGTCCGCCGCGGCGGCCGCGGTGAGGGTCTGGCTGAACTGGTCCTCGGCGACGCCGACCAGCTTCACCTTGATCCCGGTCTTCTGGGTGAACTCAGTGACGATCTTGTTCTGTACGGCCATCCGGTCCTCGAGGTTCTCCTCGGTCCAGACGGTGATCTCGTTGCTCGTTGACGACTGCTCGCCACCGCCGTCCCCGCAGGCCGTCAGGGAGGCGGCGGCGAGCAGGGCGACAGAGAGGACGGCGGTTACCTTCGTCGGCATGGCACGCTCCTCTGGTTGGGGATATGCCGCCCTTACCCGTGGACAAGAGGCCGCAACGTGCGGTAGGCGATACCGAGACCGGTCTGTACCCTCTCCGTGCTGCCGCTCCACACGGCATCCTCATGCTCCACAGAGACCACTCCGTCGTATCCGCCCTCGTAGAGCGCGTCGATCACGCTGGTCCAGTCGATCTGCCCGAGCCCCGGTACGCGGAAGCGGTACCATCCTTTTTCCCCGCTTACCGGGCCGTAGAAGCCGAAACGGTCGATCTTGCCGGGAAGGAACTGCGTGTCCTTGGCCTGGACGTGGGCGATGTTCTCGACGTACGGGGTCAGCGCCGTTACCGGATCGATGCCGAGCGCCACGAGGTGGGAAGGGTCGTAGTTGAGCTTGAGGCCCAACGAGAACATCCATTCCCATAGTTCGGGCGAGTAGGCCAAATTGCCCGGATAACCATCGGGATGCCAGCTTTTCATCACGCAGTTCTCGATGACGATCTCGACGCCGTGCCGCCGGGCGTGCTCGACGAGCGGGCCGAAGACGTCGGTCGCCCGTGCCAGGTTCTCCCGTACCGGCAGCCCGGGATCGCGGCCCACGAACGTGCCGACCGTGGGGCAGCCGAGCGCGGCGGCGGCCTCGATACACCGTCTGACGTGCGTGTTCACTTCTTTCCCTGTCGTAGGGTGGAGATTGTTCTCGTAGTAGGCGATCGAGGAAAGCGTCAGGCCGGTCTCCGCGAAGATCCGCCGGACCCGTGCGCATTCGGCGTCGTCGAAACGATCCACTCTGATGTGATTTCGGTCATCCGGTTCCGGCCAGCCGGCCACCTCCAGAGCCTCGAAGCCCTGGGTAGCGGCCCAGTGAGCAATGTCGGTAAGGTCGCTTTCCGGAAGACACGCTGTCAGAAACCCCAATTTCATCTGTCACCTCCGACGGAAGTCGTAGACTTAAGCGTGTTACGAGCGCAACTATCGTGTGCAAGGTAGCGCTAAATCTTCGACTTTTGTTTGATCAATAAGCGTAAGTGTGGGGAATGCGCGTCATCACCTTCGAAGAGCCAGGCCATGTCCGCGTCAGCCTGGAGTCGCCCGCCGAGCTTGAGCCGGGCACAGTGCGAGTTCGCACTCTCTATTCAGGAGTCTCAGCGGGCACCGAGCTGACCGCCTACCGCGGAACCAACCCCTATCTCACTCGCAAGTGGGACATCGAGCGCCGGCTCTTCGTAGAGGGCCAGACGCATGCCTACCCACTCAGCGGCTGGGGCTATCAGGAAGTCGGCGAGGTGGTGGAGGCCGCGCCCGATGTGGCCGACCCGCCGGTCGGCAGCCTGGTGTGGGGCATCTGGGGCCACCGCGCCGAGGCCGTCGTCCCGGCGGACAAGCTCGTCGGCCACGTCCTGCCGCCCGGCGCCGACGCCCTGACCGGCGTCTTCGCCCGGGTGGGCGCCATCGCGCTCAACGCCGTGCACGCCGCCGACGTGCATCTGGGCGACCAGATCGCGATCTTCGGCCAGGGCGTCATCGGGCTGCTCGCCACCCGGCTGGCGGTGCTCAGCGGGGCCCGCGTGGTCGCCGCCGACGCCATCCCCGACCGGCTGGAGCTGGCCAGGAAGTTCGGCGCGGCCGAGACGTTCGACGTGGCCTCCGGGTCGGTCGCCGAATTCATGCGCAAGCGCGTGGTGGGCGCCGACACCGTCATCGAGCTCAGCGGCAGCCACCTCGGCCTGCACGAGGCGATCAGGACCGTCCGCAAGGGCGGCCGGGTGGTGGCCGCCGGGTTCTACCAGGGCGACGGCATCGGGCTGCGGCTCGGCGAGGAGTTCCATCACAACCAGGTCCAGCTCGTCTCCTCCCAGATCGGCGGCGTCGCCTCGTGGCTGGCGCACCGGTGGGACGTCGAGCGGCTGCAGCGCACGTTCATGGAGCTCGTGCACCGCGGAGAGGTCGACGCCCGCGAGCTCGTCACCCACGTCATGCCCGTCGACCGGGCTGCCGAGGCCTTCGACCTGCTCGACAAGCACCAGTCCGAGGTACTCCAGCTCGTCTTCCAATTTGAGGAGTAAACAGTGAAGCTCGCCGTACAGGAGCAGCTTCTGCCCGGTCGCTCGCTGCAGGAGAAGTTCGCGTTCGCCCTCGATGCCGGCTTCGACGCCATCGAGCTGCGCGGCAAGGGCGACTTCCACTTCGCGGGCCGCCTGACGGAGCTCAAGCGGGCACGGGCCGACGGCGTGGAGATGCCGACGGTGTGCGTGGACATGCCGCACTTCATCGGCGACTTCGACCCCGCCAAGCGCAAGGACGCCATCCAGCAGCTCCGCTCCCAGCTCACGGTCATCGCCGAGCTGGGCGGCATCGGCGTCATGACGCCCGCCTCCTGGGGGCAGTTCTCCCGCCGACTGCCGCCGTTCGAGCCGCCGCGCAGCCCCGAGGAGGACCGCGAGGTGCTGGCCGAGGCGCTGGGCATCCTCGGCGAGCACGCGCACCGCAACGGCGTGCTGATCATGCTGGAGCCGCTCAACCGGTACGAGAACCACATGGTCAACACGCTGGCCGAGGCCGTCTCCTACTGCGCCATGGACTCCATCAGGATCGTCGGCGACACCTACCACATGAACATCGAGGAGGACGACCCCTGCCGCGCGCTGATCGACGCGGCCCCGTACATCGCGCACATGCAGATCAGCGAGTCGAACAGGAACCAGCCGGGCACCGGGCACCTCGACTGGGGTGCGCAGCTCGCCACGCTCGACGCCGTCGGCTTCGACGGTTACCTCGCCCTGGAATGCCGGCTCCGCGGCGAGCCCGAGATCGTTCTTCCCCAAACCGCAGCATTCGTGAGGAAGTATCTATGATCCTCCGCGACGCCGTGCGCGTCCTGGTCAGCAACTGGGACGGCAGTTACACGGTTCCCTCCCGTCGCCTCTACCCCCATCAGTGGAGCTGGGACTCCGCGTTCATCGCGATCGGCAACGCCCGCTGGTCGCCCCGCAGGGCCAGGACGGAGCTGCTGAGCCTGTTCGGGGCCCAGTGGTACGACGGCCGGGTGCCGCACATCGTCTTCAACCCGCGGGTGCCGGAGGACGCCTACTTCCCCAGCTCCGACTTCTGGCGGACGTCCGCGCCCTCCGGGGCGCGGACCTCCGGCATCGTCCAGCCCCCGGTGCACGCGCTGGCCGCGTGGAAGACGCACCAGGCCGAGCCCGACCCGGCGTTCCTGCGCCGGATCTACCCCCGGCTGGTCGCGCAGCAGGAGTTCCTGCGTCAGCAGCGCCGCTCCGCCGAGGGGCTGATCTCGATCGTGCACCCCTGGGAGTCGGGCATGGACAACAGCCCGGCCTGGGACCTGCCGCTGGCGGCCGTGCAGGCGAGCGCGACCGGGTTCGTCCGCAGGGACCTGCAGACGGTCAGCGCCGACGAGCGGCCCACCGACCGCGACTACATCCAGTACGTCGAGCTCGCCCAGGCCTACCGCGAGTCCGGCTACCGCGAGCCTGGCGCGTTCCAGGTCGAGGATCCGCTGTTCAACGCCGCGTACGGCGTGGCGGAGTCGACGCTGGCCACCATCGCCGCGGAGCTCGGTCTGGACCCGGAGCCGCACCGGCGCGAGGCCGAGGCGATCACCAAGGCCATGGTGACGCACCTCTTCGACGGCAAGCTCTTCCAGGCGCGCGACGTGCACAGCGGCGCCCTGATCCACTCCAGCAGCGTGGCGGGGCTGACGCCGCTCATGCTGCCGGGCCTGCCGCCCGAGGTCGCCGACGCGCTGATCGGGACGGCGATCTCCCGGTTCGGGCTGACCGACATGCCGCTGCCCAGCTACGCCCTGGACGCGCCCGAGTTCGACCCGGCCCGCTACTGGCGCGGCCCGAGCTGGGTCAACGTGAGCTGGCTGGTCTGGCAGGGGCTGCGGGAGCGCCGCCCCGACCTGGCCAGGATGCTCGCGGACGCGATGATGCGGGCGGTGAGCCTGTCGGGCTTCCGCGAGTACTTCAACCCGCTCACGCTGCGCGGTCACGGCTGCCGGGACTTCAGCTGGTCAGCCGCCCTCATCCTGGACATCGTCGCGGAGCACAGCCTGAACGGTCTGAAGCCGACGCGCCGCGAGTCCGGTCAGGAGCCGGGGCGCATCAGAAAAGCCGACGACATCAGTGATCACGTGCTCGCGTAGCGGGCCGCCGTGCTGCCTGAGCAGGGTGATGGTCTCGTGCGAGAGCCGCTCCCTGTCCCAGGCGTGGGCCAGGCCGCGCGGCACCCGGCCGATCTGGGCGCAGCGCAGGGTCAGCCCGTTGTGGTGGAACTCCTCGCCGAGCCGGACCTCGTCGGCGCCGTCGGTGTAGAAGGCCAGGTCCACCAGCGTGCCCTGGGGGCGCAGGAGCCGTAGCCCGAGCGCCAGCGCCCTGGGCCGGCCGCGGCACTGGAAGACCACGTCCGCGCCGCGGTCGTTCGGGGCGTGCCGCCAGCGGCGCTTGAGCACGACGGCCGGGTCGTCGTCGGCGGCCAGCACCTCGGCGCCGAGCGCCGCGGCGATCTCCAGCCTGGCCGGGGTCTCGTCCACGACCACGACCTCGGCCGCGCCGCCGGAGATGGCGAACAGGGCCGTCAGCAGCCCGACCACCCCCGCGCCCACCACCACGACGCGCCGCCCGCGCACGCCGTCGCCGAGGTCGCGCACGGCCGGGCCGTGCAGGTCGTGCGCCGCGTGCAGGAGGCCGTTGGCGCAGATGGGGCCCATGTGGGCGACGTAGATGCCGAGCAGGGGGTCGAGGTCGCCCGGCAGCTCCACGAACCGGTCCGTCATCGGGTCGGCCACGTACGCCGTGCGGTGCCCGTAACACATCGCGACCAGCGCGCCCTCGCGCACGGCCCGCGTCCGCGTCTCGGCCACCCTGCCGACCTGCATGTACCCGATGCCGCGCACCGGGTACGCCACCGACGGCGAGCCCTCCAGGAACAACCCGAGCGACGGGTCCCACGTCGAGGTGAGGTAGGGGTTGGTGCCCTTGACGAAGGTCAGCTCGGTGCCGGCCGAGACCCCGCTGTAGACGGTCTCCACCAGGAACCCGCCCTCGGGCACGTCGGGCAGCTTCTCCTCGACCAGGCAGACCTCGCCCGGCTCGTCGATGCTGAGAATGTTACTGGTCATCATCGAGCGTCACCGGCCTCCGTTCGACGGCGGATCGGGCGAGTGCGAGCGCCAGGCGGTGGGTGCGCAGCGCCTCCTCGTACGGTACGCGGACATCGGCCTGCTTGCCCTGCACGGCGTTGATGAACTCGCGGTCCACCCGCACCTTGGCCTGGCCGTCGTCCTCGATCACGCGCTCGCCGTCCACGAGCAGCCTGGTCTCGCTGAGCTCCAGCGCGATCCCGTCGGCGCACACCTCCAGCCCCACCCGGTGCTTGTGGGCGAGCAGGCAGGAGGTGGCCAGCAGCCCGGCGGCCCCGCCGGAGAAGCGCAGCACCGCGGCCGTGGCCCGGTCCACCTCACCGTCCACGGCGTTCTCCGCGGGCACCACGTGCACCATGGACACCTCGCCCACGAGCAGCCGGGCCAGGTCCAGGACGTGGACCGCCTGTTCCACGATCTGGCCGCCGGACATGTTCGGGTCCAGCCACCACGCGACCGGCGGCACCTTGTCCAGCCAGTGGCCGAGCGCGAGCTGCACCGGACGGCCGGAGAGCAGGTCGCGGGCCTGCTGGACGATGTCCAGGTAACGCCAGTGGTGGCCGACGGCCGAGGGCAGAGATCTCCGCGCGATTTCGGACGCGATGGATTCTGCGGTTTTGAGGTCTAGCGAAAGGGGTTTTTCCACGAAAATCGGGAGATTGCACGACAGAACATCTTGTTCCGGGTTACCGTGCGCGAAAGGAGGCACACAGACGTAGACAGCGTCAAGACCGCCGGCGCTGAGCAGGTCGGCATGGCCGCCGTAGGCGGGGGAGCCGTGCTTCGAGGCCAGCGCCTCGGCCCTGTGGGAATCGGTGTCGGCGATCCCAGCGATCGTGACATCGGGGAATCCGGACAGGACGTCAGCATGACGAGCGGCGACATTTCCGGCACCTATGATGCCGACACGGGTCATTGGGGACACAACCCGGCATATGCCACGTCTAGGCCGAATCAAACAAACATGTTCAAGTGCCTATAGACCGGGCAGAAGTCGTGACCTCATGAGATCGGGGCTGATGCATGGAGACAGATATGCGAGCCTTGGCCAGGGTCCAGGAGTGGTACGGCCCGCACTCGAGCACCGCAGCAGAGTGGCCGGTGGACGCCTTAATGATGGCCAAGGGAGACACCACGGTCAGCGTGGTCCTTCCCGCACGTGACGAGGAGAGCACGGTGGGCGACATCGTCGCCGCGATCCGCCGCGACCTCGTCGAGCACACGCCACTCGTCGACGAAGTCCTCGTCGTCGACTCCAACTCGACCGACGCCACCGCCCAGCGGGCCCGCGAGGCGGGCGCCCGCGTGGTGGCGCAGGGCGAGGTTCTCTCCCACCTCCCACCCCTCACAGGCAAGGGCGAAGCCCTGTGGAAAGGGCTTGCCGCCTCCAAGGGGGACATCGTCGTCTACATCGACAGCGACCTGCGCAGCTTCGGCGCGCACTACGTGTCGGGCCTGGTCGGCCCGCTGCTGGTCGACGCCGACACCCACTTCGTCAAGGCAACCTACGAACGGCCGTACATCGGCTCGGACGGCGTCGCCCAGCAGGGCGGCGGCGGGCGCGTGACCGAGCTGGTGGCCAGGCCGCTGCTCAATATGTTCTGGCCAGAACTGGCCGGCTTCGCCCAGCCGCTCGGCGGCGAGTACGCCGCCCGGCGCGAGGTGCTCGAACAGGTGCCCTTCGTCACCGAGTACGGCGTGGAGTTCGGGCTCCTCGTCGACCTGCTCCACCTCGTCGGGCTGGACGCCATGGCCCAGGTGGACCTGGGGCACCGCACGCACACGCACCAGTCGATCCCCGCGCTCGGCCGCATGGCCGGGCAGATCATGCTCACCGCCTGGTCCCGCCTGGAACGGCAGGGCCGCGTGCTCGCGTCGGAGCCTCCGGCGCACACGCTCCTGCAGTTCGGGCTCGACGGGCACGCCGACCTGGTGGACGTGGCCGTGGCGGAGCGACCTCCGCTCGCCTCCCTCGTACTGGAGGAGGATCTGGCATGAAAGTCCTGGTGAACGCGGGGCCGTGGCTCACGGTTCCACCCGCCGGCTACGGCGGGATCGAGAACGTGGTGGCCACGCTGGTGCCGGCGCTGCGCTCGCGCGGCGTGCAGGTGGTGCTGGCCTCCGTCGGCTCCAGCACGCTCGAGGTGGACGAGCTGATCAGCGTGTACGAGGACGAGCAGTTCACCGAGCTGCAGAAACCGTACAACCAGGTCATGGGCATCACCCACGCCCACCTGGCCCGGGTGGTGTCCGAGCTGCGCCGGCGCGACGACATCGACCTCGTGCACGACCACGTCGAGGTGGTGGGCCCCGCGGTGCTCTCGGCGCTCGGCGGCCCGCCCGTCCTCCACACCCTTCACTGGGACCTGCACAAACATCCCGCCTTCTACGGCGCGTTCCCGGCCTCGATCGCGGTCAACGGCGTCTCGGAATCGCAGGTCGCCCGCGCCCCCGAAGCCCTGCGCGCCGCCTCGCTCGGCGCCGTCCACCTCGCCACCCCGCTCGCCGACCACGCCCCGCGCGCGGACCAGGGCGAGCACCTGGTGGTGATGGGCCGCATCTGCGGGCTCAAGGGCCAGCACGTGGCGGCCAGGATCTGCCAGAAGCTCGGGCTCCCGCTGGTCCTGGCCGGCCCGGTGAGCGGCCGCAACACGCCCGCCGAGCTGGACGTCGTGGCCCAGAACCCCTACCACCCGCTGCACAGCCACCCGGACGTGCGCTACCACCTCGACCAGGTGTCCCGCTACCTCGACGGCGACCTGGTCCGGTGGGTCGGTGCCGTCGGCGGCCCCGACAGGGACCGGCTGTACGCCTCGGCCCGCGCCGCCCTCTTCCCGATCCAGTGGGACGAGCCGGGCGGCACGGCCGTCGTGGAGGCCCTTGCGCTCGGCGTCCCGCCGGTCGGCCTGCGGCGCGGCTGCCTGCCGGAGATCATCGACCACGGCCGTACCGGCTTCCTGGCCGACACCGAGGAGGAGCTGGCGGAGTGGGTGCTCCGGGTGGACGAGATCGACCCCGAGGAGTGCCGCCAGGAGGCCCGCCGCCGGTTCTCGCCGTCGGTGATGGCCGATCGGTACCTGGAGCTGTACGAGAGGGTCCTCTCAGGCCGATGACACCGCCTCCGCCGGGCGGGTCCTGAGGGCCAGGCGGGCGGGGAGGGACGTGGACAGCAGAGCCAGGGCCGTCGCCGCGGCGATCACCAGCACGTACGCCACCGGCGGCACGTACGGCACCGCCGATCCCGTCATCCCCGCCCCGAACGCCGCCAGCGTCGCCAGCGCCACCGCCGTGCCCGTCACCGCGGAGGCCAGCACGGCGCAGAGCGTCTCCAGGCGGAGCATGCGCAGGACCTGACGCCGGGTGGTGCCCGCCAGGCGCAGCACGGCCAGCTCCCTGGCCCGGCCCGAGGTCGCCATGGCCAGGGTGTTGACCACGGCGATGGCGGTGAAGGCGATGATCAGGCCGAGCGCCACCAAGGTGACCTGCGGATCGGCGGAGCCGGTCGGTGCCGCCTCGGGCGCCGCGCCCGGCAGGGCGACCCCGGGGGCCGCGACCAGGAGGGTGCCCGACGGGTCGTCCACGTGGCCTTGTACCAGCTCGTACGGCAGCGTCACGTCGCCGAAGCCGAGGCCGCGGGAGTAGACGGCGGCCACCTTCAGCGTGGCCGGGGTGCCGTCGCCGAGCGTGAGCCTGGCCCGGTCCCCCGGCGAGAGGGAGAGGCGGGCGGCGGCGGTGCCGCTGAGCGCCACCGAGCCGGCGCCGAAGCCGTCCATCGTGCCGGCGACGACCCCCAGGTCCATCGTGCGCGGGTCGTAGGTGACGGCCTGGGCCGGGTACTTGTCCAGGCCGAACCGGACCGAGGTGCGCAGCACCTGCGTGACGGCCTGCACGCCGGGAACCCGCCGGATCTCCTCGGCGGAGGCGCCGGACAGCACGTGGTCCGCGCGGATGCCGGCGGCGGCCTGCTCCTCGGCGGCGGCGCCCATCGTGGTCTGGGCGAACAGGATCGTGCAGGTCATCGCCACCATCAGGGTGAGCGGCGACAGCACGGAGGCCAGCGCCTTGGGGGTGGCGCGCAGGTTCCTGGCGGCCAGGAAACCGCTCGCCCCGGCCCACGGCAGCGGGAGCAGCCGGACGGCCCCGGCCGGCAGCGGCCCCAGCACCGACACGGCGACCGTCCAGAGCAGCGCGGTCAGCATGGTCACCGGCGTGGCGGCGGCCTCCGTGTCCAGCCCCGACAGCACCAGGGTGAGCGTCACGGCCCCGGCCACCAGCACCGGCCCCGCCACCAGCCGCCACCGGGGCAGCCGCCCGTCGTCGAGCGCCGCCTCCCCGAGCGCCTCCACAGGGCGGATCCTGGCCAGGCGGCGGGCGGAGACCCGGGCCGCGGCCCAGGCGGCGGCGACGGTGGCGAGCAGTGCGGCCAGCGGGGGGAACGGGCTGACGACCAGAGACAGGTTCGCCGGGGTCGCGCCGAGCGCCACGAAGACCGAGTGCAGCCACAGGCCCAGCCCGACGCCCGCCGCGGCCCCCGGCACCCCCGCCAGCACGCCCACCGCCAGCGCCTGGCCGCCCACCAGCCGGCGGATCTGGCGCGGCGTGGCGCCCACCGCCCGCAGCAGCGCGAGCTCGCGCTGGCGCTGCTGGATCGACAGCGCGAACGTGCCCACCACGACGAGGACGGCCACGATCAGCGACGTCCCGGCCAGCGCACCGCCCATGCTGATCAGCTTGACCCTGGCCTGCTCCGCGTCCAGGAACTCCAGCCGGCCGCGCTCGTCCCCGGCGTACAGCACGGCCCCCTGCGGCGCCCGCGCGACGGCGGGGAAGACGCCGGCGGCGCTGACCATGCCGGGGTGCCCGGCCAGGCGGCGGGCCTGCGCGGTGCTGAAGAACACGGTGTCCTGGCTCGGCAGGGCCTGCGCGGTGACGCCCACGACGCGGTACCCGCGCAGCCGTGCCCCCACCTCCAGCCCGGCGCGGGCGTCCACCACGATCTCGCCGGAGGCGCGCGGCTCGCGCCCCCGCTCGATCGTGAACGGGGTGAGCGCGGCCGACTCCCAGCCATGACCCGTGTACGGGCCGAACGGGAACGTCACCTCGGCCACCACCCTCGACACGCCGGGCGTGCGCCGCAGCGTCCCGACGACCGACTCGGGCAGCCAGGCGCGCTCGGCCAGCGGCTTGGCCTTCGTCTTGGTCTCGCCGTCGCCCTTGGCGACGGTCTCCCGCACGTACTGGTCGGCGGCCACGATCACGGGCGCGCCCGCGTACCGCTCGGGCGAGACCGAGCCGCGCAGCCCGGTCTCCAGCAGCATCAGGCACGCGCACACCAGCGCGGCGGCGCACAGCAGCGCCACGAACGCCCCCGCGAACGCGCCCTTGCGGTCGCGCAACGTCTTCCACGCCAAGCCGATCACTTCCACGCCCCCAGCCTGGTCATCCGCTCGGCCACCTTCTCGGGGGCCGGGTCGCTCATCGAGTCCACGATCCGGCCGTCGGCCAGGAACAGCACGGTGTCGGCGTACGAGGCGGCCAGCGGGTCGTGCGTGACCATCACCACGGTCTGGCCCATGCCGTCCACCACCTCGCGCAGCAGCCGCAGCACGTCCCTGGCCGTCATCGTGTCAAGCGCGCCGGTCGGCTCGTCGCCGAACACCACCTCGGGGCCGGTGATCAGCGCCCTGGCGATGGCCACCCGCTGCTGCTGCCCGCCCGAGAGCTGCGCGGGACGGTGCCCGGCGCGGCCCTCCAGGCCCACCCTGCGCAGGATGTCCTCCAGCAGGCCGTGCGGCGCCCGGGCGCCGGACAGGCGGAGGGGGAGGGTGACGTTCTCGACCACGTCGAGCGCCGGGACCAGGTTGAACGCCTGGAACACGAAGCCGACCCGCTGCCTGCGCAGCTCGGTCAGCTCCGTCTCGCCCATCCCGGCCAGCTCGGTGCCGCCGAGCCGCACCGAGCCGGACGACGGCACGTCCAGCCCCGCCGCGCAGTGCAGGAACGTGCTCTTGCCCGACCCCGACGGTCCCATCACGGCGGTGAACGAGCCGCGCGGGATGCCGACCGACACCTCCCGCAGGGCCGCCACCGCGCCCTGCCCCTTGCCGTACACCTTGCTCACGGCGTCCAGCCGCACTGCCTCTGTCATGTCTTCCAGCGTGCCGACCAGCGAGTACGCGCCCCAGAGAGCCCGTCACCGATCGCCCATGACGTCATCACGATCCGGACACTGGTGGACAATGTCTGCGTGATTCGCATACTTCTGGCCGAGGATCAGGCGGTCATCAGGGGCGCGCTCACGGCGCTGCTCGGGCTGGAGCCGGACCTGGAGGTGGTCGCCGCCGTCGACTCCGGCGCCGCCGCCGTCGCCTCGGCCGCCGTGGAGCTGCCCGACGTGGCCGTCCTGGACATCGACATGCCCGGCGAGCTCGACGGCCTGGACGCCGCCGCGCGGATCAGCGCCCGCGTGCCGTCGTGCCGCACGCTCATGCTCACTGGGCACGGCAAGCCCGCGCACCTCAAGCGGGCGCTGGCGGCGCAGGTGGGCGGGTTCATGCTGAAGACGGCGCCGCCCGAGGAGCTGGTCGCCGCGATCCGCGACGTCGCGGGGGGCAAGCGGGTGCTGGACCCGTCGCTGGCCATCACGGCGTGGGACCTGGCCGACAACCCGCTCACGCCGCGCGAGGCCGACGTGCTGCGGCTGGTCGCCGACGGCCTGGACGCACCCGAGATCGCGGTGCGGCTGCACCTGACGGCCGGGACCGTGCGCAACTACCTGACGGCCATCGTGGCCAAGCTGAACGCGCGCAACCGCACCGACGCGGTCCGCCTCGCCACCGAGGCGGGCTGGATCTAACGCGTCATCGAGGTGGGACGGACCTAGCGCGCCACCGAGGCGGGACGGACCTAGCGCGTCATCGAGGCGGGACGGACCTAGCGCGCCACCGAGGTGGGACGGACCTAGCGCGCCACCGAGGCGGGGCGGATCCGGCTCGCGGTGGCGGGAACCAGCGGCGCCGTGGCGGGGACCAGCGGCGCCGTCGCGTCGAGCTGGAACCAGCCGTCCTCGACGCCGGTCGTGAGCCGGCCGTCCAGCGCCGCCAGGCGGGTCGTCAGGTTGCCCAGGCCCGACGAGCCGCGCCGGGCCTCGGCGGTGCGGGCGCCGTCGTTGCGCACGGTCAGGCGTACCCGGTCGCCCTCGGCGGCCGTGCCGATCACGCAGTGGCGGGCGGTGCTGTGACGCAGGACGTTCGTGACGGCCTCGCGCAGCACGGCGCTGAGCACGGTCTCGACCTCGGCGGGCAGCGGCGGGTGCGCCAGGTCGGAGCTCACCTCGACGCGCGCCGCGCGCAGGACGGAGGCGGCCGACTCCGCCTCGTCGGCGAGCGAGAGGTCGAGCTGCTCGCCCGAGACCGAGCGCAGGTCGTGCTCGGCGCGCTCGGCCATCTCCAGCACGTCCGCCAGCTCCGCCCGCGCCCGCTCCGGCGGGAGGCGGCGGGCCAGCTCGCACTTGAGCAGGATAGCGGCCAGGTTGTGGCCGAGCAGGTCGTGCAGGTCGCGGGCGGCGCGCAGGCGCTCCTCGACGACGGCCGAGCGGGCCAGGCCCTCCCTGGCCGCCTGGAGCTCCTTCGCCAGCCCGGCCAGGCGCAGCAGGCTGTAGACGACCAGGCCGGTGACGAGGTTGCTCACGGTGACGTTCGCCGCCGCGGGGAAGGGCAGGCCGTAGGACGCGGCGACGGCGGCCGTCGCGGCGATGATCGCGGCGACCAGCGGCCAGGCCGTACGCGGGCGGAAGGCCAGCAGCACCGGGCCCGCCAGGAAGCCGCCCGTGCCCAGCCAGATCGGGCCGAACAGCGGGATCGGCGCGAACGCCAGCACCGCCATCACGCTCAGCGCCGTCATGTGCCGGCCCGTGACGGACCTGAGCTGCATGACCACGATGGCGGCCAGGAGCGCGGTGGCGGGCAGGAGGAGGTTCGCGGGGATCTGGAGCAGGGCCTTGAGGCTGAAGCCGGCCAGCACGGCGGCCAGGAGGAGCACGGACAGGTCGGCGGGCTCGCGCTCCTGCTCGCGTTGCGGGGCGGGCAGGGTGGCCTCGACCGTGTGGCGGCCCTGGTCGGACAGGCTGCCGGCCAGCCTGCCGCCGGCGGCTGTGACCCGGGCGGCGAGGTCGCCCAGCGCGTCGTCCTCGGCGGTGCGGCGGCCGTCGTCGGTGACGCGCAGGGTCACCGTGCCGGACCGCTCCACGGTCTCGATCACGCAGAGGCGGGCCGTGCCGCGGCGTACGACGTCGGTGACGGCCTCGCGCAGCACGGTCGCGAGCAGCGCCCCGGCGGGGCCCAGCGGTTCGGCGTGCCCGGCACGCACCTCCACGCTCATCCCCGCCGCCGCCAGCATGCCCCTGGCCGTGGTCAGCTCGGGGGTCAGCGACATCGCGCGGTAGCCGGCCGCCGCGGCCCGCGCGTCCGTCAGCGACCGCCGTGCCGCGCTCACCACCTCGCCCAGTTCCTCGGCGCCGGAACCCCGCACGGCCCGGCGCACCCCGGCCATGATCGTCGCCAGCCCGCGCCCCAGGCCGTCGCTCAGCTCGGCCGCGATGCGCAGCCGCTCCTCGCCCACCGCCGCCGCGGCCAGCGCCCGGCGGGTGGCATGCAGCTCGTCCACGCGCTCCACCAGCCGGATGAGCCCGGGCACGATCAAGGTCATCAGCATCGTGGTGATCGCCAGGTCGAGCGTCGTGACGACGTCGCCGCCCCGGGCGTACGCGATCACGACCGCGCTGAACACCACCCCGGGCGCCACCGCCCACAGCCGCGTCACCAGCAGCGAGCCCGCCAGGAAGCCCAGCACGACCACCGACGAGCCGGTCCCCAGCGTCACCCAGTAGACGAGCCCGGCCTGCGCGGCCAGCAGCCACCACTTCCTGGCCCAGAGCGTGTACAGGCACTGCACCGCGAACACGAGCACCGCGCCGCCCGCGCCCGCCAGCACGTACACGCTGGACAACGCGGCCAGCACCGCCACCACGATCACCCGCGCCAGGAACACACCCGCAAGCCTAGGAGAAACCCCTCGGCAGCACGGTGACCGGGCAGGCGGAGGCGCGCAGCACCTTCATGGCCAGCTCGCCGAGGAACACCCGGTGCGGCTGGGCGTCCTCGCTCGCCGCGCACACCAGCAGCTCGCCCGGCAGCCACTCCACGTCCGCCAGCGCGGCCGTCACGTCGTGGCCCTCGGCCACCTCCGACTCCGCCTCGATCCCGGTCTGCTCCCAGGCCAGCCGGACGGCCAGCGCCAGGTCGTCCCTGAGCTTGCCCTGGTTCTCGGTGCGCAGGTCGAGGGTGATCAGCCGGAGCGGCACGCCCAGCCGCAGCGCCGCCTGCGCCACCTGGCCGACGGCCGCGTCGCACTGGGGCCGGTGCACGTACGCCAGCGTGAGGCGGGCGGGCTCGGCGGGCGGCACGTACTGGGCGGGCGCCAGCATGACCGCCTCGGACGACAGGTGCAGCAGGTGGTCGGCGGTGCTGCCGATCGTGATGCGGCCGTGCCGGCCGCCGGCCGCCGAGCCGACCACGATCAGGTCGGCCCTGATCCTGCTCGCCAGCACCGACAGGCCGCGCCCCGTGCCCCTGCTCTCGTACGTGATGTACTCGGCGGGCGCCGGCCCCAGCTCCTCGGCCGCGTGGGCCAGGTTGGCCTGCGCCTCGACCGCCAGCCCCGGGCTGCCCGGCGGGTAGATCACGGCGACCGTGAGCTCCCCTCCGGTGACACGGGTGATCGCGGAACCGAGGGCGAGAGCGTCTCTCCCGCCCGCGTCGTTCGCGTATCCGACGATCACGTGCGCTCCGATCACGATTGCCCTCTTACCCGCTCTGAACTGGGAATACGCGGCCTTCCTGCGAACGTTGCAAACCTGCGGAGGCGCAAAGAAGTGAAGATCACCCTTGAAACCCGGTTCAACGGGTCCCTCGGTCCCGTCACCCTCCGTGAAGCGGTTCAGCAGCTCAGGGAGCGGGACCTGGCGTGCACGGTGGCCTCGGACGCCGTGGAGCGGAAGGTGTCCATCTTCTCCGACTGCGTGGAGCGCGGGTTCACCCCGCTGCGCAGCGAGATCATGGCCGCGTACTACGTCGCCGAGCGCGACGCCACCACCGAGGCGTTCGATCGCGGCCTGATCACCCGCGGCGAGCTGGAGACCAGGAACGCGGCGCTGGCCCGCAGGCTCCTTACTTAAGTCAGAGGTGCTTTTCGGCCGTTTGGTCGAGGCATGTCACGCGTTGAGTCCGTAAGGTCATGTCCATTGATCGTTCACGGATTGGACACGCGTGTACCAGGACATCGTCGGCTTCTCGCTCACCACCCCCGCATGGCTGCACACCTTCGCCGAGGTCGGCACCGACGCCGGGTTATTCCTCTTCGCGGCGCTGTTCGTGGTGGCCGCCGTGCGGGCGTGGCGGGGGCCTGCGCGTGACCTGGCGCTCGTGATCGCCGGGCCCGCGGGGATCGTGGGCGCGTACGTGGTGAGCGAGGTCGTCAAGCTGCTCGTCAGGGAGGACCGGCCGTGCCGGGGCGGCGTGGCGACCATCGCCGCCTGCCCGCCCCTGGGCGACTGGTCCTTCCCCAGCAACCACTCGGTCATCGCGGCGGGCGCGGCGGCCACGCTCGTGCTGGTCTGGCGCGGCCTGGCCTGGGCGGTGTTCCCGCTGGCCGCCGTCATGGCGTTCTCGCGGGTGTTCGTCGGGGTGCACTACCCGCATGACGTGGCCGCGGGCTTCCTGCTGGGCGTGGCGCTCGCCCCGCTGTTCACGCTGCTGCTGGTGGGGGCGGTCACCCCCGCGGTACGGCTCGTCCGCGCCCGCCTGCTCGGCGGCAAGGGGGACGCAGCCCCGCAGCCGGGCGCCTGGCCGGCCGGCCGATCCGGCGGCGGAGCCGCTCCGCGGCCGGGCCCCGGAGGCTACGTCGCGGAACCGCCCGCGAACCGGTCGGTCGCCTCGATGAGCCGATCCAGGACGCCCGGCTCCGAGTAGGCGTGCCCGGCGTCGTGGACCACGTGGAACTCGGCCTCGGGCCACGCCTTGTGCAGGTCCCAGGCCGTGGCCATGGGCGTGCAGGAGTCGTAACGGCCCTGCACGATCACCGCCGGGATGTGCCTGATCCTGTCGATGCCCCTGAGGAGCTGGTCGGCCGGCTCGAACCAGCCGCCGTGGCGGAAGTAGTGGTTCTCGATCCTGGCGAAGCAGACGGCATGCTTGTCCTCGCCGAACTCCGCCACCAGCGCCGGATCGGGCAGCAGCGTCACCGTGCCGCCTTCCCACTGCGACCACGCCTTGGCCGCCGCCAGCCTGGCCTCGTCGTCCGCCCCCTCCAGCCTCCTGCCGAACGCGGCGATCAGGTCCCCCCGCTCCGCCTCGGGGATCGGAGCCACGTAACGCTCCCACAGGTCGGGGAACAGGTAGGAGGCGCCCTCCTGGTAGAACCAGCGCAGCTCCTGCGGCCGCAGCAGGAAGATCCCGCGCAGCACGAGCTCGCTCGTCCTGCCGGGGTGCGTCTGCGCGTACGACAGGGCCAGCGCGCTGCCCCACGACCCCCCGAACACCTGCCAGCGCTCGATGCCGAGGTGCTCGCGCAGCCTTTCCATGTCGGCCACCAGGTGCCAGGTGGTGTTGGCGGTGAGGTCGGTCGCCGGGTCGGCGGCGTGCGGCAGGCTCCGGCCGCAGTTGCGCTGGTCGAACAGGACGATGCGGTAGAGCTCGGGGTTCCACTGGCGGCGGTGCTTGGCACTGCACCCGCCTCCGGGGCCGCCGTGGATCATGACGGCGGGCTTGCCGTCGGGGTTGCCGCAGACCTCGTAGTAGATCTGGTTGCCGTCACCGACGTCGAGCAGGCCCGACTCGTACGGCTCGATGGGCGGGTACAGGGTTCTCATACGCCCCGATCCTGCCGTATCTCCCGGCCAGGGACGCAACACTGGGCCTCGTGGCGCCTCGGCTCCCGCCCCGCGATCTACGGCTGAGCCCACTCGTACCGGTTGAGAAACGCCCGATCCCCCGTCGCGTACTCGTTGAACGCCTGCCGCACCTCCGCCAGCTCCGCCACCATCGCCCGGACCAGCGCCCCCTCCTTGTACTCCAGCTCGAACCCGGGCGAGACCTGCAAGAAGTGCTGCCCGAAGTTCACCAGCGCCACGAACGGGTTCTGGGCGGACATCGTCCCCAGCACGTCATGGACCAGCCCGAGGTCGGGATCGTTGACCACCATCCCGTCCCCGGTGTGCAGCTGCATGCCCTCGTACACCCCGAGCGGCGCCACGTTGTGCACCAGATCCCGCTGAGGGTCGTAACACACCAGCCCGTGCGCCCGCGCGACCGTGAACACCTGCGCCGACATCTCGTCCATCGTGTCCAGATCCATGCTCACCAGCACGTGCCCCGGATAGAGCGTGACCTCCCCCGGCAGCTCCTTGGCCACGTCGGGCTCGACGTCGGCGCCAGGCGCGGTCCGCTTGACCGCCAGGTACGTCGCGCGCGCCTGGTCCCTGCTGATCGGCACCGGCTCGTCCCAGACCATCAACTCAACGCTCATCGGTCCATCTTGACGGACGGGTGCCGCCGTCGCGCGTCATGGCCTGGGTTTTTCCGAATCCGGCACCAGCTCCACCGTGCAGTACATGCACCGGCGGGCCTCGGTCGGGATGTCGGACAGGCATTCGGGGCACTGCTTGGTCGCGGCCGACTTGTTCCGGTCGAGGAGGCTGATCAGCCGGGTCATCGGGGCCACGACCAGCCAGTAGACGATGGCCGAGATGATCAGGAAGGTGATCAGGTGGTTGAGGAAGTCGCCGTACTTGAACTCGCTGCCGTTGACGGTGAAGGAGTACTCGGCGAAGTTCGGCTGACGGCCGCCGGTGACCGCGCCGATCAGCGGGGTGACCAGATCGCGTACGAAGGCCTGGACAAGGCCGCTGAACGTGGCGCCGACGATCACGGCGACGGCGAGCTCGACGATGTTGCCACGGAGTAAGAACTGTTTGAAACCACCCATGGGGTCGGCACATTGCCCGAGAAGGGACGCTGAAACCGGCTCGCCCGCTTGACGTCCGGGGGATGCTGGGTGCGTGGGCCGCCTCCGATACCGCGCCGTCGGGGCGGCCCACCCCTTTTGACCTCGTACGAAGCAACCCGGAGTAATGACACCGCGAGCGTGGGAAGGAACAGAGTGATCTAGTGAGGCCCGGGGTTGTCCGGTAGAGCGGGGGAACGGAACATGGGGAGAGACCGCAAGGGAGCCTCGATGATCGAGATCTGGCCGGGAGACCCCTATCCCCTCGGGGCGACCTACGACGGCGCCGGCACCAACTTCTCGCTCTACACCGAGGTCGCCGACCAGGTCGAGCTGTGCCTGTTCGACGAGGACAACGTCGAGTCGCGGGTGCAGCTGAGCGAGGTGGACGGGTTCATCTGGCACGGTTACCTGCCGGGCATCGGGCCGGGGCAGCGGTACGGCTACCGCGTCCACGGGCCGTACGACCCGGCGCGCGGCATGCGCTGCAACCCCAACAAGCTGCTGCTCGACCCGTACGCCATGGCCATCGAGGGCGGCGTCAACTGGAACGAGGCGGTCTACGGCTACCGGTTCGGCTCCCCGGACGTCAAGAACGATCGCGACTCCGCCCCGTACGTGCCGCGCTCCGTGGTGATCAATCCGTTCTTCGGCTGGGGGCACGACCGGCCGCCCGCGACGCCGTACCACGACACCGTGATCTACGAGGCGCACGTGCGGGGGCTCACGATCAGCCACCCCAAGATCCCCAAGCACCTGCGCGGCACGTACGCCGCCCTCGGCCACCCCGAGATCCTCGACCACCTCACCAGGCTCGGGGTGACGGCGCTGGAGCTGATGCCGGTCCACCAGTTCGTCACCGATCACATCCTGGAGCAGCGCGGGCTGTCGAACTACTGGGGCTACAACTCGATCGGGTTCTTCGCCCCGCACAACCGCTACTCCAGCCAGGGCCAGCGCGGCGGGCAGGTGCTGGAGTTCAAGGCGATGGTGCGCTCGCTGCACGAGGCGGGCATCGAGGTCATCCTCGACGTCGTCTACAACCACACCGCCGAGGGCAACCACCTGGGGCCGACGCTGGGGTTCCGGGGGATCGACAACCTCAACTACTACCGGCTGGTCGAGAACGACAAGCGGTACTACGTGGACACCACGGGCACCGGAAACAGCCTGCTCATGCGCTCGCCGCACGTCCTCCAGATGATCATGGACTCGCTCCGCTACTGGGTCATCGAGATGCACGTCGACGGGTTCAGGTTCGACCTGGCCTCGACGCTGGCGCGGGAGCTGCACGAGGTGGACCGGCTGAGCGCCTTCTTCGACCTGGTGCAGCAGGACCCCGTGCTGTCGCAGGTCAAGCTCATCGCCGAGCCGTGGGACGTGGGCCCGGGCGGATACCAGGTGGGCAACTTCCCGTCCCGGTGGACGGAGTGGAACGGGCGATACCGCGACACGATCCGCGACCTGTGGCGCGGGCAGGCGGCCACGCTGCCGGAGTTCGGCTCCCGGTTCACCGGGTCGAGCGACCTGTACAAGGACGACAGCCGCCGCCCCGCCGCCTCGATCAACTTCGTGACCTGCCACGACGGCTTCACCCTGCAGGACCTCGTCTCGTACAACAACAAGCACAACGAGGCGAACAAGGAGGGCAACCGCGACGGCACCGACGACAACAGGTCGTGGAACTGCGGCGAGGAAGGCCCCGCGGGCATCGCCGTCGAATCGCTGCGCGAGCAGCAGAAACGCAACTTCCTCACCACGCTGTTCCTGTCGCAGGGCGTGCCGATGCTCTCGCACGGCGACGAGCTGGGCCGCACCCAGCGCGGCAACAACAACGGCTACTGCCAGGACAACGAGCTGACCTGGGTCGACTGGTCGGACGTCAGGGAGAACTGGCTGCTGCTCGAGTTCACCCAGAGCCTGGCCGAGCTGCGCAAGAGACATCCGGTGTTCCGGCGCCGCCGGTTCTTCTACGGCAAACCGGTACGCGGGCTGCGCGACATCGCGTGGCTCACCCCGTCAGGGGAGGAGATGACCGACGGCGACTGGACGGTCGGGTACGCCAAGTCCCTGGCCGTCTTCCTGAACGGCGACGCCATCACCGAGCCCGACCGGCGCGGCCGGACCATCAGGGACGACTCCTTCCTGCTGCTGTTCAACGCCCACTACGACACGATCAAGTTCACGATCCCCAAGGACTATGGCGAGATGTGGCATACGGAGATCGACACGGCCATGCCGATCAGGCTGGACGTCCGGATGGTGAAGGCGGGCGACGCGATCGCGGTGCCGGGCCGCAGCGTGCGGGTGCTCCGCCGTGTCTAGCCCGCCGAACCCGCCCAGGCCCGCTTCCACCTACCGGGTGCAGCTCACCCCCGACTTCGGCTTCGCCCAGGTGGCCGAGATCGCCGGCTACCTGCGCGACCTCGGCGTGAGCCACGTCTACCTCTCGCCGATCCTGCAGGCCACGCCCGAGTCGCGGCACGGGTACGACGTCACCGACCACTCCAGGATCAGGGAGGAGTTCGGCGGCGCCACCGGGTTCAGGGAGATGGCGCAGCAGCTCGCCGCGCAGGACCTCGGCATCGTGGTGGACATCGTGCCGAACCACATGAACACCGTGAACGCCCAGTTCTGGTCGGTGCTGAAGGAGGGGCCCGCCTCGCCGTACGCCTCGTGGTTCGACATCGACTGGGTGGACGGCAAGGTCGCGCTGCCCGTGCTGGGCGACGACACCCCGCCGGTCGTGGACGGTGACGTGCTGCGCTACCACGAGCACGCCTTCCCGCACCCCGGCCACTACCGGCTCGTCGACTGGCGCGAGGGGCCCGGCTACCGGCGCTTCTTCGACGTGTCGTCGCTGATCGGGCTGCGCGTCGAGGACCCGTCCGTGCTGTTCGCCACGCACGAGGTGATCTTCTGGCTGCTCGACGAAGGGCTGGTGGACGGGCTGCGCGTCGACCACCCCGACGGCCTGGCCGACCCGCGCGGCTACCTCGAACGCCTGCGCGCCCGCGCCGGCAGCGCCTGGACCGTCGTCGAGAAGATCCTCATCGGCCCCGAGCGGCTGCCCGACGACTGGGCCTGCGACGGCACCACCGGCTACGAGGTGCTCAACCGCGTCAACGGCCTGTTCGTCGATCCCGCCGGCAAGCAGCCACTCATCCGGCTGTTCACCGAGCTGACCGGGCAGCCCGCCGAGTACCGCCCGGTGATGGCGCAGGCCAAGCAGGAGGTGCTCGACCTGTTCTTCGGCGCCGAGGTGGATCGCCTGGCCAAGGCCACCTCCTGCGACCCCGCCGCCGTACGCGAGCTGCTCGCCGCCATGCCGGTCTACCGCGCGTACGTGGTGCCGGGCGAGCCGCCGCCGCCCCTGGCGGTCGAGACCGTCGAACTGGCCGCAGCCTCCTGCTCACCCGCCGTCCGCCCCCTGGTCCAGGAGGTCCTGTACGGCTCCGCCGAGGCGATCGTGCGCTTCCAGCAGGCGTGCGGGCCCGTCATGGCCAAGGGGGTGGAGGACACGGCGCTCTACCGGTGGTTCCCGCTGGCCTGCCTGAACGAGGTCGGCGGGGAGCCGGACGTGTTCGGCGTGCCGGTGGAGGAGTTTCACGAGTTCTGCGCCGGCCTGCCCCCGTACACGATGACCACGCTGTCCACCCACGACACCAAGCGGTCCGAGGACGTGCGGGCCCGGCTGTCGGTGCTGTCGGAGATGCCCGGCGAGTGGGCGGCGGCCGTGGCCGAGTGGTCGGCGCAGGTCAGTTTCGACCCGCACCTCGACTACCTGGCCTGGCAGAACCTCATGGCCGCCTGGCCCATCTCCGCCGAACGCTTCACCGACTTCCTCCTCAAGGCCGCCCGCGAAGCCAAGACCGCCATCTCCTGGGTGAACCCGGACCCCGGCTACGAGCGCCGCCTGCGCGCCTTCGCCGAGGCCGCCGTCCGCCTCCCGATCGGCGGCTTCACCGAGCGCGTCGACCCGTACGCCATGTCCAACTCCCTCGGGGCCAAGCTGGTGCAGCTGATGATGCCGGGGGTGCCGGACGTGTACCAGGGGAACGAGACCACCGACTTCTCCCTGGTCGATCCGGACAACCGGCGGCCGGTGACGTTCCCGCGCAAGCCCGAGACCTCATGGGACTCGGCCAAACTCCTGGTCACCACCCAGGCCCTGCGCCTGCGCCGGCGGCTGGGGGGCGCGGCGGCGTACCTGCCGCTGCACGCGGAGGGGGCGCGCGCGGACCACGTGATCGCCTTCGCCCGCGCCGCCACCGACACCGCCACGAACCTCACCCCTTGGCCCGAAACCACCGACGTCTGGGCTGGTGCGGCCCCCGAGTCTGACGCCTGGGGGCGGGACACGACGGACGGCGACTTCGGGGCTCGCGCTGCTGCGGGAGGTGATGGGCAGGTGCGGGGGGAGGCGGATGGCGGGCCCGGGGTTCGCGCCACCGCCGCCCTGGGCGCCGACTCCGGGGCCGGTGCTGCTGCGGACGCTGATCGCGGGGCCGGCGCTGCGGATGCCGATCCCAGGGCCGGTGCTGCTGTGCGGGACGACGCCCCGCAGCCGGCGCGGGTCGATGCCGGGCACCGAGCGCAGCCTGCCGACGGGTACCGGCCGCGGCGGGCCGATGAGGACGAGGTGCGGATCGATGCCGGACACGGGCCGCCGCCCGCCGGCAAGCACCACGTGCGAGCCGACGCCGGGGACGGAGCGCCGCCTGCGGGCGAGCACGGCGCGCGTGCCGGTGCGGGGCAGTCGGCCCGGGCCTCTGGCGAGCACGATGTGCGTGCCGGTGCGGGGCAGCTGGACCAGGCCGCCGGCGAGCACCAGCTGCAGGGCGTTGCCGAGGGGCGGGCGCGGGCTGTTGCGGAGGCTGGGGTGCGGCCGCGGGCGGTCGTGGTCGCCACCCGGTTGCCCGTGCGCCTGGCCGCCGAGGGCGGGTGGGGCGCCACCACGTTGACGTTGCCCGCGGGCACGTGGCGGGACCTGCTCACCGGCGCCTTGTTCACCGGGCGCATCCCGCTCGCCCACCTGCTCGGTCAGTATCCGGTCTCACTCCTGGAGAGACATGATCTTTGAGGTCTGGGCACCGAAGGCCACGGCGGTCGAAGTGGACGTCCTGGGCGGTCGCCGGGCGATGTCCCCCGGTGAAGGGGGCTGGTGGTCGGTGGAGGTGGAGGGAGCCGAACACGGCACCCGGTACGGCTTCGTGGTGGACGGCGACGGACCGTATCCCGACCCCCGCACCCGGCGGCAGCCGGAGGGCATCTTCGGGCAGAGCGCCGTGTACGAGCATGCCCGCTTCACCTGGTCCGACCACGACTGGAAGGGCCGCGACCTGCGTGGAGCCGTGATCTACGAGCTGCACATCGGGACGTTCACCCCGGAGGGGACGTTCGCCTCGGCCATCGAGAAGCTGCCGCACCTCGTGGAGCTCTGCGTCGACTTCGTGGAGGTGATGCCGGTCGCGCCGGTGCCGGGCGGGCGCAACTGGGGTTACGACGGCGTGGATCTCTACGCGGTGAACGAGACGTACGGGGGACCCGACGGGCTCAAGTCGTTCGTGGACGCCTGCCACCGGGCCGGGATCGGAGTCATCCTGGACGTGGTCTACAACCATCTCGGCCCTTCGGGGAACTTCCTGCGGCCGTTCGGGCCGTACTTCTCCGGCTTCGACGGCAGCTATTGGGGTGAAGCGGTCAATCTGGACGGGCCGGACTCCGATGAGGTGCGGCGCTACTTCATCGGCAACGCGCTGCAGTGGCTGCGCGACTTCCACATCGACGGGCTGCGGCTGGACGCCGTGCACGCGCTGCACGACAGGCGCGCCAGGCATCTGCTGGCCGAGCTGTCGGAGGAGGTGGACGCGCTGGCCTGCTCCGTCGGCCGGCCGCTCTCGCTGATCGCCGAGTCCGACCTCAACGACCCGCGCATGGTGCGCTCGCTCGACGCCGGCGGGCTCGGCATGACCGCGCAGTGGGACGACGACGTCCACCATGCCCTGCACTGCGCGGTCAGCGGCGAGAGCCACGGCTACTACCAGGACTTCGCCCAGCTCTCCGCCCTGGCCAAGGTGCTCACGCACGGGGTCGTGCACGACGGGACGCACTCCAGCTTCCGGGCCCGAGCGCACGGCAGCTCGTTCGCGGGCGTGCCGGGGCACCGGCTGGTGGCCTGCCTGCAGAACCACGACCAGATCGGCAACCGGCCCGCAGGCGACCGCCTGCCGATCCCGGCGCTCAAGCTCGGCGCGGGACTGCTCCTGACCTCGCCGTTCACGCCCATGCTGTTCATGGGGGAGGAGTGGGGGGCGCGTACGCCGTTCCTGTTCTTCTCCGATCATGTCGAGCCTGAGCTGCGCAACAGCGAGGGGGTGCGGAGGGAGCGGGAGTTCGACGGGTTCGGGTACGTGTGGGAGGCGCCCAACCCTTCGGACGAGGAGACGTTCCTGCGCTCGAAGCTGGACTGGAGCGAGGTGAAGGAGGAGGCGCACTGGTCGCTGCTGTGCTGGTACCGCGATCTGATCGCGCTGCGCAAGGCGCTGCCCGAGCTGTCGGACCCGCGGCTGGACCGGGTGCGGGTGGAGACGGACCCGCTGGGCAAGTGGCTGCTGGTGTGGCGGGGGAAGCTGGCGGTGACGGTCAACTTCTCGCAGGAGTCGGTGACCTTGCCCTTGTCGCCCGGGACGGTGCTGCTGGCCTCGGACGAGCCGGTGTCGGCGGATGGGGAGGGGCTGCGGCTGCCCGCGCAGTCCATGGCGATCTGTCGCCCTTCTGCTGAGTGAGCAGCTCGCCGCTGCTCTGGCTTGGATGGATGCGGCGCCTCGGCGGGGTGGATGCGGTTTGCGTCGGCGGGGTGGAGGTGGTTCGCGTCGGCGGGTGGATGCGGTTCGCGTCGGCGGGGGAGGTGGTTCGCCTCGGCGAGGTGCAGGGGGTTCGCCTCGGCGCGCGTGGAAGCGGTGCTCCTCGGCGGGGGAGGTGGGCCGCTGGTGCGGGGCGGCCCGGATCATGCCGCCAGGACTCGTGCCGGCTCTGGGGCGCCGACGTCGATCGAGGTCAGGGCGGCGTGGTGGGTGGCCTGGGTGGCGCAGAGCCAGTCGTTCAGCGAGCCGGTGAACCCTGAGGGCGGGCCGACCTTGAGGCAGGTGATCTGGCCTGTGCCGGGCGCCGGGCCGACCTTCAGGCGGCGGATGCTGCCGGTGCGGCCCAGCTCTCCCGTGTCCGCGTCGTACGGGGTCAGGCGGACGCCGAAGGGGAAGCCGCCGTCGGGCTGGTCGGCGGGCTGGATGTGGAGGAAGTCGTCGATCTTGCGGTCGGTGGCCGCCGGGTGCGTGGCGAGGTAGGAGAGGTGGTCGGTCAACAGGCGGTTGGCGACCGTGCGCAGGAGGTTGGTGGCGCACAGGTTGTGGGCGCAGGCGGCGCCGTCCAGGGTGATCTCCGGGAGGGCGAAGCGGCGCAGGCCCCGGGACGTGACGCGCAGGCAGTCGCACGCTCCCATGTCGGACGGGTCCCAAGGCGGGCAGGTGGCGGCGTCGTGGACCTGGACGTCCCAGGACAGCCAGTCGTCGTCCAGGCGGAAGTGGGTGGGCTCGCCCGCGCATCTGCCGCACGTGAGGATGGTCGAGTCGGTCAGCGGGTCGATCAGGAGGCCGTCGCTCTCCCTGGCCAGGGCCCTGGCTGAGGCGCGGGCCACCTGCACGGTGGTGGGGAGCCTGTGCGGGGGTGCGGTGGTGGACACGATGACGTGTTGTTTCGTACGGCGGAGGCGGCGTCTCTCGTCGTCCGTGAAGGTGGTGGCCGTCGGTTTCCACGGGGTGGGGTGGAGGGTCACCTCGAGTGTGCCCTGGGCTGCTGAGGTGATGGCGGCGCGTTTGAAGGGGCCGCCGACGCGCCACGGGACGAATGACTCGACGTCGAAGGGGGCTTGCTCCATCGCGACGATGAACTGGGTGGTCATGGTGCGGGGGAGGGGGATTGTGATCTTCATGGTGGGGCCTCTGGGTGGATGTGGTCGGGGTGGGCTGGACTCACGTCCGGACCTCGGTGGGATTCGGAGGCACTCAGGATCTGGGACGAGGGGTGGCGGGCGAGGACTGGAACGGCGTTCTGTGGATAAGCAGTGAAAGGGGTGGTCAGCCTGTGGAAAACCTCGGGGCGGCTGGGTTGCGCTTGGTGTATGGCGAAGAGCCGGCGGAGAGCCAAGGCCGAGGGCGCCCGGGCGGCAAGGGGTGACGGTGCGCAGGGTGGTGGGTGAAGGCCCTGCGGGGATGAGGGCGCATGGAGGAGCGCGGGCGCGGGTGCGTGGGACCAGGGTGCGGGACGGAGGAGGGCCCGAGGGCCAAGGCCGCGCGGAGGCGGGTGCCCCGGGCACGTGGAGGAGCGCGGGCGCGAGGAGGGTCGAGGGCCAAGGCAGCGCGGGGGTGGGGCGGGTGGAGGGCAGGGGTGAGGGTCAGGCGAGAGTGCGGGCCGCGTCGGTGGCTTCGGTGATGGCTGCGGGGATGTCCAGCACCGGGAAGATGACGTGGCGGATGATCCGGTAGCGGTCGATCACCAGGATCAGGCGCTTGAGCTTCAGGTCCTGACCGGCTCGGAACGTCGGCAGCCGCAGAGCCGCTGCCAGGCGCAGGTCCATGTCGGAGAGCAGGGGGAACGGGATCGACTCCGCGGCGGCGAAGGCGGCCTGCTGGTCCGGGCGTTGCGTGCTGACGCCGTGAACCGCGACACCGGCGCCGGCGAGCTCGGGATGCCGGTCACGGAACAGCCGGTTCTCCAGCGTGCATCCGACGGTTCCAGGCACCTGGTCCCAGTCCGGCGGCAGGGAGGTGGCCGGGCCGGTCGAGGGATAGGCGAACAGGATCGTGGCATTCGCGTCGGCGACCACGTCGAGCTGGGCGGGGCGGGGTGAGCCGGCGACCACGTCGAGCTGCGCGGGGCGGGGCGAGCCGGTGGGCAGGGCGAGGGGAGCAGGGTTGGGCGAGCTGGTGGGCAGGACGAGCGGGGCGGGCACCTTCGTGCCGAGGAGAGCGTGTACGCGCGAGATCTCCGTCCCTCCGGCCCGGGGAGCCCCCGTCACGGACCCGTCCCCCAGCAGCCACCGATCGGCCCAGTCCTGCATGCTGATCAGCGTCGGCGCCAGCGCCCACCCCGTCTCCGTCAGCACGTACTCGTGCCGCATCGGCCGCGCCTGATACGGCTCCCGGGTCAGCACCCCGTGGTCCACCAGATGCTTCAGCCGTTCGGTCAGCACCTTCCGTGAGATGCCGAGCTCGCGCAGCAGGTCGTCGAAGCGGCGGTGCCCGCGCGTCACCTCGCGCACGATCAGCAGGCTCCACCAGTCGCCGATGACGGACGCCGCCTGGGCGATCGAGCACTGGATGTCCTGCTCGCGCAGCTCCCTGACCATGGCGTGACCTTACCGCACAGTGAGTCTCTAATGGAAACTAATTCGGTTTCCGAAGGAGACTCAAGGGGTGAGTGAGGTGGCGAGGGCTGACGGCATCGGCCGGGTTGGCGGCGGTGGTGCTGCCGGTCGCTGTGATGGCGCTGCGGGGAAGAGGAGATGCTGGCGCAACTTGCAGGACGACTGAGACTGTTCTGACCTGGTTTGTTAGGAAATGTCCATGGTCATCCTGAACCGAATGGCGACGTGTGTCCGTCAAAGTGTCGTGATCCCGTTTGAGATGATCGACGAAGATCTGCACACGGCACGCCGGCGGGCGCGCCGCTGGGACGAGCTGCACGAGAGCCGCACGGCGATCACCGGCATGATGCGGGACGCCGGGCAAGAGTTCGACGCCACCGTGGAGGCCGGGCTGGGGGCGTACACGAGGGAGCTGGCGACCGTGGAGCGGGAGCTGGCGGAGGTGGGGCCGGCCCGAGAGCTCTACGAGGAGCTGCTGGTACGCCGGGAGCGCCGCATGACGGGATCGGCCGATCCGCGGGGCGCTGAGCTGCTGGAGATCGGGCGGATGCTGGCCGAGCTGGACGTCGAGCTGCCCGCGCGGGAGCGCGCCAGGGCCGCCGGGTTCGCGGTGCTCGACGGCGGAGGCGATCGGGAGGAGACGGTGGCCGCGTTCGTCAGGGACGTCGGTGCGCTGGGCATGACCGTCACGCCGGACGTGGCCGACGGCGAGGTGGAAGGGGTGGTGGCGGGGCTGGAAGAGCGTTGCGCGGAGCTGGGACGGCTGCGCGACACGCTCCATGCCCGGCGTGAGGAGCTCCTGCTGGCCGGTTGAGGAGCGAACCGGGCTGCCGTTCAACGGCGCGGCGGTTCCGGTTGGGCCTGCCATGCAACGGCCGGTGGTTCCGGTTGGGCTGCCGTTTAACGGCCGGCGGTGACTGATCAAGGGTCGGCGTCGGCTGATCGGGGGGCCGGCGTTGCCGGTCAGCGGCTGAGGATCTGCCGGAGGACCCGCTCCAGCGTGGCCGCCGGGTCCGCGACCGGCTCCGGCGACCGCCAGGCCACGTACCCGTCCGGCCGCACCAGTACGGCGCCGCCCCCGCTGACGCCGTACCGCTGCTCGAAACACCCCTCCACGTCCAGCAGCTCGTCATCCACCGGCAGCCGCGTCAGCCGCACCCCGAGCCGCTCCTTGACCACCCGCCCCGCCTCCATCCACGCCTGCCGGCCCTGCTTGGCGGCCAGGAGCACGAAGCCGTCCCCGAACAGGTCGATGGTGGAGATGCGCTGCCCGTCCCAGTCGAGCACGACGTGCGGCGCCCGGCTGCCGGGCCGCCCGCCGGCCAGGCGCGGGTCCTCCAGGATCGAGCCGTCGTCGCCGGGCTCGTCAAGGATGGCCGTGGAGTGGTAGCGGTGCCCGAGCAGGGTGTGCAGGAGATCCGCCTGCCGCTCCGGGTAGCCGATGCGGCCGGCGGGCGGCATGCGCGCGCCGAGCTCGGCGAGCTGCGCGTCGGCGGTCAGCGTCCCGATCGGGCGGCGTTCGGCGTCGTAGGTGTCCAGGAAGGCGGGCCCGGCCTGCCCCGTGAGCACCAGCCACAGCCGCCAGGCCAGGTCGGCCCCGTCCTGCAGGGCCGTGCTGCCGCCCTGGCCCCCGGTGGGCGGCATGGTGTGGGCGGCGTCGCCGGCGAGGAAGACCCGCCCTGCCCGGTAGGCGCCGGCCAGCTCGTGCGCGATGCCGAACGTGGCCCGGTCGAGGATCCGCACGTCCAGGCCGGGCCGGCCGGTCGCCAGGCGTACCAGCTCGGCGCAGCGCTCCACGGCGATGGGGCCCTCGTCCTCCGTCTGGTGGACGCTGAGCACGTGCGCCCCGGCCCCCGCGCCGGTCACCAGCGCGCCGGTGAAGGCGTCGTTGCGCAGGTACCACAGCGTGACCTCGCGCTCGCGCACCAGGTCCGACAGGTCGGCGTCGAACATGATCGAGCACATCCGGCTCAGCGTGCCCCTGCCGGAGGTGGGCACGCCCAGCGACCGGCGCAGCGGGCTGCGGTGACCGTCGGCGGCCACCACGTAGTCGGCCCGTACGAGGCTGTCGCCGTCCTTGCCGCGGATCAGCGCCGTCACGCCGTCGCCGTCCTGTTCCAGCGAGACCAGCTCGGTGGAGAAGCGCAGGTCGGCGCCGAGCTCCTCGGCCTTGACCCGCAGCACGCGCTCGATGTCGGCTTGCGGCGCCCCCACCGGCGCGGCAGGCGTGAGCTCGGCCAGGAGTGCGTACTCGGCCTGCCCGCCGTCGGTGATCAGGTGGGGCTCGGGGTCGGCCAGGTCGCGGGCGATCGCGATGCGCATGCCGTCACCGATCCCTGCCCAGATGCCGGCGAGCTCGTCCTCGATCCCGGGTACGGGCCGCAGCAGCTCGACGGCCCGCGGCCCGACCCCGAACGCCTTGGGCTGCACGGAGGTGCTCGGACGCCGCTCGACCAGCGTCACGGGCACCTCGCGCCAGGCCAGCAGCGTCGCGGCGCTCAGGCCCGCGTACCCGCCGCCGACCACCAGAACGGGCACTCGCTCCATTGATTCCACCTCCGGGCACGCGTACTATCGCGTCTGCGTCGAGCAACACGATATGACGCGTCCGCCGAAGGGTCAAGATATATCGCGTTTTGTCAGGAGAGGTGGCGCTCCAGGGACTCGAGCTTGGCGGTCATGCCGTCCGTGACGCCCTCGCGCAGGTCGGCCTTGAGCACGAGGCTCACCCGCGGCGCGACCTCGGCCACGGCGTCCACGGCGCGCTTGACGACGTCCATGACCTCGTCCCACTCGCCCTCGATCGTGGTGAACATGGCGTCGGTTCGGTTGGGCAGCCCGCTGTCGCGCACGACCTTGACGGCGCGGGCGACGGGCTCGGCGACCCCTTCGCCGACGCCCAGCGGGGTGATGGAGAAAGCGACGATCATCAAGGCTCCTCAAGAAGGGCAGCGAAAAGCCACGACGTCCGCAGAACGCCGTGGCCGCCGCAGTACGTCACGCGTGGTCGTGCTCTTCTTCCTCTTCCTCGCTCGGCCCCTCGGACGGCTCCACACCGAGCACGGCCTCGCGGGGCTCGATCTCGCTGATGTGCTCGACGAGCTGCAGCACGTGGTCGGGCTCGATCAGCCACTGCAGCGCCGAGGCGCCGGAGTCGTCGGAGGCGACCAGCTCGGCCTGCTCGGTGCGCTCCTCTTCGGTCAGATCGGCGTCGGGATGCCTGATCTCGGCCAGCGCCGCGGCCTGCAGCGCGTCCATGTCGAGCACCTCCACGGTCAGCTCGACCGTCAGGCGCAGGAACTTCGGTTCATCACTCATGGCGACGATGCTAGGGCAGCTTCCACTCGACAGGCGCCGCGCCTTGCTGCACGAGCAGTTCATTCGCCCGGCTGAACGGCCGCGAGCCGAAGAAACCGCTGCGCGCCGAGAGCGGCGAGGGGTGCGCGGACTCGATGCGCGGCACCTGGCCGAGCATGGGCGCCAGGTTGCGGGCGTCGCGGCCCCACAGGATGGCCACCATCGGCTTGTCACGCGCCACGAGAGCGCGGATGGCCTGCTCGGTGACCTGCTCCCAGCCCTTGCCCCGGTGCGAGGCGGGCTTGCCGGGCATCACGGTGAGCACCCTGTTGAGCAGCAGGACGCCCTGCTCGGCCCACGGCGTCAGGTCGCCGTTGGACGGCCGGGGGAGACCCAGGTCGGTCTCCATCTCCTTGTAGATGTTGACCAGGCTGCCGGGCAGCGGCCGCACGTCGGGCGCCACCGAGAACGACAGCCCCACGGGGTGACCGGGCGTGGGGTACGGGTCCTGGCCCACGATCAGCACCTTGACCTCGTCGAAGGGCTGGTTGAAGGCACGCAGCACGTTGGCGCCGGCGGGCAGGTACTGCCGGCCTTCGGCGATTTCCTTGCGCAGGAACTCTCCCATCACGGAGATCTGCTCGGACACGGGCTCGAGCGCGCGTGCCCATCCTGCTTCGACGACTTCGTTCAACGGACGACCGGCCATGGCCGTTGAGCTTAGCCAGGTCTGGTACGGCTTGCGGCCCGAACCCGGGGACAAGCCGTACCAGAATGATCACAACGACGGCTTGCCGGGCTTGAAGAGCCACGCGTCGAACAGGGCCCCGAGGTCCCTGCCCGACACGCGCTCCGACAGGGCGACGAAGGCGGCGGTGTCGGCGTTGCCGTACCTGTACTGGGTCGCCCAGGCCCGCAGGATCGCGAAGAACGGGTCGTCGCCGACCGTGCGCCGCAGCACGTGCAGGGTCATCGCGCCGCGGTCGTAGACGGGGGCGTGGAAGAGGTTCTCCGGGCCGCCGGGGTCGGCGGTCGGGGTCTGCCAGAACGCGTCCTCGGCCGGCCGCGCGTACGCCTCGTCGAAGGCGGCCTGCACGCTCTGCGTCCCGCGCTGGTCCGCCCAGAGCCACTCGGAGTAGGTGGCGAAGCCCTCGTTCAGCCAGATGTCGCGCCAGAGCGTGGGCGTCACCGAGTTGCCGAACCACTGGTGCGCCAGCTCGTGCGCGATCAGCGACTCGCCGGGCACGCGCGGGTAGATGGGCCGGGTCTGCGTCTCCAGCGCGTAGCCGACCTCGGGCGCGTGGTCCACGATCCCGCCCGTCGAGGAGTACGGGTAGCGCCCGAAGAGCCGGCTGAAGTAGTCGAGCATCGGCGGGTGCCGCTCGGCGAAGCCCGTGGCGTCACCGGTCGCCTGGGGGTCCACCGCGGTGGTCACCCGGTAGCCGCCGATCCGGCGGTCGGTGAGCTCGAACGTGCCGATCGACACCGTGGCGAGGTAGCTGGCCATCGGCTCGCGAGAGTTCCACACGTACGTCGTCCGCCCGCCCTTCGAGGCCTGGCGCACCAGGTCCCCGTTGGCCACCGCCACCCGGGAGCTGGGCACGGTCACCGTGAACCGGTACGTCGCCTTGTCCGTCATGTGGTGGTTGCCGGGGTACCAGGTGATCGCGCCCTGGGGTTCGTTGGCGTTGAACACGCCGTCGCCGGTCTTGATCCACCCGTCCATGGAGCCGTCGGGGTCGATGACGTGGGCGGGGTTGCCGTCGTACCGGACCACGACCGAGAAGCCGCGCCGGTCGCGCAGCGTCCTGGCCGGCGTGACCACCAGCTCCGAGCCGCTCTGCGCGTACGTCGCGGGCCTGCCGTCCACGGTCACGGACCGTACGGACAGCGTGTCGACGAGGTCGAGGTTGAAGCGGCTGAGCGCCTGCGTGGCCCGTGCCGAGAGGGCGGCGCGGCCGGACAGGCGTCCTGAGGACGGCTCGTAGTCGAGCGTGAGGTCGTAGTGGAGGGCGTCGTAGCCGCCGTTGCCCTGGCCGGGGAAGTACGGGTCGCCCGCGCCGGGCGCGCCGGGCGTGCCCGCCGGGGAGGCGGCGGCGGGGGTGAGGGGAAGCGTGAGGAAGGCTGCCGCGGTAAGAGCGAGAAGACGCTTCATGAAAAAGCATCGAAAACGCCCGAATGGGCGTTACGGCGGGCGCCCGCCGCGAGAAGGCGGGCGCCCGTCACGTCACTTGACCGAGCCGGCCATCATGCCCTGCACGAAGTACCGCTGGAACGCGAAGAACAGGACCAGCGGGATGATCAGCGACATGAACGCGCCGGACGAGAGGATGTCGGTGTTCGACCCGAACTGCCGCATCTGAGACTGCAGATACTTGGTCATCGGCTGGTTCCCGGTGTCGGCGAAGACCAGCGCGATGAGCATGTCGTTCCACACCCACAGGAACTGGAAGATGCCCAGCGACGCGATGGCGGGCTTGCCCAGCGGGAAGACCACCGAGACGAAGATCTTCCACTCGGGCGCCCCGTCCATGCGCGCGGCCTCCAGCAGCGAGGCCGGGATGCCGACGAAGAAGTTGCGCAGCAGGAAGATCGCGAACGGGAGCCCGAACGCCACGTGGAACAGCACCACGCCCAGGATGCTGCCGAAGATCCCGGTGCCGCCGTAGAAGGTGGCGATGGGGATCAGCGCGATCTGGATGGGCACGATCAGCAGCCCGACGACCACGAGGAACGCCGCGTCCCGGCCGGGGAAGTCCATCCACGCGAACGCGTACGCCGCCATGGCCGCGATGCCGATCACCAGGACCGTGGTCGGCACGGTGATCAGGACCGTGTTCCAGAAGGACGTGGTGAACCCGCTGCCCAGCAGGTTCGCGTAGTTCTGGATGGTCAGCTCGGCCGGCTTGGTGAAGATCGTCCACCAGCCCTCCGCGCTGTTGACCTGGTTCGTCCGCAGCGAGACGACCAGCAGGCCCAGCGTCGGCACCAGCCAGAACAGGCCCAGCAGGATCATGACCACCTGGACGGCGCCGCTGCCCAGCCGATCGACGATCTTGCTCACCACGCCCCTGCGCGGCGTTCCCGACTCCAGCCCGGACGGCCCCGCGGACGCTGCCGCGGCTGTCGCGGTCGTCATGAGTCTCCCCTCCTGAACCGCCGGATGTTCATGACCATGAAGGGAAGGACCAGTACGAGCAGGAAGATCGCCAGCGCGCTGCCCAGCCCCTGGTTGTTCCCGCCGCCGAACGACACGCGCCACATCTCCAGCGCGACCACGTTCGCCTGTGGTTGCACCGACGCGGGCGCGATGATGAACACCAGGTCGAACACCTTCAACGTATTGATGATCATCGTCACGAAGACGACGAGCAGGACCGGCGACAGCAGCGGCACGGTGATCTTCCGGAACACCTGCCACTCCGTGGCGCCGTCGATGCGGGCCGCCTCCAGGGCGTCGCGGGGGATCGCCGCCAGCCCGGCCGCGAGCAGCACCATGGCGAATCCGGCCCACACCCAGACGAACGCGCCGATGATCGCGGGCGTGATGAGCGTCGGGCCCAGCCACTGCAGGCCGCCGTACGAGGCCTGGAAGTTCGACTGCGGCAGCCGAACCGTGTAGGACCCGGGAGCCAGGCCCTCGAAGCGGAACGTGCCGTCCTCGGCCGTCGTGGCGGTGGCCGCGACCTGGCCGTTCTGGACCGCCTCGACGGTCATACCCGGCAGGCCCTTCTCGGTGCCGTCCACGGCGCCGCTCTGGCCGCCGCCGCCCTGCGTGAAGTCGAACCAGACGGTGCCCGACAGGCCGTCACCGGCGGGCGCGGCCTTGGCGGTCTGGGCGTTGGACGGCATGATGTCCGGCTTGACGCCGACGATCGGAATCAGTACCGGCTGCCCGGCCTGAACGGGCTGCTTGGTGACGACCGCGCCGTTCTCGGCGGCGACCTGCGACTGGTCGCCCTCGCGCGGCCGGGCGTCCGGATAGCCCTGGGAGGAGGAGAACGTGTCGGCCACGGTGGTGAGCACGGCGTTGGCCAGGCCCTTGTCCGGGCTCTGCTCGTAGACGAGGCGGAAGATGACGCCCGCCGCCATGAGAGAGACCGCCATCGGCATGAACACGATCAGCTTGAACGCCGTCGCCCACCTGATCCGCTCGGTCAGCACCGCGAAGATCAGGCCCAGCGTGGTGACGATGATCGGCGCGACGATCACCCAGATCAGGTTGTTGCGGATCGTGGTCAGCATGCCCTGATCGGTGAAGATCGAGACGTAGTTGCCGAGCCCCACGAACTCTTCGAACCCGTTGGCGCCGAACAGGCTTCGGACGATGGAGTAGACGATCGGATAGACCACCCAGATCCCCAGCAGCACCGCTGCCGGGAGGAGGAAGGCGATGGCGACCGCCGGCGAGGGGCCGAGGCGTCGTTGCTTGCGGGGGGTTTCAGCCGGTCCGGTTGAGGTGCCGCCCGCGGCCTGCGCCGCGGGCGGGTCCTGCCGGCCGTCCAACCGTTCGGTCACGGCCTTACCTCTTTACTTCCAGGCCTTCTTGGCCTCTGCTTCGAGCGCCTCCTGGGTGCCCTTGACGTCGCTCGGCTTGCGCAGGAAGTCCTGCAGCACCTTCCACTCGCCCTTGCCGTCGGTGGCGCCGAAGGCGCTCGGCGCCAGGTCCGACATGTCGTAGCGGACGGCGTCGCCGGCCGAGACGATCGTCTGGCCGAGCTGCTTGGTCAGCTCGTCCGGGTAGTTGTCGGGCGAGACGTTCTTGTTGGGCGACAGGTAGCCGGGCAGCTTGGCCCAGACCTCGCCACCCTCCTTGGAGGCCAGGAACTGCACCAGCGCCATCGCGCCGGGGGAGTCCTTCATGGCCACGGCCACGTCGCCGCCCAGCACGACCGGGGTGGTGTCACCGGCCTTGGGGAACGGGAAGTACTTGGCCTCCTCGCCGACCTTGGCGCCCGCGTTCACGGCCTCGACGGCCACGAAGTCGGCCTCGATGACCATGGCGGCCTTGTCGGTGCCGTAGACCTTGGTCACGCAGGTCGGGAAGTCGGTCTGCATGGTGCCGGAGGTGCCGTCGACCAGGTAGTCGTTCTTGCCGGCGATCTGCGCGATCTTCTCCAGCGCCGCGCCCACCGTCGGGTCGGTCCACGGGATCTCGTGCTTGGAGAGCTTGTCGTAGTTCTCCGGGCCTGCGGTGGACAGGTAGACGTTCTCGAAGAGGTCGGTCAGCGTCCAGCCGGAGGCGCCGCAGAACGAGAACGGCGGCGTGCCGGAGTCGGCGACGGTCTGCGCGGCCTTGACCAGCTCGTCCCAGTTGGTCGGCGGCTGCACGCCCGCGTCCTCGAACGCCTGCGACCGGTACCACACCAGCGACTTGTGCGCCGCCTTGACCAGCACGCCGTACACCTTGCCGTCGACGGAGCCGAGCTCCTTCCAGTACGGCGTGTAGTTGGTGTCGACCTCCTGGACGACCTCCGGGGTCAGCGGCTTGAGCGCGTTCTGCTCGACGTACTGCTGCACCAGGCCCGGCTGCGGCAGGATCGCGACGTCCGGCGGGTTGTTGCCCTGGATGCGCGGGCCGAGGTAGGCGCCGGTGTCCTCGCCGGTGGAGGCGTAGGTGACCTCGGCGCCGGTCTTGTCGGTGAAGGCCTTCAGCACCTGCTCGAAGTTCTTCTGCTCGGCGCCGGTCCACTTGGCGGCTACCTCGAGCTTGACGCCCTGGAGCGGCTTGGCGCCGCCGCCGGTCGCCGATGCCGATCCCGCCGCCGTGGGCTCGGACGTCGTCGGCGCGTTGCCGCAGGCGGCGACGGCTACCGCGAGCCCGGCCAGGATCGCTGCTGCTCTGCCTTTTCGCATGGCTGCCTCACTGGGTTCTGATGATTTCTTCGAGTTCGGACTTCATGGAGGCCGCGACGTCGTCAGCGGTCTCGGGGGAGGGGTCGCCGAGCGCCTTGGCGACCGAACTGGCGATCACCAGGCTCAGCTGGTTGTAGTTCGCGCTCACCGGCCGAGGCCGGGCCGCGAGGATGCTCTCCTTGAGCACGGGCAGGTAGGGGAAGCGCTCGATGAGCTCGGGGTCGTCGTAGAGCTCGGTCCACACGGGCGGGAACGAGCCCTCGGTGAGGACCCGGCGCTCGTTCTCCAGGCTCGTGAAGTAGCGGATGAACTCCTGGGCGGTGTGCTGGTGCTTGGAGTAGGCGCTGATGGCCAGGTTGGCGCCGCCCAGCGTGCTGGAGCCGGGGCCGTCGAGGCCGGGCAGCCGGGTCACGCCCAGCTTGTCGCCCAGCTCGGCCTTGGCCGGTCCGTACGCGTGCGGCCAGTTACGGGCGAAGGCCAGCCTGCCCTCCTGGAAGGCCAGGCGCGACTCCTCCTCCTTGTAGCTCAGCGACTCCTTCGGGATCCAGCCCTCGCGCAGGCCCTGGAGCAGGAAGTCGAGTGCGACCCCGCCCTTGGCCGGGTCGAGGGTCACCTCGGTGCCGTCGCGGCTGACGAGCTCACCGCCGGCCGACTGCACGGCCTCGGAGAAGTTGACCGTGAGCCCCTCGTAGGCCAGGAACTGCCCCGCATACCCTCCTATGTTGTGCTTTTTCGTGATCTCGCGTGATCGGTCGCGAAGCTCGGCCCAGGTCCGCGGCGGCTTCTTGACCAGGTCTTTCCGGTAGTAGAGCAGCCCAGCGTTGCTCGTGTACGGAACGGCCCAGAGCTTGTCCTTGTAGACGGCCGTCTCCACGACGGGCGGCAGGAACCTGTCGAGCGGGAACAACCCGCGCTCCAGGGGGATGATCCAGCCGTTCTCCGCGAATTCGGCAGTCCACACCACGTCGAGCCCCAGCACGTCGTACCGGCTGCTCTGGGCCTGCAGGTTGGCCGCGATCTGAGCGCGTTGCTCGTCGGCGGCCTCGGGCAGCTCCAGCAGCGTCACCTTCTCGGCCGGGTGGGCCTGGTTCCAGCGATCCAGCAGGGGTTGCAGGTACGCCGTGGTGTCGCGTCCGGTGGCGAAGGTGATGGGCCCGGTTCCGCCCGTCCCCTTGTCGCCGCCGCCCTCGTCCCCCGCCGCCGCGCAGCCGGCCGCCAGGGTCACGGCCAGCAGCATCGGCAGGAGGCGAAGCACCCTGTTTCCTCCACGTTCAAGTTGAATTACATACGTGTTAGGTAGATGCATTCATGTTATGCACAGCGGTAATCTGAAGGTCAACAGATTGCTCTGTAACGCGTACGTAACAGAGCGGGGAGGAGAGCGGTGCGGCCTCACCTGCTGGCGCTCCTGGCGAAAGAGCCTGCCCATGGCTACGAGCTCAAACAAGCGCTTGAGCAGACCTTCGGCAGTGCCTATCCCTCGCCCAACATCGGGCAGATCTACGTCACGCTCGGCAGGCTGGAGAAGGACGGTCTCATCAGGGCCGTGGACGTGGAGCAGTCCAACCGGCCCAACAAGAAGGTCTACTATCTGACCGCGAAGGGCCGCGAGTCGCTCGAAGCCTGGGTGGACGAGCCGACCGAGGGTCCCAGGGTGCGCGACGAGTTCTTCATGAAGCTCGTGCTCGCCCCGCTCACCGGCATCGCGGACCGGATGGCGCTGATCAGCCGTCAGCGCCGCCACTATCTGTCGCTGATGAGCGACCTGAACGACCTGCTGTCCCGCACCGCGCCGACCGATCGGGTGGCGATGCTGCTCATCGAAGGGGCCATGTTGCATCTGCAAGCGGATCTTGACTGGCTCGAACGATGCCAGGAGGATCTGGCATGAGCCCGGTTGTGAAAACGGTCAATCTGGTCAAAATCTACCAGGATGGCGCGGTGCCCGTGCCCGCCGTCCGCGGGGTGGATCTCCAGGTCGAGCCGGGAGAGTTCGTCGCGATCATGGGCCCGTCGGGGTCCGGCAAGTCCACGCTCGTGCACATGCTGGGCGGCCTCGACGCGCGCACCAGCGGCGAGATCTGGCTCGACGGCAAGCGCGTGGACACGCTCTCCGAGAGCGCGTGGGCGCTGCTGCGGCGCAAGAAGATCGGCTTCGTCTTCCAGTTCTTCAACCTGGTCGCCAACATGACGGTGGGCGACAACGTCGAGCTGCCCGCGCTGCTGTCCGGGGCCTCACCCAAGGTGGCCCGCGAGCGCCGCGAGAGCCTGCTGGCCGCGCTCAACCTGACCGATCGGGCCGACGCCGCGCCCGCCCAGCTCTCCGGCGGCGAGCAGCAGCGGGTGGCGCTGGCCAGGGCGCTGGCCAACAAGCCCAGCCTGCTGCTGGCCGACGAGCCCACGGGCAACCTCGACAGCCGCAACACGCGCGACGTGCTGCGCCTGCTGAGCGACGTGCACAAGGAGGGCCAGACCATCGTCATGGTCACCCACGACGCCCGCGTCGCCAGCCTGGCCGACCGGCTCGTGTCGCTCTTCGACGGCGAGATCGTGGACGACGGCCGCATCGCGCGCCGCCGCACGCGCACCGCCGGCGAGGTGATCGACCTCCGATGAGCACTGTCCTGGCCGGTAGCCGGTGGATCAGGGCCGACCTGCGGGCCAGGACGGGGCAGGCGGTGCTCACCGTGCTGGCCGTGGCCGGCATCGTGGCCGCGCTGATCACCGCGGCGACCCTGCTCGAAGACGGCACGAACCCGTGGCGGAGCCTGTCGGCCCAGACCGACGGGGCCCACGTCTGGATCTACACCAAGGACAGCCCCCAGGTCGCGCTGGGCGCCATCGACGGCGTGACGCAGACCGCCGGCCCGTACCGCTCCGCGCCCGTCACGGTGGCGCAGAACGGCAAGAAGGAGCCGGCCTCGCTGCGCGCGATGCCCGCCACCCCGCCCGCGGTGGCGCACCCCGTGGTGGCGGAGGGCCGCTGGCTGGACCCGTCGCAGCCCGACGGGGTGGTGGTCGAGCGCTCGTTCGCCGGCTCGCTGGGGCTGCGCATCGGCGCGCCGTTCACGATCATCACGATCAACGGCGAGCGCCACACGCTCTACGTGCGCGGCATCGCCGACTCGGCCGACCAGGGCTTCTACCCCGAATGGACGCCGGGCCTGGCCTACGTGCTGCCCTACATGCTCGACCGCATCGAGCCCATGCTGGGCCGCAGCGAGTGGGTCACCGGGCTGCGCCTGGCCGACCCCGAGGCCTCGCAGGTCGTCTCGCAGCGCGTGGTCGTGCTGCTGGAGGACCGGCTGCAGCGCGTCTACACCTGGCGCGAGGTCAGGGCCGCCATGGAGCTGGACAACCGGCTGCTGGGCACGCTGCTCGCGCTGTTCGGCGTGGTGGGGCTGGTGGCCGCCGCGCTCGCGCTGGCCAACGCCGCCGGCGGCCGGGTGCTGGGCCAGCTCCGCGACCTGGCCACGCTCAAGTCCATGGGCTTCACCAGGGGCCAGGTCGCGCTGCTGCTCCTGGTCGAGCACGGCGCGCTCGGCCTGCTCGGCGTCGCGATCGGCACGCTGGTGGGCTGGGGCGTGATGGCGGCGATGCTCGGCGCCGGCTCCGTGGCGCCCATCCCCGTGCTGGCCATCGTCGCGGGCACGGCCCTGGTGGTGCTGGCCGCCGTCGGCGTGCCCGCCTGGCGGGGCGGGCGCACGCCGCCGATCCCCGACGTGCCCGCCGCGCCGCCGCGGGGCCACCTGTCCAGGCTGGCCCGCCTGGCCCTGCTCGTACGCCTCCCCCCCGCGCTCGTCCTGGGCACCAGAGACGCCTTCACCCGCCGGGTGCCGGCGTTCCTGACGGCGTTCGGCCTGGCCGTGCCGATGATGATGACCACGATCGGGCTCGGCGTGTGGGCGACGCTGGACAACTTCTCCGCCCATCCCGAGCAGGTGGGCCAGTACGCCGCCCTGTACGTCAGGCCGGGCAAGGAGGACCCCGCCGTCGCCGAGCGGCTCGCCGCCCAGGACAAGGACGTGGCGGAGGTATATCCGGGCACCGACGTGAACGCGCTGGCCCCGGGCGAGGCCCGTTCCGTTCGGGTGCGGGCCATCGGCAGCTCGACGAGCCCGTACCCGTTCCCGGTGGTCGAGGGCCGCATGTACGCCCGCCAGGGTGAGGCGGTCGCCGGTCAGGGGCTGCTCGACCTGCTCGGGATCAAGATCGGCGACCGGGTGCGGCTCACCGTGGGCGGCACCCCGCTGATCGTCAGGATCGTCGGCAGGACCGTCGAGCCCGAGCAGGACGGCGAGGTGCTCTCGGTGGGGCTCGACAGCCTGGCGGCCAAGGACTCGGTGCCGCCGGAGTACTACGCGCTCGCGCTCAAGCCGGGCGCCGACCCGCTGGAGGTGCGCGGCCGGCTGCTGGCCGTCTCGGAGGAGGGCCTCGACGTGCAGGCGGCGGTCAACCCGGCCGACCGGCTGGCGATCATCCGGGTGGTGATCGTGGCGCTGATCGCCGTGCTGACCCTGATCGGCCTGGCCAACCTGCTCACCGCCAGCGCGCTCGGCCTGCGTGACCACGCCTTCGACCTGGCCGTGCTCAAGGCCATGGGGCTGACCCCGCGCCAGGTCATGGCCACGCTGGTGACCGGCACGGGGCTGCTGGTGGTGCTGGGCGTGGGCGTGGGCACGGTGGCGGGCATCTCCGTCGTCACCGGGCTGATCGACTGGCAGGGCCACACCAGCGGCGTCGGCGCGGGCATCGGCCGCGCGCCGTCGCCCCTGACGCTGGCGGTGGCGGTGCTGGTCGCGGTGGGCACGGCCCTCGCGGTCGCGCTCATCCCGGCGCGCCGCGCGGCCCGTGCCCAGGTGCCGGTCACCTCTCGCTGAGGCTCTCCTCGGGCCGCTTGAGCGCGAACCAGTAGAAGCCGTGCCCCGGCAGGGTGAGCAGGTAGGGCAGCTCCCCGATCGCGGGGAACGGCACCCCGCCCCTGGCCTCGACCGGCGTCATGCCCTCGAAGCGCCGCAGGTCCAGCTCGACCGGCTGCGGGAACTTCGACAGGTTGTTGACGCACAGCATCACATCGGCGTTGTCCTCGCGCACGTACGTGAGCACGCAGGGGTTCGACGACCACATCTCGGTGTAGGCCCCCACGCCGAACACCGGGTGCCTGCGGCGGATCTCCAGCATCTTGCGGGTGAAGTGCAGCAGCGACCCCTCGTGCCGCTGCTGGGCCTCCACGTTGACCGCCTGGTAGCCGTAGATCGGGTCCATGACCGCGGGCAGGTAGAGCCGGCCGGGGTCGGCCGAGGAGAACCCGGCGTTGCGGTCGGGGCTCCACTGCATCGGCGTGCGGACCGAGTCGCGGTCCTCCAGCCAGATGTTGTCGCCCATGCCGATCTCGTCGCCGTAGTAGATGACCGGCGAGCCGGGCAGCGACAGCAGCAGCGCGGTGAACAGCTCGATCCGGTCCCTGTCGTTGTCGAGCAGCGGGGCCAGGCGGCGGCGGATGCCCAGGTAGGCCCGCATGCGCGGGTCCTTGGCGTACTCCTTGTGCATGTAGTCGCGCTCTTCCTCGGTCACCGTCTCGAGCGTGAGCTCGTCGTGGTTACGCAGGAAGATGCCCCACTGCGCGTTCTCCGGCAGCTTGGGCGTTCGGGACATGATCTCGGAGATCGGCTCCCGGGTCTCCTTCTTGACCGCCATGTAGATGCGCGGCATGAGCGGGAAGTGGAAGGCCATGTGGCACTCGTCGCCGCCCGTGGTGGGGTCGCCGAAGTACTCCACCACGTCCTCGGGCCAGCCGTTGGCCTCGGCCAGCAGCACCCGGTCGGGGTAGAGGCGGTCGACCTCCGCGCGGATCTTCTTCAGGTACGCGTGCGTCTCGGGGAGCCCGGCGCACGCGGTGCCCTCACGCTCGAACAGGTACGGCACCGCGTCCAGCCGGAAGCCGTCGATGCCCAGGTCCAGCCAGAACCGCAGGACCTCCAGCATGGCCTCCTGCACCGCCGGGTTGTCATAGTTCAGGTCCGGCTGGTGGTGGAAGAAACGGTGCCAGTAGTACTGCTTGCGCACCGGGTCGTAGGTCCAGTTGGACTCCTCGGCGCCGATGAAGATGATCGGCGCGTCGGGGTAGCCGCCGGGATGGTCGGACCACACGTAGAAGTCGCCGTACGGCCCTTCAGGGTCGTGCCGGGACGCCTGGAACCAGGGGTGCCGGTCACTGGTGTGGTTCATCACGAGGTCGGTGATGATCCGCAGGCCCTTTTCGTGGGCCTGCTCGATCAGCGCCACGAAGTCCCCCAGGTCCCCGAAGTCAGGGAGGATCTTCATGTAGTCCGAGATGTCGTATCCGCCGTCACGCAGCGGCGACTCGTAAAGGGGCAGCAGCCACAGGCAGTCCACGCCGAGCCACTCGAGATAGCCGAGCTTCTCGATGAGACCGCGCAGGTCGCCGGTGCCGTCGCCGTTGGAGTCCTTGAACCCCCGGACGAGAACCTCGTAGAACACCGCCCGCTTGTACCAGGCTGGGTCCTCCGAGACGAAGGCCTCGGAGATCGGCTCCGGCGATGGGGATGCGTTGATCATGATGTCGCTCACAGGAAGAGATGTGGGCAGGACGAAGTCACCGGTTGCCCCGGCGTTGTTATCTGGTGACCGCGCCGCGTGGAGTCGTCATCCCTGCGAACTCCACTGCCCTCGAACGGGACCGGATTTGTGATCTGGTGCCCGTTTGTGCGGCGCTTACGGGCCGAACACTACCAGCCCGTTGGCTTTCCGGAACCCGCTTCTGCTGTGCGACGTGTAATACCCGCGAGATCGGGATGTAATCGCCATGTTACCCAGAGTTCGCTAAAAAGGCGTGGCCAGGTCGGAGAGGTCGCTCTCGAAGTCGTTCAGCCAGAGGCCGAACAGCACAAGACCGCGCACCCAGAACCGGTCGTTCCAGCCGTTGAACCTGGTCAGCGCGTCGGGCTCGCCCGCGACCACCTCGTGCAGCTCATCCGACAGCAGGTTCGGCACGCGGTTGACCAGAACCTCCAGCATGCGGTGCGCATAGGCGCGGGCGGGAGCGGCCGTGGAGCGCAGCGGAACGCGCTGGAGCGGCTGCTTGATCACGTTCGTCGAGGGCAGAGCGGCCACGCGCGGGTTGGCCGCGTACAGCACCTCGCGGTAGAAGCGGCCCTTGTCCTTGCGTGCCACGCCGACCGACAGCGCGGCGTCGAAGAACTCCGGATGGATGAACGGCGCCGCGAACGACGCCTCGGGGCCCACCAGGTTCACCGCCGAGCGCGCGATGCCCCGCACCGTCCTGGTGTGCAGCACCGACAGCGGCAGCTCGGCCCGGTGCCCGTGGAGCATCGAGGTGGCGGCCTGGAACTGCTCGCGCACCGTCTCGTCCATCCACTGCGCCGCGGCCTTCGACAGGAACGGCTGCGTCGGCTGCCCGAGCGAGAGCGAGGCCAGCACGGCCGCCGACCGCCCGGCCTGCGTCGTGGCCTCCAGCGCGGCCCCGCTGACCATGAAGTTCTTCAGCAGCGGCCCGCCGGCCAGCCCGTCGACGAGGATCCGGCCCGCGCCGTGCACCTCCTTGGCGAAGGGCGCGTACCAGGCGTGGTGCGGCGTCAGGTACTCCAGCCTGCGCGCCACCTCCATCGCGTCGGCCGGATAGTCGGCGGCGTCCTGGGTGATCACCCGGTGCGGGATGCCCAGCTCCCTGGTGATCGACCTGGCGAAGGCGATGTCGGTGTCGGTGCCGTCGTCGGGGCTGGTCGTCCACGACTCCACGTCGAACCCGCGCGCCCTGGCCACGCTGGCCAGCAGCCGCGAGTCGTAGCCGCCGCTGACCGGCACCAGCAGCCTGCGCCCGGCGTAGTCCTCGTACACCCCGTGCAGCAGCTCGACGATCTCCCGCGGGCTGATCCACTTCTCGTACGGCTCCGTGCGCAGCCAGCGCGGCAACCGCCGCTCGGTCGCCAGCCGGTCGTGCTCGAACACCAGCGCGCTCGCCCCGGGCAGCCGCTTGACCTCGGTGTACGGGGTCGCCTCACCCAGCGGGAACGTCACCTGCAGGATCGAGGCCCACGCCGACCAGTCGATCTGGACCGGCACGAGGCTGAGCAGGGGCTGGATCAGCGAGGAGAAGTAGACCGCCTCGCCCAGCCGTACGTAGTAGACGTCCACCAGGCCCAGCGCGCCCGTATGCAGCGTCACCTTCCGCCCGTCGCCGATCAGCCCCGGCGTCTCGAACGTCTCCGCGACCGTGATCCACTCGTCCTCGGCGGCCTTCGGCCTGCGTTCGCCCCAGGCGAAGGCGTACGAGTCGCCCGCGCGGTGGTAGGGCGGCAACGGTGAGGAGCTGAACAGCGCCGCGTCGGCCGACTGCAACGCGGGCCAGACCTTGGGCCCCGCCGCCATCAGCTTGCCGAGCACGGCGGTGTCGATCCGGCCGAGAGCGCCGCAGACGTAGGGCCGCACGTTGAACTGCACCGGATCTCAATCCCTTCGAGACGCTTCTCGGCAAAGAGTATCCTTTGGCGGGCTACGAGAGCGGAGGTCCGGTTCGCGAACGTAGTGAGTGAACGATGCGACGCAGCGTCTTGACGCCGGACCGACGAAGGAGGACCGGTGTCTACTGAGCTAGAGAGCACGCGGCGGGCGTTGCGCGATGCGATCGCGCAGGCCGAGCGGGCTGCCGAGCTGGCCAGGCTGCTGGACGCCGCCCAGGCCGAGCTGGCCGCGGCGCAGGAGAGCACCGAGGAGGCCAGGGTGCTGGCCGAGCAGCTCAGCGAGATCGAGGAGCGGCTGGCCGCCGAGCAGGCCACCTCCGACAAGCTGCGCAGGGAGCTGGCCGAGCAGCGCTTCCAGGCCGAGGTGGCGCAGTGGAAGCTCTCCTCGATGAAGGTCGCCCGCTGGAGCCGGCTCGGCGACGCCATCAAGAGCGGCAAGAGCAACCCGGTACGCCTGGCCAAGGGGCTGAGGGGCGCCGCCAAGCCGGTCAAGCGCCCCGTCGCGCCCAAGCGCAGGCCGGTGGCCGGCTCCGCCAAGCCCAGGGACGAGCGCCCAGGAGCCGCCTTCCAGGCCACCAGCACGACCAGGACGCTCGGTGGCGCCTCCTTCAAGCTCAAGCCGTACCGCGTGCCGACCGGCCCCAACACGCGCCCGCACCTGACGGCCGCGGTGATCGCCGACCCGCACGCCGAGGCGCTGCTGCGCTACGAGTGGCGCCAGACGACCGGCTTCACGCCCCGCGACTTCGCCAGGGTGCTCCCCCTGGAGGTGCCGCACCTGCTGGTCGTCGAGTCCGTCACGCAGGGCCCGTGGGCCGAGGAGATCACCGGCGAGCCGGGCGAGGGCCTCAAGGCGCTGCTGGCCTGGTGCGCCGAGCGCGGCATCCGCACCGTGTTCTGGCACACCAAGGGCGAGGTGTCGGCGTACGCGGCGGCGGCCGACCTGTTCGAGCACCGCTTCACCGCCGACCTGACCGTGGCCTGGCCGCGGCTGCAGTACGGCGTGCAGCCCCGGGTGCACAACCCGCTGCCGCTGGCCGGAGGCCGCATCGACCGGGTGCTCACGCTCGACCAGCTCCTGCCCGAGCACCTGTCGTACCCCGACGTCCTGACCTCCTACCGCTGGCCCGCCGCCGCCGACTGCCCGCCGGGCACCCCGCAGTGGCGGCTGGCCGAGATCGCCGCCTGCGGCACGTCGATCGGCACCGAGGCGGACAGCCGGCGGGCGCACGTGGCGCTGCGGCGGGCGTACTCGATGGGCACGATGAGCGAGCGCGTCGACGAGCTGCTCGACGCCATCGGACTGCCCAGCGCCCGGCCCACGCTCAACACCTCCGTCCTGCTGCCCGTGCTCGACCCGTACCTGCTGGAGCACGCCCTGGCCCAGGTCGCCAAGCAGTCCGGGGTGGACCAGCTCATCGTCATCGGCCCGCCGGAGGCCGAGCTGCGGGCCCGCGACGTGCTGCCGGACGTGGAGGTCATCCACCGCCGCCCGCACGCGGCGATGACCGAGGGCGCCATGCTCAACGCCGGCATCGACCTGTGCGAGGCCGACCTCGTCGCGGTCATGGACCCGCGCGACGTCTACGGCCCCCACTACCTGTCGGACCTGCGCCGCGCCTTCCTGTTCAGCACGGCCGACATCGTCGGCAAGGCCGCCTTCTACGCCCACCTGCGCAAGCCCCAGGCCACGCTGCTCAAGCAGCCGGAGGCCGAGTACACCTACCTCCCAGAGATCGCCGGCGGCACCCTGCTGGCCCGCCGCAACGCGCTGCGCGAGCTGGGCTTCGCCGACCTCACGGAGGGCTGGGACGAGGTGCTCATGCGGCAGTGCCGCACGGACGGGATCAAGGTCTTCTCGGCGGACCGGTTCGGCTACGTACGGGTGCGCGACGAGGACCGCTGGCTCCTGGGGGCCGCACACCTGGTCGAGTACGGGTCGGCGGAGCCGCACGCGCTCATCTAGGGTCGTCCCCGTGACACCTGGTGAGCTGGCCGGGGTGCTGGGCGAGCCGCCCGTGCCCGAGGGGACGTGGGAGCGCGAGGCCGTGTACGTCTCCGCCGCGGCCCTGCGCCGCCGCCTGCCCGCCGGGGAGCTCGCCGCCCGGGTGCGGGAGCTCGACGGGGTGGCCGCCGTGGAGGTCCGGGGACAGGGTTTCCTGCGGATCGTCCTGACCGAGCCTGTCGTGGACCTGGAGCCCGTGGCCGTACCCTTCGAGCCCGCCTGGCCGGACTTCCCGCGCACCTGGGACAACCCCGGGTTCGTGGTGCGGTACGGGCACGCGCGGGCCTGTGCCGTGCGGAGGTGGGCCGGGCAGCTCGGGGTGCCGGCGGGGTTCCGGCCCGAGGAGCTGTCCGACCCGTACCACCGGCGGGTGCTGCGCGTGCTGGCGGAGCTGCCGGGGAGGCTGGCCGGCCGGGAGCCGGGGTGGGAGAGTTTTCTCCTGCGGCTCGCGCTCGCCTACCACGACGCGCACGAGCGGGCGCCCGCCGTTCCGGTGGGGGACGAGGAGCCGGGGCCGGTGCACGCGGCGCGGGTGCGGGTGGCGGACGTGGTCGGCAAGGTGCTGCCAGGCCCCGACCGGTTGTAACGTGTCACAAAATATCCGGCTAAACGGCGAAAAAACGTAAAAATATCCCTTCTGGGGCTTGATCGCGTCTCGATACGTGGGCAGAGGGTCATGGCGTACTGGCGCTTCCGATAGCCTCGATCGGGTGAGTCGATTCGCCCATCCCGCCGGGGACCGGCACGCCGAGATGCTGCCCCAGGAGCGCCCGCCGCTGGCGCCCGCCGACCTCAATCGGATCAACCCCGCGATCTGGCCCCGAACGTCGTCCCGGGCCGATGGCGCGCTCACGGTCGGCGGTGTGGACGTTCGCGACCTGGCCCGCGACCACGGCACGCCGCTCTACGTCCTCGACGAGGACGACGTGCGCTCGCGCATGCGCGACTACGCCACGGCGTTCGCCGGCTCCGAGGTCCACTACGCCGGCAAGGCGTTCCTGTGCAAGGAGATGGTGCGCTGGTTGCAGGCCGAGGGCCTCGGGCTCGACGTGGCCAGCAACGGCGAGCTGGCGGTCGCGCTGAGCGTCGGCTTCCCCGCCGAGCGCATCACCATGCACGGCAACAACAAGTCCGTCGCCGAGCTCACCAGGGCGCTGGAGGCCGGGGTCGGGCACATCGTGGTCGACTCCTTCGACGAGATCGCCAGGCTCGGCTACCTCGCCGAGCAGCACGGCAAGCGGCCCAAGGTGATGATCAGGGTCACCACCGGGGTCGAGGCGCACACCCACGAATTCATCGCGACGGCGCACGACGACCAGAAGTTCGGCCTGTCGCTGAACACGGGGGCGGCGGCCGAGGCCGTGCGCCGGATCCTGGCCCTGCCCCAGCTGGAGCTCGTCGGGCTGCACTCGCACATCGGCTCCCAGATCGTCGACACCGCCGGGTTCGAGGTGGCCGCGCGGCGGCTGACCGCGCTGCTCGTGCAGATCAAGGACGAGCACGGCGTGGTGCTGCCCGAGCTCGACCTCGGCGGCGGCTACGGCATCGCCTACGTCGAGGGCGACGAGGCCCCCGACATCAAGGAGCTGGCCGACGGCCTGCGCGAGATCGTCTCCAAGGTGTGCAAGGACGCCGGCCTGCCCGTGCCCCGCCTGACCGTCGAGCCGGGCCGCACCGTCGTCGGCCCCGGCGGCATCACGCTCTACGAGGTCGGCACGATCAAGGACGTCGAGGGGCTGCGCACGTACGTGAGCGTCGACGGCGGCATGAGCGACAACGTGCGCACGGCGCTCTACGGCGCCGAGTACACCGCCGCGCTCGCCAGCCGCGCCAGCGAGGCCGAGCCCATGCTCAGCCGCCTGGTCGGCAAGCACTGCGAGAGCGGCGACATCATCGTGCGCGACTTCTACCTGCCCGCCGACCTCGCCCCCGGCGACCTGATCGCCGTGGCCGCGACCGGCGCCTACTGCCGCTCGCTGGCCAGCAACTACAACTACCTGCCCAGGCCCGCCGTGGTCGCCGTCTCCGGCGGCGTCTCCCGGGTGATCGTGCAGGGCGAGACCGAGGACGACTTGTTGAGGGGGCAGCTGTGAAACCGCTGAAAGTGGCTCTTCTGGGCTGCGGAGTCGTCGGCTCGCAGGTCATCAGGCTCATGCACGAGCAGGCCGACGACCTGGCCGCCCGCGTCGGCGCGCCGCTGGAGCTGGCCGGGGTCGCCGTGCGCCGCCTGGGCCGCAAGCGCGACATCGACGTCGATCCCGCGCTGCTGACCACCGACGCCGAGTCGCTGGTCACCCGCGACGACGTGGACATCGTGATCGAGGTCATCGGTGGCATCGAGCCGGCCCGCTCGCTGATCGTCGCCGCCCTGTCCAGGGGCAAGTCGGTCGTCACCGCCAACAAGGCGCTGCTGGCCGAGGACGGCGCCACCCTGCACGAGGCCGCCCGGACGGGCAACGGCGACCTGTACTTCGAGGCCAGCGTGGCCGGCGCCATCCCGCTGCTGCGCCCGCTGCGCGAGTCGCTGGCCGGCGACCACGTCAAGCGGGTGCTCGGCATCGTCAACGGCACCACCAACTACATCCTCGACAAGATGGACTCCACGGGCGCCTCCTTCACCGACGCCCTGGAGGAGGCCCAGACGCTCGGCTACGCCGAGGCCGACCCGACGGCCGACGTCGAGGGCTTCGACGCCGCCGCCAAGGCCGCCATCCTGGCCGGGCTCGCCTTCCACAGCCGCGTCCGCGCCGACGAGGTGCACCGCGAGGGCATCACCGAGATCACCGCCACCGACGTGGCCTCCGCCAAGGCCATGGGGTACGTCATCAAGCTGCTGGCCATCTGCGCCCGCTCCGACGACGGCCGCTCCTTCGGCGTGCGGGTGCACCCGGCGATGATCCCGCGCTCCCACCCGCTGGCGGGGGTGCGCGAGGCGTACAACGCGGTCTTCGTGGAGGCGGAGTCGGCGGGCCAGCTCATGTTCTACGGCAAGGGCGCCGGCGGCGCCCCCACCGCCTCGGCCGTCCTCGGCGACCTGGTGGCCGTCGGCCGCAACCGCCTGGCGGGCACCCGCGGCCCCGAGGAGTCGACGTACGCCGACCTGGCCGTGCACCCGATGGGCGAGACCGTCACCCGCTGCCACGTGGCCCTGGACGTCGCCGACAAGCCGGGCGTGCTGGCGCAGGTCGCGGAGCTGTTCGCCAAGCACGACGTCTCGATCCAGACCGTCCGCCAGGAGGGCCGCGGCGACGACGCCCAGCTCGTCATCGTCACCCACCGCGCCACGGACGCCGCGCTGTCGGCGACGATGGCGGGGCTGCGGGAGCTGGACATCGTACGGGCCGTGGCGAGCGTCATGCGGGTGGAGGGCGACGAGTAGGCGATCGACTTCGCGTGCACATCAGGCGGCGTGACGGTGAGGATCTCTACCTCACGACCGCCCGGCACGACCGGGAGCGGGAGGAGACCGCGAGTGTCGTGGCCCACCTGCTCTCGGCGCTCGTCATGAGCGACGAAGGGGTCCGGGCCTCGAGCACGCGCTTCCCGCCGTGTTCTCGTGGACCCGCCCCCTACCGGACGAGGACCATGGTGAGGTGCTCGCGCCGTGAGCCCGAAGCGCGGGAACGATGTGGCGCCTCCCCCGATCGGCGGCGAAGGGCGCCTGCGGTTCGCGACGAACGAAGCAGCCAAGGGATGGGCGGCATTGTGCACGGAGGCCCCGGGAAATGCCCGCCGGTGTTACGAGGCGCTGCGGAACGACCCGCCTTCCATGGACAACCCCGATCGGCAGCATCGGTTGCGAGGCCGACTGGCCACCGCCAGTCTTGGCGGGCGTGACCTGCCGCAACGGGAGTTCGAGGTCACCTCTGGCGGACGTGTGAGATCCCTCGTCGACACGGACCGGCGCACCGTGCACTTCGTGTACGCGGCCGACCGGCACCCGAAGGACACGGACGCGCAGGGCTAGTCGCCGGGGAAGGCCAGGTTGCGGACGCGGCGTACCGCGCGCTTCAGCACCGTCCGGTTCCGCTCCCTGGTCAGCCGCACCGCCTCCTGGCGCCAGGCCTCGGCCTTCTCGCGCCACCGCGCCGCGTCCCGGCCGTTCTTGCCCGCAGCCCTGCGCGCCTGCGCGAGCTCGGCGCGCAGGGCGGCCACGCGCTTGCGGTAGCGGGCGAGCTCCTGCTCGTGCCTGGCCGTGAGGACCGCCACCTCCGACGGCGGGCGCCTGCGCGGCGGGTAGACGGCGGGACGGCGCCTGAAGCCCCACGTCTCCCCGTCCACCCACTCCAGCCCGAACAGGGCGTCGACGAGGTCGTCCAGGTGCTCGCCCGGCCCGGCCACCAGGGCGGCGCGGGACAGGGCCGCCGTGCGGTCCAGGCGGGCGGTCGTGACGCCGTCCGCGGTCTCCTCAAGGACGACGCACAGCGTGCCCGAGTCGTGCTCCTCCAGGTACGCCACCAGGCGTTCCACGGTGTCCTTCGACACGACCCACCCCGGCGGGACCGACAGCCGGAACGGCGCCGTGCCCGTGGGGGGCGGGCTGAAGTGCACCCGGGGGTCGTGCTCGAAGGCGGCGTGGACGAGCCGGAGGTCGAGGTGGGGGTCGGCCAGGGGGGAGCGCCGCTCGGGGGTGAGCAGTTCCCAGGGGCCGGTGACGGTGACCCTGACGTCGGGCGGCGAGCCGGCCAGAAGGGAGTCCACCGTGGCCCGTACGTCCTCGTAGGCGCCCTTGGACACCGTCACGTCCACGTACGGCACCAGCCACTGCCGCCCCGCGTCCGTCCGCAGGTAACGCCGGTACGGCACCCGGTCGGCGACGTACGGATCGTTGTACCGCTTCAGCGCCCCGTGGTCGCGCATCGCCGTGGGCAGCCCGAGGTGCCACGCCCTGGACTCGGGGTCGGGCACGTACACGGCGCCCGCCTGCGTGAGCCGGTAGCCCAGCTCCGTGTCCTCGGCCAGCACCAGGGACGTGTCCATGCCGCCGGCCGAGCGCAGCAACGCCGCCGGGTACGACACCGTGGCCCCCACGTGGATCCTGGTGGCCAGGGAGCTGGGCGCGGTACGCAGGCCGTCGTGGTCGTGGATGATCTGCTCGGCCCAGTCGTGGCGGTGCGGCGACAGGGGGAAGAGCCGCTCCTCGGCGCCTTCCGCCAGCGCGGCCACGACCTGCTCGGGCGCGGGCAGCGGGCCGGGGCCGGTGAAGTCGATCCAGCCCAGCGCCACCACGTACGGGGCCAGGTGGTGCCAGCGGAGCTGGGCCTCCACGTGCCGGCGGTGCGGCACCATGTCGGCGTCCAGCACGAACACGACCTCGCCCGTCGCCGCGTCGAGCCCCGCCTGCACCGCCCACGCGCGCCCCCAGCCGCCCGGCGGGCTGGAGATCAGCTTGGTCCTGGCGGGGGCCAGATCCGGCAGGTACAGCGGCGTGGCGCTGCCGTCGTCCACGACGATGACGTCGAGCAGGTGCTCGGGGTAGCTCTGCGCCGACAGGGCCGCGAGCGTGAGGTTCAGCGTCTCCTGGCGGTCGTGGGCCGGGATCACGACGGTGACCGTGAGCGTGGGCTCCCACGCGCCCAGCGCGGGCGGGCTCAGCACGCCGAAGTCGTTGTGCGGGATGCGCGGGATCACGGGAGCGGGCTCCCGTCGAGCGCCATCAGCGCGTTCGGCCGGAAGCCGCGCCACTGCCGCCTGTTGCGCTGCAGGAACGTCCCGAGCGGCTCCTGCCAGGTGTGGTTGGCCGCGGGGCCTCTGCGCAGGATGTACCCGAGCCCGTGCGTACGGTAGATCTGCCCGCCCGCGGCCTGCAGCGCCTCCTGGAACTGCGTGTCCACCGAGCGCGGCAGCGGCCGGAACCCGCCCACGGCCTGGAACGCCGACCGCTCGACGAGGATCGTCCCGCCCGCCACGAAGCTGGTGATCTGCTCGGTGATCTGATGGCGGTGCACGGTGACGTCGATGGAGGACAGGTAGACGAACTCCGGCACCGTGCCGACCACCTGCGCCCCCGAGTACGCGTGCGCCAGCAGCAGATCGGCCAGGAAGTCGGGCCCGTACCAGTCGTCGTCGTCCATCTTCAGCAGGAACGACCCGGAGGCCCTGGAGGCGGCGTCGTTCAGCACCTCGCCGAAGACGGCCCGCCGGTCGGCCTCGAACACGGTCAGCGGCCCCTCGAACGCGGCGATCGCCGCCGCCACGTCCGGATGCCCCTTCGGCACGCCGTGCAGCGCGAGGACCACCTCCAGCCCGGCGCCGCGCTGGCGGGCGATCTGGTCGAGCGCGAAGGACACCATGTCGGTGCGGCGGGTGGCCAGCAGGACCGACGTGAGCGGGGGAGCGGGCACGGGCGCGCCGAGCTGCTCCCACCGGGCGGCCACCCCGTGGGTGCGCAGCGCGGCGCGGCGCAGCCGGATGCTGTGCTCCTCCCGCCGCAGGTCGTCCGCGAGATCCGGCTCGCCGGTGAGCAGCTCGACGAGCTCGCCGCCGAGCGCGCCGGCCCAGCGCGGCACCGTGCCGGCCACCAGGGGCACCCCGGCGGCGCTCAGCCCGGCCAGCACCCGCACGGCCGTCAGCGGGCCGCTGTGCGCGTGCCGCCAGTCCACCTCGACGCCCCTGATCTGGCGCAGCCTGGCCACGTCGGCGTCGGTCACGCCGCCCGACTCGGCGAACGACGTCACGACCTTCCCGTCCAGCACCACCGACCAGCGCCCGTCGCGCTCGGCCAGCGACGCCATGCCGCGCGACGGGGTGGTGACGAAGCCCTGCGGGTTCACCAGCCGCTCGTCCACCGGCGGGATCATCGACGGCTCGGCGAGCACGTCGGGGTCGGCCAGCGGCGAGTCCGTCATGCCGGGGCGGCCCAGCCGCTCCCAGCTCAGGGACTCCAGTGCGGGCCGTTCGATGGGCGTCTCGGCTCCGGCCCATCCGGTCTGCGTGGCCGTGGCGGGCTCGCCGCCGTGACGCGAGCCGGGTTCAGGCCCCAGGGCGTCCGCCGTCAGCGTGCGCAGGACCACGTCGGAGCCGGGAGCGCCCACACGCTCGGGGACGGGGCCGCTCACCTCGGCGGGCGTCGCGTTCGGGTCACCCGGCCGCCAGTCGGCCGCGCCGACGCCCGCGATGGCCGCCGCCGGCGCCGCGATCACGTCGAGGCGGTGCCCGGCGAACGCCCGGGCCGTGGCCGTCACCGTACGGCCGGCGGGTGTGGCGGCGGAGAAGCGCGCGTCCACCACCCAGACGCGGCTCTTCGGCTGGTACACCCGCAGGTCCGTCAGCGCTCGCCACCGGTGCGCCGGGGTGGGCGTGGGCACGGGGGCGGGGTGCGCGGGCGGCGTGTCGAGCACGGCGACGACCACCCGCTCGGCCTGCGGCAGCAGCTTGTGCAGGGTGGCGACCCTGCGCAGGTCGGAGGGGGTTCTGGCGAGCACGAGCACCTCCCGGGAGCGCTCCGGCTCCGCGTGCGGCTCCAGCAGGTCCCGGTCCAGGTCCACCGCGCCGTCCCGGTCGTGCAGGTGCTCGACGTCGTCGATCCCGGCGAAGAACACCCGTGCCTCGCGCAGGTCCGCCAGCAACCGCTCGATCATCCGGCGCTCCGCAGATGGCGCATGATCGTGTTCAGCGGACCGCGCGGCTCCTGCTCGTCAGGCGGCTCGGCGAGCCGCTCGACCTCGGCCGACAGCCGTTCCACCCGGGCCTTCAGCTCCTTGATCTCGGCCAGCCGCCGCCCGGCCAGCGCCCGCCACTTGGCGGGCTCCCCGGACAGGGGCTCGGCCTCGTCCGCGGGGACGACGCCGTACTCGTCGCCGCTGACCCACTCCGACCCGAACATCTCGTCCACCAGGTCGTCGGCCCCGCCGGGGAACAGCGCGGCGCGGGCGAAGGCGGCCGTGCGCTCCAGCCGGGCGGCCACGACCCCGCCAGGGCTCTCCGCGAGCGCCACGCAGACCAGGCCCAGCAGGTCACGGTCGGCGTGCTTGACGAGCCTGGCGAGCGAGTCGGCCCCCAGCACCCATCCGGCGGGCAGCGTGACCAGGAAGGGGGCGGGCGCCGCCGAGGCAGGCATGCCCTCCGCGAACTCGACCCGCGGCTCGTGCGCGTACAGGTTGTGCAGGAGGCGCAGCTCCAGCAGGGGGTCGTCGAGGTTCGAGCGCCGCTCGCCGGTCAGCTTGCTCCAGGGGCCGACGAGGGTGACCGCCGCGTCGGTGAGCGTGCCCGCGAGGGCCGAGTCCACGGTGGCGCGCGTCTCCTCGTACGTCGTGGCGGCCACCGCCACCCGCACGTACGGCACCAGCCACTGCCGGCGCGGATGCGCGCGCAACCAGCGCAGGTCGGGGATCAGATCGCCCAGGTAGGACCAGTTGTGCCGGTGCACCTCCCGCTCCCGCAGCATCACGGTGGAGGGCCCGACGTGCCACGCCCTGGCCTCGGCGTCGGGGATGAACACCGCGCCCGCCTGGGCCAGCCGGTAGCCGAGCTCGGTGTCCTCGGCCATGTTCAGGGAGGCGTCCACGCCGCCGGCGGCGCGCAGCAGCTCCGCGCGCACGGAGGAGGAAGCGCCGGTGTGCAGCAGGTACGGGTTCGTCCCGGCGTCCTTGAGCCTCCTGGTGGACTCCAGGATCTTCCTCGTGTACTCCGTCTGGACGCCCTCCTCGCCGGGCGCGTCCACGAACCGCGTGTCACCGATCACCACGGCGTAGTCGATCAGGTGGTGCCAGCGCATGTGCGCCTCGAGGTGGTCGTCGGCGAGGATCATGTCGGAGTCCAGCCAGTGGATCACGTCGCCGGTGGCCGCGAGCTGCCCGGCCTGCCTGGCCGCGCCGCGTCCCCACCCGTCGGCCACCCGTACGACCCGCGCCCCCGGCACCCGGAGCGGCGGCTCGCTGCCGTCGTCGGCGACGATCACCTCGACGAGCTCGGCCGGGTACGTCTGCCGCGCCAGCGCGGGCACCGTGCGATCGAGCGCCTCCTGGCAGTCGTAGGCCGGGATGACCACCGACACCTTCAGCGTGGGCCGCCACGTGCCGGGCTCCGGCGGACGCAGCACGCCGTAGTCGTTGTGCCTGACCCGGGTCATACGGGGTCCTTGGCCAGACCTCTGACTTGTTCGCGCAGCTCCGCCACCTCGTGCGCCCGCGCCATGGCGTTGACCCGGTCCTCGCCGAGCGAGGCCAGGATCGCGCCGAGGTCGTCGGCCCGCCGCGCGGCGGAGTCCTCGACGGCCTGCACCAGCACGTCCAGCCTGGTCTCGATGTTCTTCAGCGCGGCGGTGGTCCTGGCCAGCTCGGCCTCGTGCTTCTTGATCCGCAGGTCGATGCGGTGCGCCTTGCCGTCCAGGCGGCGCACGGTGAGGACGAGCAGGGCGAGCGCGGCCAGCGAGATCATGAACGCCACGGCGGCCGCCGCGGCGCCGAGCGTGATCAGGTCGGCGAGTACGAGGAGCGCGAGCACGCCGAGGGCCAGTGCTGCGAGGGGTGCGGCGGTCGCTGCCAGGCGGCGGGGCGAGAGCATCCGCGCATACCTTTCGTCGTTCACGGCTTGCAGGACATCGGAGGCTTCACGGACATCAGGGGAGTATTGACACCTTATTCAACATTGGCAACCACCGCGCCATGAGTTCGCCAAGGTTCCCAGCGAATCATCAGGCTCAGAACCTGCGCAGGGCCGCATGGAGCGGGTGTCCTGCCGAATCTGGCATGCGCGTCTACTAGTCAGTAAAACGGGCGTAAGGTAGGCGCCGATCACCTCTCGAACGGTCAAGGAGCACACCACCCATGTCCGTCACCCCTTGCGGCTTCACGCGTACGCCGGAGAAGGGGCTGGCCCGCCTGCACTGGGGCGACAACGGCTGGGCCGTGGAGGGCCAGCCGCTCGACGTGCCCGCGCTGCGCCCGCTGCGCGGCCTGGAGATCGAGTGGCCGGACGGGCGGGTCCCGCTCGACGGCCTGCTCGATCTGGCCGCCGCCGGGGTGCCGCTGACGGCCGGTCACGCGCCGCCGTGGGTGCCGGGGGACCTCGCGGCGCTGCTCACCGACCGCGACTGGCTCGGTCACGCCGCCGACGGCACCGTGCGCTCGCCGGCCGACCTGCGGCGCGAGGAGCACAGCGTACGCCTGCGCCGCCTCGCCCACCCCGTCGCCGCCGCCCCGCAGGTCAGCATCGTCATGGCGACCAAGCGGCCCGCCCTGGCCGGCCAGGCGCTGGCCCAGATGGAGCGCCAGCGGGACGTGCGCGCGGAGGTGCTGCTGGGGCTGCACGGGGTGCGCCACGAGCAGGTACGCGAGGCGGTCTCGGCCTGCTCGCTGCCCGTGCGGTGGGTCGAGGCGGACGCGTCCGTGCCGTTCGGCGAGGTGCTCAACCGGGCCGCGGCGCTCGCGAGCGGCGACTACCTCGCGAAGTGGGACGACGACGACTGGTACGGCCCGCGGCACCTGGCCGACCTGTTGATGGCGATGTCCTACGCCGGGGCCGACGTGGTGGGCACCACGGCCGAGTTCTTCTACCTGGAGCCGCTGAAGGCGACGGTCAGGCGGACGACGTTCGCGAGCGGGGCGAGTTATCCGAGCGAGGTCTGGGCCGATCATGTGGCCGGTGGCACGATCCTGGTGCCCCGGGCGAAATTCCGTGAAATAGGCGGATTTCCTGGATTGCCGCGAGCGGTGGATCTTGAATTTCTGAAGGCGGCGCAAAAGGCAGAAGCGCGCATCTACCGGACTCACGGGCTCGGTTACGTCCTGCGCCGCGGCCTCAGCGCCGACCACACCTGGCAGCTCCCGCTGGCCCACTTCCTCAAGGTGGCCGCGAACCAGTGGCGCGGTTTCCGCCCCAGCCTGCTGATGGAAACCGCGGGCATGCCGATGGCGGCGGCTCCCAGCCCTCCGGCGCCGGCCTTGAGCGTGCCGATGGAAGCCGCATGACCTCACGTGTCAGGGTGCGCGGGAACGACTACCGGGTGCTCGTCCCCGACGAGCACTTCACACCCCGGCTGACGGTCAGCGTCGTCATCCCGGCCTACGGCGGGCAGGACAAGCTCGACCTGGTGCTCGCGGCGCTGGCCAGGCAGACGTACCCGGCCGAGCTCACCGAGATCCTCGTCGTCGACAACGGCAGCTCACCGCCCCTGCGCCTGCCCGCGGGCACGGCCGCCCGGCTGATCGTCTGCGACCGGCCGGGCCGGGCCAGCGCCCGCAACGCCGGCCTGGCGCAGGCCACGGGCGACGTCATCCACTGGCTCGACTCCGACGTGGTGCTCACGCCCGGCGCCATCGAGGCCCACATGCGCTGGCACCACGCGGCCCCGTACCTCGTCGTCACCGGCTACATCCGCTTCACCAGCGCCGACCTCCCCGCCGAGCTCCCCGGCGACCTCGCCGGACACTTCGAGCCCGCCGAGCCGCACGCCTGGATCGTGGACCTCGTCGAGCGCACCGACGGCCTCACCGACAACCCGCAGCGCCCCTTCAGCCTGCACGTCGGAGGCGCCACCTCCGTCAACGCCCGGCTCATCGAGGCCGCCGGGCCCATGGACGAGGAGCTGATACTCGGCCAGGACACCGAGATGGGCTACCGGCTGGGACAGGCGGGCGCCGTCTTCGTCCCCGAACCCGCAGCCCGTGCCTACCACCTCGGCCCGACCATGCGCATGCGCGACAAGCAGCCCATCGACCGGGTCAGCCACGCCTTCGTCGCCGACCGCATCCCGGCCTACCGCTGGCTCAGAGGGCATCCCGGGCGGCAGTGGAAGGTCCCGTACGTCACGGTCGTCGTGGACGGGACCCGCGGCTACGACGCCGTACGCACGACGGTCGACGCCGTGCTCGCCGGCACGCTCCCCGACGTGTCGGTACTGCTCGTCGGCCCCTGGTCCACGCTCGACCGCGACCGCCGCGCCCCCCTCCTGGACCCGAACCTGGAGCTGGTGCTGGTCCACGGGCACTACCTGCACGAGGGCCGCGTACGCCTGGCCGAGACGGCGGACGTGGACCCGGCCGTGCCCTTCGTCCTCCACCTGCCCACCGGCTGGGCGCCCGGCGAGGACACCCTCGCCCGCCTGCTCGACCTGGCCCGCGACGACGCCTTGGGCCTGGTCAACGTGCTCCTCCACGAAACCTCCTCCGACGGCGTCGTGGCGGCCCGCCTGGAACGCACCTCCGCCTTCGCCAGGGCCCGCCTCGTCGCGGCGGACGGCGAGGACCTGGACGACGTGGTGGACGAGGTGTCCGGCGTCTCGTGGGTCGAGGGCGAGACGTACGGCTTCACCACCTCACCCGGGGTTGCGCAGGGGCGGCGCGGGGCGTACCGGGCCCGGGCGGAGGCCGAGGCGGAGGCCGCCAGGCTCGCCAAGGAGGCCGAACGGCTGCGCGCGCAGGTGGCCAAGTGGCGCGAGGAGGCCGGACGGTGGCGCAAGTCCACCGTGGAGCTGCGCCGCGAGGTGGGCGCCCTGCGCCGCCAGCTCGCCGCCGTCAACCGAGCCCAGCAGGGTCTGCGCACTTTGGTCTCCACCACCATGAAACGCGCCCTCCGCAAACGCCTCCGCGGCTGACCCACCCCACCGCCCACCGAGCACACTGACGCGTGAGGCTTGGCGTGCCCGCGAGCCGCCTGCGCACCATCACCCCCGCGCACAAAGGCTCCCCGCGCCATGGGCCCACGAAGGCTCCCACGCAAGAGCGCCCCCAGCGCACAAGCGCCCCGTACGCACAAACACTCCCACCGCACGAGCCCGCTCACGCGAAGCGGCCACACGCGCAGCACAAGCCCCCTGCACGCGCGCACACCCCTCGCACGCACAACCGCCCCACGCCACAAGCCCCTCCAACGCAAAGCGCGCCGAGGGAAACCGTCAGTTGGGACGCAGAGCGGACTTCAGACGGCGGAACAGCGAGTTCTCCGCACTCTCCGCAGACACCGCAACAGGTCCGGACGTAGCGGCAGGCGCCGACGGCGGGGCGGGGATGGTGACCGGTTCGGGCTGGGCGGGAGCGGGCCAGAAGCGGTCGGGAGGTTCGTGACGGACACCGTGCGTGGCGGAGATGACCTCGTCCAGGTCGTCCCCGGGCGAGGTGAGCAGGCACGCGCGCCCCAGAGCCGAGGTGCGTTCGAGGCGGGCCGTACGCCCGTCCGGCAGGTCCACGATCAGCACCCCGGCGAGATCCTTCTGGACCGACTCGATCATGCGCTCCAGCGTCGCCCGGTGCAGCGGCACGTCCACCGGCCCCCGGTAGCGGAACGGGGTCGGCGCCGGGGTCGGGGCGGCCTCGTCGATGAGGCGGATGCGTTCGTCGTTGGCGAACAGATCACGCATGAGCCGCAGCTCGAAGCACGGGTCCGACAGGCCGAAGCGCTGCCCGGAGGAGAGCCGCGACCACGGCCCCACCAGCGTCACCACGATGTCCTGCAGCTTGCCGTCGAGAGCCGCCGCCACCGCCTGCCGCACCACCGACTCGCTGGTGTCGGTGACGTCGAGCACGACCTCCACGTACGGCACCAGCCACCGCCGCCCCCGGTCCTTGCGCAGGTCCCTGCGCAGCGGGATCCGGTGCGCCAGGTACGGCTCCACGGCCCGCACGGCCCGCTCCCGGTCGCGGTGCTGCGAGGGCAGCCCCAGGTGTACGGCCTGCGCGTCCAGGTCGGGCACGAAGACGACCCCGTACATGGCCAGCCGGTAGGAGAACTCGGTGTCCTCGCCGCGGATCACGGTCGGGTCGAGACCGCCCACGGCGTGGAAGACCTCCCTGGGAAGGGCGAAGGTCGGGCCCGTGCACACGTGGTACGGGTTGCGGCTCTTGCGTAGCCCGTCGGTCTTGGCGATGGTCGCCTCGGTCGAGCTGGGCACGGCGGTGTCCAGGTCGAACAGCTCTCCCAGGTGCCCCGCCCGGAAGACCTGGTCAGGAGTGACGTGCGGCGGCTCGACGAACTTCTTCATCCCGATCGTGACCAGGTAGTCGGTCACGTGGTGCCATCGAACCAGCGCCTCGATGTGCTCGCGGCAGGCCACCATGTCGGAGTCGAGCCGCTGGATGATCTCGCCGTCGGCGGCCTTCGCGCCGGTGTTGACGGCGTTGGAGATGCCCCAGCCGTCCTCCACCCGTACGAGACGGGTGTTGACGGGGCGGATCTCCGGCAGCCGGATCGGTGGCCGGCTGCCGTCGTCGACGACCAGGACCTCCAAGAGGTGCGCCGGGTACGTCTGTGCGGCCAGCGCCGCCAGCGTCAGGTCGAGCTTGTCCTGCCCGCCGTGCGCGGGTACCACCACGCTCACGGAAAGGGCGGGTGACCAGGCGCCGAGCTGCGGTGCCGCCACTGGTGAAAAGTCGTTCTGCCTCAGAGCAGGACGCGCGTTCATGGTCGTGACCCCCTGCCGAGACCCTATCGGGAGATGCTGAGTATTTCCTGAATAGTGCTCCTGTCTAACCATCAAGTCCGACTCGTGGACACCGCTCCGCGACACGTGCGCGCACCCCGTACACTCGGTGCCCAACAGCGCAGGTAGGGAGTCATCATGAGCAGGTCGTGGCGTGGCCTCATCGAGGAGTACCGCGAGCGTCTTCCGGTCACCGCGAAGACGCCGGTCATCACGCTGCTCGAAGGCGGTACGCCGCTGGTGCCCGCGCACCGCGTCTCGGCCCTCACGGGGTGTGACGTCTACCTGAAGGTCGAGGGGGCCAACCCGACGGGCAGCTTCAAGGACCGCGGGATGACGATGGCCATCAGCAAGGCCGTCGAGGAGGGGGCCAAGGCGGTCATCTGCGCCTCCACCGGCAACACCTCGGCCTCCGCCGCCGCCTACGCCGTGCGGGCGGGGCTGACCTGCGCCGTGCTGGTGCCGCGGGGGAAGATCGCCATGGGCAAGCTGGCCCAGGCGCTCGTTCACGGGGCCACGCTGCTGCAGGTGGAGGGGTCGTTCGACGACTGTCTGGAGATGACCCGCAAGCTGTCGTCCAGCTACCCGATCGCGCTGGTCAACTCCGTCAACCCGTTCAGGCTGCAGGGGCAGAAGACGGCGGCGTTCGAGATCGTCGACGCGCTCGGCGACGCGCCCGACATCCACTGCATCCCGGTGGGCAACGCCGGCAACATCTCGGCGTACTGGATGGGTTACCAGGAGTACGCGGACGACGGCGTGTCGACGAAGCGGCCGCGCATGTTCGGCTTCCAGGCCAGCGGGGCGGCGCCCATCGTCGGAGGCGCGCCGGTCGCGCATCCGCACACCATCGCCACCGCGATCCGCATCGGCAACCCCGCCTCCTGGTCGCTGGCCACCGCGGCCCGCGACGATTCGGGCGGGCTCATCCAGGCGGTGACCGACCGGCAGATCGCGGCCGCGTACAAGCTGCTCGCGCAGGAAGAGGGCGTGTTCGTGGAGCTGGCGTCGGCCGCCAGCGTCGCGGGGTTGCTGCAGGCCCACGCGCAGGGCATGGTTGAGGCGGGGCAGCGCATCGTGTGCACGGTCACGGGCAACGGGCTGAAAGACCCTGACTGGGCCATTTCGGGGGCACCGGCGCCGGTGGTCATCCCCATCGACGTCCACGCCGCCGCGGCGGCGCTCAACCTCGCCTGACGGGGAGTGACGAGGAAAAGTGAACGAATGAGGACCGTTGACATTCGCGTGCCCGCGACGTCGGCGAACCTGGGGCCGGGTTTCGACGCGCTCGGGCTCGCGCTGAGCCTCCACGACGACGTACGCGCCACGCTCACCGGCGAACGCGGCGTGCACGTCACCGTGGAGGGCGAGGGCGCGGGGGAGGTGGATTCCGGCGAGGGGCACCTGGTCGTCAAGGCCATGCGGATGGCGTTCGACCGCATGGGCGTGCCTCAGCCGGAGGGCATACACCTGCACTGCCGCAACCGGATCCCGCACGCACGGGGGCTGGGATCGTCGTCGGCGGCCGTGTGCGCGGGCATTCTCGCCGCGCGCGCTTTGGCTGATAGCGAACTTTCCGACGACGACGTGTACGCGCTGGCCACCGAGATGGAAGGGCATCCCGACAACGTCGCCCCCTGCCTGGCCGGCGGGCTGACCATCTCGTGGTCCGACCACGACGGGCTGCCGCATATGGTGAAACTGGCTCCCGACCAGCGCATCCGTCCGGTCGCCGTCGTTCCGTCGACGCGGCTGTCCACGGAGGCCGCGCGGGGGCTGCTGCCGAAGGACGTGCCCCACAAGGACGCCTCCTTCAACGCCGGCAGGGCCGCGTTGCTGATCGCCGCGCTGACCCGGATGCCTGAGCGAGAGCTGCTGCTCGCCGCCACAGAAGACCGCCTCCACCAGCAATACCGCGCGCCTGCGATGAGGGCGAGCGCGGATCTGGTAGAACGTCTCCGTGCAGTGGGCGTGCCCGCGGTCGTTTCGGGAGCGGGTCCCACGGTTCTTGCGTTTTCGACATCGGATACGCAGGATTTGATCGCGCCAGAAGTGGGTAATGACTGGCACATCCAGCAAATGGACGTCGACCCGGTTGGTGCGAACGTTCAGTTCCCCGAGACACGCTGATGCCTCTTTAGACCTTCAGGGAATAGCCGTGTGCGCTGGTGATGTTAGGCTGATAGCCGCACCAGATGCCCCCTTGGTGGGTGCGTGCTTGTCAGCCACACATCGCTGCATCATGCTTCACGTCGCGAGGCGGAAGCAGCGCGGCTGTCTCCCCGGAATCCGTTGCCTCCGGTTGGCCCACACCCGGTTGGCTCGACGTGAGGTGGCGACGACGGGGATCTGCGCGTTCGAATCACATCGACATCTGGTTGGCGACAGCAATCTGGGGGGTGTCAGCCACGCGCCAAGGGCCATCGGCGGCGTGGAAGAACCCCTCCCCAAGAGTGGCGGCCGTCTCCATCGACAGCCGAAGATCGCAAAGTGCACCCCGACCCGGTCTGTCCCGCCGGATCGCAAGCACCTCCGGGACGCCCGGAAGAACAAATCCGGCGCCCGACCCCTGGGAAGGACCTTTTAGTTGAGCGACACCACCGAACTCCTCTCCGACGCATCAGGCGCTGAGCCCGCGTCCGGCGACACCCCCACCCGCGCCGCGGCCAAGCCGCGTGCGCGTCGCTCCGGCACCGGCCTGTCCGCCAAGGTGCTGCCCGAGCTGCAGAAGATGGCAGCTGAGCTGGGCATCAGCGGGACCGGGCGCATGCGGAAGAGCCAGCTCATCGCGGCCATCCAGGAGAAGCAGGGTGGCGGTTCCGGAGACGGCGCACCCACTGCCGCGGCTGTGACCGAGGCGCCCGCGGCGACCTCGACGGAGGCGGCGCCCGCGGCCGAGCGGCCCACCCGTACGCGCAGGGAACGTTCCCGCACCAAGCCCGCCGACAAGCCCGCTGAGGAGACCGCTCCGCAGCCCGCTGCGGCGCAGGCCCCCGAGCCCGTGGCTGTCGCGCCGGAGCCGGTCGCCGCCGCCCAGGCGGAGCCCGTCGTGGAGCAGCAGGCCCAGGCGGAGACGCAGCAGGGCGAGTCGCGCTCCGAGCGCGGCGAGAGCCGGCGCGAGCGCCGCAGCCGTGGCGAGCGCCGCGAGCGCGGCGACCGCGGCGACCGCGGCGGCGACCGCGGTGAGGGCGGCCGCGCCGAGAGCAGCCGTGACGGAGCGCGCGACAGCGCCCGTGACGGGGCCCGCGACAGCGCCCGTGACAGCGCCCGTGACAGCGCCCGTGACGGGGCCCGTGATGGGGCCCGCGACGGCGGCCGTGACGGTGGCCGCGATGGCCGCGACAGCCGCGACGGCGGCCGTGGCGAGCAGCGCGACCGCATCGCCGCCGACACCGGCAGCCGTGGCGACCAGCGTGGCGACCAGCGTGGCGGCGGGGACGACGACGATCGTGGCGGGCGTGGCCGCAGGGGCCGCTTCCGCGAGCGCAACCGCGGCCGCGGCCGCGAGCGTTACGAGGCGGGCGAGCCCGTCATCGGCGACGACGACGTGCTCATCCCGATCGCCGGCATCCTCGACATCCTCGACAACTACGCGTTCGTCAGGACCAGCGGCTACCTGCCGGGCAGCAACGACGTCTACGTCTCGCTGGCCCAGATCCGCCGCAACGGCCTGCGCAAGGGCGACGTCATCACCGGCGCCGTCAGGCAGCCGCGCGAGGGCGAGCGGCGCGAGAAGTTCAACGCCCTGGTCCGCCTCGACACCGTCAACGGCATGGACCCGGAGCAGGCCCGCAACCGGCCCGACTTCAACAAGCTGACGCCGCTCTACCCGCAGGAGCGCCTGCGCCTGGAGACCGAGCCGAACATCCTCACCACGCGGATCATCGACCTCGTCTCGCCGATCGGCAAGGGCCAGCGCGGCCTCATCGTCTCCCCGCCCAAGGCCGGTAAGACGATGGTGCTGCAGTCCATCGCCAACGCGCTCACCCGCAACAACCCCGAGTGCCACCTCATGGTCGTGCTCGTGGACGAGCGGCCGGAAGAGGTCACCGACATGCAGCGGTCGGTCAAGGGCGAGGTCATCCACTCGACCTTCGACCGTCCCGCCGAGGACCACACCACGGTCGCCGAGCTCGCCATCGAGCGCGCCAAGCGCCTGGTGGAGCTGGGTCACGACGTGGTCGTCCTGCTCGACTCGATCACCCGTCTCGGCCGCGCCTACAACCTGGCCGCGCCGGCGTCCGGGCGCATCCTGTCGGGTGGTGTCGACTCCACGGCGCTCTACCCGCCGAAGCGGTTCTTCGGCGCCGCCCGCAACATCGAGAACGGCGGCTCGCTGACGATCCTCGCCACGGCCCTGGTCGAGACCGGGTCCAAGATGGACGAGGTCATCTTCGAGGAGTTCAAGGGCACCGGCAACATGGAGCTCAAGCTCAACCGGTCCCTGGCCGACAAGCGCATCTTCCCCGCGGTGGACGTCGACGCGTCCAGCACGCGTAAGGAAGAGATCCTCATGGCCAAGGAGGAGCTGCAGATCGTCTGGAAGCTGCGGCGCGTCCTGCACGCGCTCGACATGCAGCAGGCGCTGGAGCTGCTCCTGGAGAAGATGAAGGAGACGAAGTCCAACGCGGAGTTCCTCCTGCAGGTCCAGAAGACCACGGTGAGCAACGACCGCGACTAGCGGCCGCGCGTGCGTGAGGGGGTGGCAGGTTCGCCTGCCGCCCCCTTTCGCGTCCCTGGGGAACGGGGTGGGGGAACGGGGGTGGGGCTAGCCCCACCCCCGCAACGGTTGCTCGCTGTATTCCCGTGCCACCGCCGCCGGGGCACGCTTGCAGCATGCGAACGGTGGCGTTGAAGGACCGCGTGCCGTTGGGCCCCTGGGGCCCGCTCGGCGTGCTGGTGGATCCGATGACGTGGCGCGCGGCGCCCTACCTGCTGGTCAGCGGGGTGATCGGGCTGTTGTGGTACCTCGTGCTGGCCCTCACGATCCCGAGCTCGCTCGTGCTCTCCGCCGTGTGGGTGGGCGTGCCGCTGTCGATCGCGACCGTGCTGCTGTGGCGCGGCGGGGCCCGGCTGGAGCGGCGGCTGCTGCGGCTGGCGTTCGGGATCGGCATCGCCGACCCGTACCGGCCGCGTCCCGAGCGCGGGCTGGGCGCGCACGTGCAGTGGCTGCTGAAGGACCCGGCGACCTGGCGGGACCTGGGGTACCTGCTCATGCTGCTGCCGCTGGGGTTCGTCGAGGCCGTGGTGTCGTTCGCGATGTGGATGGGGACGGCAGGGCTGCTGCTGGCCCCCGTCCTGTACCCGCTGGAGCAGGGGGCGGACGGCAGCGGATACTTCGTCGAGGACTGGGCGGGGGCCTGGGTCGCCGGCCTGTTCGGCGTGCTGCTGCTGGTGCTGAGCGCGTACCTGGCCAGGGGGATGGCCTGGCTGCACGGGACGCTGGCGACGGTGCTGCTCGGCGGCGGCGAGGAGGAGCGGCTGCGGGCCAGCAGGGCCCGCGGCATCGACGCGGCCGAGGCCGAGCGGCGCAGGATCGAGCGCGACCTGCACGACGGCGCCCAGCAGCGGCTGCTGTCGGTGGCGGTGGACCTGGGGCGGGCGCAGTCGAAGTTCGACAGCGACCCGGAGACCGTCAGGGAGCTCATCGCGCAGGCCCACGCCGGCACCAAGGCGGCCATCGCCGAGCTGCGCAACCTCGCCAGAGGCATCCACCCGGCCATCCTGAGCGACCGCGGGCTGGACGCGGCCCTGTCGGGGCTGGCGGCGCGGGCGCCGATCAGGGTGGACGTGTCGGTCGAGCTGGACGAGCGGCCGCCGCCCGCGGTGGAGAGCATCGCGTACTTCATCGTGGCCGAGTCGCTGGCCAACATGGCCAAGCACTCCGCCGCCACCGAGGCCTCGGTCGCGGTCATCCGGGATCGCCGGGGCGTGGTCGTGGACGTGTGGGACAACGGCATCGGCGGCGCCACGGTCGTCCCCGGCGGCGGCCTGGCCGGGCTGGCCGATCGGGCGGCCACCATCGACGGCATGCTCCTGGTGCACAGCCCCATGGGCGGCCCCACGATCGTCCGCGCGGAGCTGCCGTGCGAGTGGTAGGCGCGCAGGAGCGCCGCCCGCGGTTGACCGCCGGACATCGCCGACTGTAAGCCTGGGCCATGCGCGTGGTCATCGCGGAGGACTCGGTACTGCTGCGTGAGGGGCTGGCGCGGCTGCTGGCCGACGGGGGCATCGAGACGGTGGCGGCCGTCTCCGACGGCCCCGCGCTGGTGGGCGCCGTGGCCGAGCACGAGCCCGACCTGGCGATCGTCGACGTGCGCATGCCGCCCACCCACACCGACGAAGGGCTGCGGGCGGCCCTGCAAGTACGGGCGGCCCGGCCCGACTTCCCGATCCTGGTGCTGTCGCAGTACGTCGAGGAGCGCTACGCCGGCGACCTCATCGGCAGGGCCGTCGGATACCTGCTGAAGGAGCGGGTGGCGGACGTGGCGGAGTTCCTCGCCGCGGTGCGGCAGGTGGCGGCGGGTGGCACGGTCATCGACCCCGAGGTGGTCGTGCAGCTGCTCAGCCGCCAGCGCCGCGGCGCGCCGCTGGACTCGCTGTCGCCCCGCGAGCGCGAGGTGCTCGCCCTGATGGCCGAGGGCCGCTCCAACACCGCCATCGCCGGCCGCCTGGTCGTCACGGAGGGTGCCGTGGAGAAGCACATCTCCGGAATCTTCGCCAAGCTGGCGCTGGGTCCGGCGCCGGAGGACCACCGGCGGGTGCTGGCCGTCCTGACGTACCTGGGGCGCTGATCGACGGGAATGACCGATGGCCTGGGATGGTTACACGATCTGGCACACTGGTAGCTGACCATTTCGCGGCTCCGGTTCACGCCATGCGTGAAGGCGACCCGGCGGCCGCGCCCCGAAAGGACAGCAATGAAGCGCGACATCCACCCTGAATACCACGTGACGCAGGTGACCTGCTCCTGCGGTAACACGTTCACCACCCGTAGCACCGCCAAGAACGGCGCCATCCACGCCGACGTGTGCTCGGCCTGCCACCCGTTCTACACGGGCAAGCAGAAGATCCTCGACACCGGCGGCCGGGTGGCTCGCTTCGAGAAGCGCTTCGGCAAGAAGGCCACGGGCAAGTAGCTCCACCCACGCCGGCCCGGACGCACCCCGGTGCGCCGGGTCGGCGTTGTTGGTGAAACGGCCATACTTTTACGAAAAAAGGGACCCACGGTGAACCTCGACGAGTTGCTCAAGGAGTATTCCGAGCTGGAGCTGCAGCTCGCCGACCCCGCCGTGCACGCAGACCAGAACAAGGCCCGCACGCTCGGCCGGCGTTACTCGCAGCTCACGCCGATCATCGGCACCTACCGCGAGCTCGAGTCCACGCGTGACGACCTGTCGGCCGCCAAGGAGCTGGCCGGCGAGGACGAGGCGTTCGCCACCGAGGCCGCCGAGCTCGAGGAGCGCGTCCCCCGGCTCGAGGAGAAGCTCCGGCACCTGCTCATCCCGCGCGATCCCAACGATGACAAGGACATCATCATGGAGATCAAGGCGGGCGAGGGCGGCGAGGAGTCCGCGCTGTTCGCGGGCGACCTGCTGCGGATGTACCTCCGCTACGCCGAGCGGCTCGGCTGGAAGACCGAGATCATCGACAGCCAGCCCTCCGACCTGGGCGGGTACAAGGACGTCACGGTCGGCATCCGGGCCAAGGGCGACGAGGGCGTCTGGTCGCGGCTGAAGTACGAGGGCGGCGTGCACCGCGTGCAGCGGGTGCCCGTCACCGAGTCCCAGGGCCGCATCCACACCAGCGCCGCGGGCGTGCTCGTCTACCCGGAGGCGGAGGAGGTCGACGTCCAGATCGACCCCAACGACCTGCGCATCGACGTCTACCGCTCCAGCGGCCCCGGCGGTCAGAGCGTCAACACCACCGACTCCGCGGTCCGCATCACCCACCTGCCCACCGGCGTCGTCGTCTCGTGCCAGAACGAGAAGAGCCAGCTGCAGAACAAGGAGTCGGCCCTGCGCATCCTGCGCGCCCGGCTGCTGGTCATCGCGCAGGAGGAGGCCGACGCCGCGGCCCAGGCGGAGCGCAAGTCGCAGGTCCGCACCGTCGACCGCTCCGAGCGGATCCGCACCTACAACTTCCCGGAAAACCGTATCTCCGACCACCGCGTCGGCTTCAAGGCGTATAACCTCGACCAGGTTCTCGACGGCGAGCTGAACGCCGTCACCCAAGCCCTCATCGACGCCGAGACGGCGGAGAAGCTCGCACAACACTCATGACATTTCTGCTGGACGAGATCGCGCTCGCCACCGCCCGGCTAGCCGAGGCAGGCGTTCCTTCGCCGCGCACCGACGCGGAGGAGATCGCGGCGTTCGTCCACGGCGTGCGCAGGAGCGAGCTCCACACGGTCAAGGACTCCGAGTTCGACGCGCTGTTCTGGGAGGGCGTCGCCCGGCGCGAGGCCCGCGAGCCGCTGCAGCACATCACCGGTCACGCCTACTTCCGCTACCTGGAGCTGGCCGTCGGGCCCGGGGTGTTCGTGCCGCGGCCCGAGACCGAGGTGATGGCCGGCTGGGCCATCGAGACCCTGCGCGAGATGGACGTCAACGCCCCCCTCGTCGTCGACCTCGGCACCGGCTCCGGCGCGATCGCGCTGTCCATCGCGCAGGAGGTGGCGCTGGCCGAGGTGCACGCCGTGGAGGTCGACCCGGCGGCGTACACGTGGGCCAAGCGCAACATCTCCGAGCTCGGCCAGGGCCGCACCCACCTGCACCCCGAGGACCTCGCCGAGGCGCTGCCCGAGCTCAACGGCAAGGTGGACCTGGTCATCTCCAACCCGCCGTACATCCCGCCCGGCGCGATCCCGCGCGATCCCGAGGTGCGCGACTACGACCCCTCCAGAGCCCTGTACGGCTCGGGCGACGACGGGCTCGGCGAGGTGCGCGCGGTGGAGCGCACGGCCCGCCGCCTGCTGCGTCCCGGCGGCTGGGTGGCCGTGGAGCACGCCGACGAGCAGGGCAGGGCCGTCTACCTGACGTTCCCTGAGGACAACGGCTGGCGCGACGTACGCCTGCGCCAGGACCTCACCAGAAGAGACCGCTTCGTCACGGCTCGGCTGGGCCAGGACTAGGATGCACGCCGTGGGACGACGTTTTGACTGCTCCGACCCCGACCAGCGGACCATCGCGCTGATGGAGGCGGCCGCGGCCGTGCGCCGCGGCGACCTGGTGGTGCTGCCGACCGACACGGTCTACGGCATCGGCGCCGACGCCTTCACGCCGGCGGCCGTCCAGGCGCTGCTCGACGCCAAGGGCCGGGGCCGTGACATGCCCCCGCCCGTGCTCGTGGGCACCGTCAGAGCCGCCACAGCGCTCGTGGACGACCTGGGGGCGTACGGGCAGGACCTGATCGACGCCTTCTGGCCCGGGCCGCTCACGCTCGTCTGCAAGGCCAACAGGGCCCTTTCCTGGGACCTGGGCGACACCAAGGGCACGGTGGCCATTCGCATGCCGCTCCACCCGGTGGCGCTCGACCTGCTCAAGGAGACCGGGCCGATGGCCGTCTCCAGCGCCAACCGCTCGGGCTCGCCCGCCGCGACCACCGCGGAGGAGGCCCAGGAGCAGCTCGGCGACTCGGTCGAGGTCTACCTCGACGGCGGCAAGACCACCGACAACACGCCCTCCACCATCCTCGACCTCACCACGGCCGTCCCCCGGCTGCTGCGGCGCGGGGCCATCCCGGTGGAGAAGCTGCGCGGCATCATCGGGTACGTCGCCACCGACGACTGACGTATACCCGCTGCTTATTCCGGCTGCGATCGCGCTCGGGCCATGATTACGGTGAGGCCCGGAGCGGCGATACGTCCCGGGAGCGGCCCATGGGCAAGTACGACGGCATGGATCCCCAACTGGTCCGTGACCTGCTGGCCGAGGTGAAGCACGCGGCTGCGGAGATGCGCAGGATCGAGGACCGGGTCAGGGCCACCATGCAGCGCGCCGGCGTGCCCACCGAGGCCACCCACCGGCCCGCCCAGGTCGCCGACGCCGTGGGCGAGATGGTCAAGGACGTCAACGGGCGGCTCGCCGTGCTGGAGAAGCGGGCGGATCGTCCTGGGAACGGGGCGGGGCCCGCGGACGAGCCCAAGGACGTGCGGGGGGATCGGGACCAGTACGAGAATCCGCGTGCCGGTGAATCCGACGGGGACAAGAAGACCGGCTCCGACAAGACGACGGACGCCGAGGGGAAGACCGGCTCGGAGGGGAAGACCGGCTCGGATGGCAAGACCGGCTCGGACAGCAAGACCGGCTCGGAGGGAAAGACCGATTCGGACGGCAAGACCGGCTCCGAATCGAAGACCTGCGACGACGCAGAGGGCGCGGGAACGGGGCGGGACGGCGGGACCGGCACCGAGGGGAAGACCGGGGACCAGCCTGCGGAGACGCCCAAGGACGACGACCTGGGCAGCAGGCGCGATCAAGGGGCCGAGGCGGATCGCGGTGTGACGGACCCGCCCGCCAAGGACACGGACACCCCCGCTCGGGACACGGACACGCCTGCCGCAGGCGGGCAGGACGGGCAGGACGGGCAGGACGCCACCAAGCCGAGGGTCGTGGTGGTCGATGGTGTCAAGGTCCTCCAGGTGCCGCTCGACGCGCCTCAGGCGGCGGTGATCGAGGACATGCTCGAGAACCCGGACCAGGTGCAACCGGCCGAGATGCCGAAACTTCCCGCCGACGGCACGGACCCGACGAACGCCACGAACGTCAACGACCATGCCGACGACGGCAGTGACGTGGTCTCCGCCGAGGCGAACCCGCCGGACCTGGACGCTCTCAAGACCGTCATCGAGGACCACCGGCAGATCGCGCCCCAGGACATGCCCGGCGTGCAGGTTCCGGAAGGCGAGTACGGCAAGGGCGAATGGGCCGAGCGCGACATCCGCCCGGACGGACCTGCGGGCTCGATCGACGCGGGCGGCCCGGGTACGGGCGGAGACACGCCCGTGACGCCTCCGCCGGCGGACTCGGCGAGCGCCGGCGGCACGGTGACGGACGTCGGCTCGGCCGCGGAGGCGTCGGGCGCCGCCACCACGCCGGGCGACGAAGCCTGCGACTCGGGCAAGGGCACGGACAACCCGCCGCGCGGTGACGGGACAGGCCGGGACGGGGACAGCCCCCCACGCGGTGATGGCACAGGCCGGGATGCGGACAGTCCGCCGCGCGGTGACGGGACAGGCGGCGACACGGATGTCCCGCCGACGGATCAGGACACGAAGCCGGATCAGGACACGAAGCCGGATCAGGACACGAAGCCGGATCAGCCGACGGGCGATGGCTCCACGGGAGATCAGCCCACGGGCGACAGGCCTGCGGGAGATCAGCCGACGGGTGACCGTCCGGTCGGCGACCAGCCGGAGCGGGGCACAGGCGGCCCAGGAGAGCCTGTGGCCATCCCGCCGACCAACCCCGCCGAGACGCCCACCGGCAACGCCGACACGCCGGCCACAGCCCCGGAGACAGGCCACCGTGCCGGCGCCGAGGACCCTGCGCCGGGCCGGACAGCGGAGACCGGCTACGGAGCGGGCCCGGCCTCGCAGCCACCGGCAGGCGCCGGCGCGGATCCCGCGTACGACATATTGATCGCCTACGACGTGGAGCCCGGCCACGACGCGACGGCCGGCACGGCGGCCGGCACGACGGCCGGCACGACGGCCGGCACGGCGGCCGGGCCGGACGGCGCCGCGTGGGCGGGCGACGGCAGCGACGTCGTCACCGCCGACACGACCCCGCCCACCCTGGACGCGCTCAGAACGGTGATCGACCACCACCGCGACATCCAGCCCCAGGACATGCCCTCCGTCCAGATCCCCCCAGGCGAGTACGGCAAGGGCGAATGGGCCCCTGAGGACGTCGGGCCGGACGGTCCGCCAGGGGCGATCGACCCGGACCGGCCGGAGAGGAGCGCGTGATGTACGCCGACCCACCGGCCCCCAGGGCCAAGGGCCGTGACGAGGCCCCGCCCGCCTCCCCGGGCGGCCTCGACGGCCAGCAGCACCCCTGGAGGTTCAACCCCGACTACCAGAAGCTGGTCGAGGCGTGGGAGGAGGTCCTGCCCCAGCTGGAGACGCTCAGGACCACGCTCGACAAGGCGTACTCGCTGGCCAGGAGCCCCCAGACGTGGGACGCCCCGGTGGGCGAGCGATACGTGGAGGACATCCGCGAGTGGCGGCGCAGGCTCGCGCTGTACCGTCACTCCATCCTGACGTCGATCAGCGACGCGGCCGGGGACACGCCCCGGTGGGTACGGACGACGGACGTGCCGCAACCCTTCTGGTGAGATGAAATTTCGGGGAATCACCGGCATATGGGAGAAACGGACATTGGGGCGTACAGTGGGGAAATGGGTACGGAGCCCTACTACGGTCCGGATTTCGGGATGCTGCGGAGCCGCGATCCCGAGATCGCGCAGGTCCTGATCGACGAGCTCGACCGGGTGCGCGGCGGGATCCAGCTCATCGCGAGCGAGAACTTCACCTCGCCCGCCGTCATGGCCGCCCTCGGTTCCACCCTCACCAACAAGTACGCCGAGGGCTACCCGGGCAGGCGCTACTACGGCGGCTGCGAGGTGGTGGACCGGGCGGAGCGGCTGGCGGTCGAGCGGGCACGCGACCTGTTCGGGGCCGAGCACGCCAACGTCCAGCCCCACTCCGGCGCCTCGGCGAACCTGGCCGCGTACGCCGCGCTGCTGCAGCCCGGCGACACCATGCTGGCCATGGCGCTGCCGCACGGCGGCCACCTCACCCACGGCTCGAAGGTGAACTTCTCGGGAAGATGGTTCGACGTCGTCTCGTACGGGGTGCGTCGCGACACCGAGCTCATCGACTACGACGAGGTCCGCGACCTGGCGCTACGACACCGGCCGAAGCTCATCGTGTGCGGGGCCACGGCGTATCCGAGGCTGATCGACTACTCGGTGTTCCGCGGCATCGCGGACGAGGTGGGGGCGTGGCTGCTGGCCGACGCGGCGCATCCGATCGGGCTGATGGCGGCCGGCGCGATCCCGTCGGCGGTGCCGTACGCGGACGTCGTGACGTTCACCACCCACAAGGCGCTGCGCGGGCCGCGCGGCGGCGCGATCCTGTGCACGGGGGAGCTGGCAGGCAAGATCGATCGCGCGGTGTTCCCGTTCGTGCAGGGCGGGCCGCTGATGCACGTGGTGGCGGCCAAGGCGGTGGCGTTCGCGGAGGCGATGCGCCCGGAGTTCGCCGACTACGCCAGGCGGGTGATCGCGAACGCGCGGGCGCTGACGCAGGCGCTGGCGGTGGAGGGGATGCGGGCCGTCTCAGGCGGCACGGACACGCATCTGGCGCTGATCGACCTGCGCGGGGTGGGGGTGTCAGGGGCCGAGGCGGAACGCAGGTGCGCGGCGGCGGGGATCACGCTGAACCGCAACGTCATCCCGTACGATCCCGAGCCGCCCGCGATCACCTCGGGCATCCGCGTGGGCACGCCGTGCGTGACCACTCAGGGGATGGGGCTCCAGGAACTCGAAGAAGTCGGCGCGCTCGTGACGCGGGCGGTGCGGAATCCGGGCAGCTCAGCGGAGGTCAGGGAAAGAGTTGCGGCGCTTCTCGCCATCCACAAGCCATATCTCAGCGAATATTAAGCGGGTCTGTGTCGTTTTCCGGTCACAGCTGGCCGGAGCATCCGGGAAACTAGGTTCGTGCGCGAATACCTGTTCATGGCGCTCATCTCAGCGGCGGTGACGTATCTGCTGGTCCCGCTGGTGCGCCGCTTCGCCATCCGTATCGGCGCCATGCCCGAGGTTCGCGAGCGCGACGTGCACACCACGCCGACGCCCAGGCTGGGCGGCCTGGCGATGTACGGCGGCCTGGTCGTCGGCCTGCTGACGGCCAGCCAGCTCACCCACACCGGCGAGGCGCTGGCCGGGTACGACGCCGACGTGGTCACGGGCCTGATCCTGGCCGGAGGCCTCATCACGGTGACCGGGTTCCTCGACGACTGGTGGGGCATGGACGCCTTCATCAAGCTCGGCGGGCAGATCGCGGCGGCGGGCGTGCTGGTCTACTTCAACCTGCGGCTGCTCTACATCCCGTTGCCCAAGGACTGGGGCGGCTCGATGAGCCTCGACTACACGCTCAGCACGGTGATCACCATCCTGGTCGTGGTCGTGACCATCAACGCGGTCAACTTCGTCGACGGGCTCGACGGGCTCGCGGCCGGCATCGTGTGCATCGCGGCCATGGCCACCTGGGCGTACTCCATCTTCCTCGCGCAGAGCATGAGCGCGGGCAACATCACCACGACGGCCGCCATCGCCGCCGTCCTCATCGGCACCTGCCTGGGGTTCCTGCCGCACAACTTCCATCCGGCGAAGATCTTCATGGGCGACACGGGGGCCATGCTGATCGGCCTGGTGCTCGCCTCCTCCATCGTGACGGTGACCCCGCTCGACCCGGCCGCCATCGACGACATGAACAAGGTCGGCGTCCTGGTCCCGCTGATGCTGCCGGCCGCGGTGCTGGTCCTGCCGCTCGTCGACCTGATCACGGCCGTGGTGCGGCGCACCTCGCAGGGCCTTTCGCCGTTCGCGCCCGACCGCGGCCACCTGCACCACCGGCTGCTCGACATCGGCCACTCGCAGCGGCGTTCCGTGCTGATCATGTACGCGTGGGCGTTCCTGTTCGCGTTCGGTGTGGTCCTGATGTCCCGCGAGGGCGTGCCGGTGCTGCTGTTCCCCGTCGTCATCGTGCTGGCGCTGGCCGTGCTGGTGCTGATGGCGGCCCCGCGCTGGCGCGGCAGGGGCGGCGCGCACTCGGCGCCGCGGCGCAAGGAGCCCGACAACGACGACGGCCCGCCCACGGGTCCGATGCCGCCCATTTTGCCGGATACGCAGGTCAGGCCCCAAATGCCGCCGGCCGACGGTCCTTCGCGCGAACGCGCGACGGCCGAGGGGAATCCGGTCATTCCCGTCTTCCCGAGCCGTTCTTGATCGCGAACTAGAAACGGCAGGTAAAAGCGGTCTTCCGTGAGCTTGTGATATCTTTCACGAGCAGGGACTCCAGACTTACCGGTTCTGGAGGTAGCAAACGCTCGCTTGATAACTCGCTGATGGAGCACCGATGCAGGCCAACGACGTGCGCGTACTCAAGAGCGCCGCGATTCCGACCGCAGTGGTTGGAGTGGTCACCGTGGTCGTGGCATTCCTCACCGCAGCGGGCAAGGGAGCACTGGGCGCGGCCATCGGCACCTTGCTCGTCGGGGTTTTCTTCAGTATCAGCGTGGTAGCGGTGTCCTATGCCGCCCGCGTCTCACCGCAGATGATGGCGATCGCCGCGATGCTGAGCTACCTCGTCAAGGTCGTCGCCATCATGATCGTGCTGAGCGTCTTCGGCGACACGACCGCCTGGAACCCCCAGGCTTTCGCCTGGTCGGTCGTGGTCTGCACGCTGGTGTGGACGGCCTTCGAGGTGCGCGCCTTCATCAAGACCAAGATGCTTTACGTCGACCCCGAAGCCAAGGTCCCCGGTAAGGGCGACTCATGAGGCTGGTTCACGGACGGGGTCCGATATGACTAGTCCTCTACTCGCCTGCTATCGTCGGGGCCGCGATGAGCGCACAGGAACGCCGACCGGAAGAAGACGGTCGCGACTTCGCCGATGCCATGTGGTCAATTCCCAGCTATCTACTCGCGGGGATGGCCATCTACGGTGGCATCGGCTGGTTGCTGGACCGCTGGCTCGACACGTCCGCGTTCTTCCCCATAGGCACCGTCCTGGGGCTGGTGCTTGCCGGCTATCTGGCCTACCGGAAGTTCTCTCGCTAGTCCGACGTAGCGAAAACTTCGCCGAGGAAACCCTTGTGATCCACTACGACGTTGAAGGGAACGCCGCGTGATTACGCTGACGGCCCCAGCCCACGGCGACGGCGAGTTCACCGCGCCGACACCGAACGAGCTCTTCGACCTGGCTCCGATCATTCCCGGGGTCGAATGGTTCACCAAGCCGGTCCTGCTGGCGGTCCTCAGCGCCATCATCGTGATCGGCTTGACCTGGGCCGCCTTCTCCAAGCCGAAGCTCGTGCCCAGAGGCATGCAGAACGTCGTCGAATACGGCTACATGTTCGTCCGTGACCAGGTCGCCCGGCCCTTTCTGGGCAAGGACGCCGACCGGTTCATGGGCCTGCTGCTGACCCTGTTCTTCCTGGTCCTGGTCTGGAACCTGATGGGCGTCGTGCCGATCGCCCAGTTCCCCGTGGCCTCGCACATCGCCTTCCCGGCGGTGCTCGCGATCTCCATCTACGTGCTGAAGATCTACCTCGGCATCAAGCATCAGGGCGCCGGCGGCTACTTCAAGAACATGATGTTCCCGCCCGGGCTGCCGAAGCCGATCTACCTGCTGCTGTCGCCGATCGAGTTCCTCTCGAACATGATCATCGCGCCGTTCACGCACGCGGTCCGACTCTTCGCCAACATGTTCGCCGGGCACATGCTGCTCGCGTTCTTCAGCATGGTCGGCTTCTGGTTCCTGTTCGAGAAGCTCACCCCGCTGGGGGCCGGCGTCGGTGTCGTCGGCGTGGTCATGACAATCATCTTCACCGGGTTCGAGATCTTCATCCAGTTCCTGCAGGCATTCCTCTTCGCGATGCTGGCATCGATGTACATCGGTGGCTCCTTGCACGCAGAACACTGAGAACCACATACCGGAATATCCATGACCGGTGAGACTCCGCTTCACCGGCCGTCCAGTAAAGGAATAACAGTAATGAGCGTTCTCGCTGAGGTCTCCGGCAACGTCACCGCCATCGGTTACGGTCTCGCCGCCATCGGCCCCGGCATCGGCGTCGGCATCATCTTCGGTCAGGGCGTCCAGGCGATCGCCCGCCAGCCGGAGGCGTACGGCCTGATCCGCCAGAACATGCTCCTCGGCTTCGTCCTCACCGAGGCCCTCGCCCTGATCGGTCTGGTCGCGCCGTTCCTCTTCGCGAACCTCTAAAGGCCAGAAGAATCCCTGACGAAAGGCTGCACCCATGACGTTGGCAGCTACGCTCCTCGCGGCGGAGGAGGGTGAGTTCAACCCGCTCCTGCCGCACACGTACGAGCTCGTCGTCGGTATCTTCGCCTTCCTCGTCGTCTTCTTCGTCGTCGGCAGGATGCTGGTCCCGCGTATTCAGAAGACGCTGGCCGAGCGGACCGACGCGATCGAGGGCGGCATCAAGAGGGCGGAGGAGGCGCAGGCGGAGGCTCAGGCCCTCCAGAAGCGCTACTCCGAGCAGCTCGAAGAGGCCCGGCGCGACGCGGCCAGGCTGCGCGAGGAGGCTCGCGAGCAGGCCGCGCAGATCAAGGCCGAGCTTCGTGAGGAGGCGCAGGCCGAGGCCCGCCGCCTCGTCGAGGCCGCGCACGCGCAGATCGAGGCCGACCGCCAGGCGGCCTTCGCCCAGCTCCGCACCGAGATCGGTCGCCTGTCGACCGACCTGGCAGGCCGCATCGTCGGCGAGTCCCTCGAGGACGAGGCCCGCCAGAGCCGCATCGTGGACAGGTTCCTCGACGAGCTGGAGAGCTCCAACGCGCAGGCGGTGCGCTGATGCGCGGTTTGAGCAGGACCTCGCTGGCCGAAGTCGAAGAGCGCTTCAACGCGGTCGCCGGTAGTGCCGACCTCGGTGCGCTCTCCGACGAGCTGTTCGCGGTCGCGGATCTGCTCGACCGCGAGCACGGCCTGCGCCGCGCCCTGTCCGACCCGGCCAGGGCGGCCGAGCAGAAGGCGGGCGTCATGCGCTCGCTGCTCGACGGCAAGGTCGGCGCCGCGGCCCTGGCCACCGCCGAGGCGGCGGTCTCGGCCAGGTGGTCGCGCGCCGGTGACCTGGCCGACGTGCTCGAACGGCTCGGCGTCGTCGCCGCGGCCGCGGAGGCGGAGAGCCAGAGAAGGCTCGACGACGTGGAGGACGAGCTCTTCCGCTTCGGCCGCATCATCGCCGCCAACTCCGACCTGCGTCGCGCGCTCGCCGACGCGGCCGCTCCCGAGGAGGGCAAGCGCGAACTGCTGCGCAACCTGCTCGAGGGCAAGGTCGCCCCGTCCAGCCTGCGCCTGATCACGCAGCTGGTGGTGCACCCGCGTGGGCGTAGCCTGGAAGTGGGCCTGGAAGAGGTCGGTCAGCTCGTGGCCCAGCAGCGCCGGCGCCTGGTGGCGGTGGTGCGCAGCGCGGTCGAGCTGACCGAGGCGCAGAAGCAGCGCCTGGAGGCGTGGCTGCGCACCTCGTACGGCCGTGACGTGCACCTGAACGTCGAGGTGGACAAGCGAGTGCTCGGTGGGTTCTCGGTCCGCATCGGCGACGAGATCATCGACACCACAATCGTGGGACGAATCGAAGAAGTCCGCCGCCGGTTGGCCGGCTAGGCGAAGAGGGAGACAGAGTAGAGATGGCGGAGCTTACGATCCGGCCGGACGAGATCCGGGACGCGCTTGAGCGCTTCGTCCAGGCGTACGAACCGGAAGGCGCCGCGCGCGAGGAGATCGGGACCGTCGTCGACGCCGGCGACGGCATCGCCCATGTCTCCGGCCTTCCCTCGGCGATGGCGAACGAGCTGCTCGAGTTCGAGAACGGTACGCGCGGCCTGGCACTGAACCTCGACACCCGCGAGATCGGTGTCGTCATCCTGGGCGAGTTCAGCGGCATCGAGGAGGGCCAGACGGTCCGCCGGACGGGCGAGGTCCTGTCCGTGCCCGTCGGCGACAACTTCCTCGGCCGCGTGGTCGACCCCCTGGGCAACCCGCTCGACGGCAAGGGCGCCATCGAGGCCGAGGGCGTGCGCGCCCTCGAGCTGCAGGCCCCCACGGTCGTCCAGCGCCAGCCCGTGAAGGAGTCGCTGGCCACGGGCATCAAGGCGATCGACGCCATGACGGCGATCGGCCGCGGCCAGCGCCAGCTCATCATCGGCGACCGCGGCACGGGCAAGACCGCGATCGCCGTCGACACCATCCTCAACCAGCGCGAGAACTGGGCCTCTGGTGACCCCACCAAGCAGGTGCGCTGCGTCTACGTCGCGGTGGGCCAGAAGGGCTCGACCGTCGCGCAGGTGCGCGCTCGCCTGGAGGAGGCCGGCGCGATGGAGTACACCACCATCGTCGCCGCTCCCGCCTCCGAGGCCGCTGGTTTCAAGTACATCGCCCCCTACGCCGGCTCGGCGATCGGTCAGCACTGGATGTACCAGGGCAAGCACGTCCTGATCGTCTTCGACGACCTGACCAAGCAGGCGGACGCCTACCGCGCCGTCTCGCTGCTGCTGCGCCGCCCGCCGGGTCGTGAGGCCTTCCCCGGTGACGTCTTCTACCTCCACTCCCGGCTGCTGGAGCGCTGCGCCAAGCTCTCCGACGACATGGGCGGTGGCTCGATGACGGGTCTGCCGGTCATCGAGACCAAGGGCAACGACGTCTCGGCGTTCATCCCGACCAACGTCATCTCCATCACCGACGGCCAGGTCTTCCTCGAGACCGACCTGTTCAACGCCGGCGTGCGCCCGGCCATCAACGTCGGTGTCTCGGTGTCCCGAGTCGGTGGTTCCGCCCAGTCCAAGGCCATGCGGAAGGTCGCGGGCACGCTGCGTCTGTCGCTGTCGCAGTACCGCGACCTCGAAGCCTTCGCGGCCTTCGCCTCCGACCTGGACGCCGCCTCCAAGGCTCAGCTGGAGCGCGGTCAGCGTCTGGTCGAGCTGCTCAAGCAGGCCCAGTACAGCCCGTTCTCGCTCGAGCGCGAGGTCGCCTCGATCTGGGCGGGCACGACGGGCGAGCTGGACGAGGTGCCGATTGAGGACGTGCGCCGCTTCGAGGGCGAGTTCCTCGACTACATCCAGTCGTCGCACAAGGGCATCTTCGACACCATCCGCGAGACCCGTGAGCTGACCGACGACACGGTGACCGCTCTGAAGGACGCCATCACGGAGTTCAAGAAGGGCTTCACCACCTCCTCGGGTGAGCTGCTGGTCAAGGACGAGCCGGTGGCGCCGCTGGGGGCCGACGAGGTCGGCCAGGAGAAGATCAAGAAGGTCGTCCGGCCGGCGGCGGAGAAGTAGGACATGGGTGCCCAGCTAAGGCTGCTGCGGCGGCGGATCAGCTCGGTCAAGTCGACCGCGAAGATCACGCGCGCCCAGGAGCTCATCGCCTCTTCACGGATCGTGAAGGCGCAGCAGCGGATGCAGGAGGCGCTGCCGTACGAGCGCGAGATCACTCGCGCCGTCACGGGCGTCGTCAGCAACGCTGCCAGCGTCGACCATCCGCTGACCGTGGCGAAGGAGAACCCCGCCAAGGCGGGCGTCCTCGTCGTCACCAGCGACAGCGGGTTCTGCGGTGGCTTCAACGCCAACGTGCTGCGCGAGGCCGAGGCCCTGCGCGGGTTGCTGGAGGGCCGCGGGATGACCGTGGTGCCGTTCGTGACCGGGCGTAAGGGTGTCACCTGGCACACCTTCCGCAACCGGGAGATGGGCGGCAGCTGGGTCGGGTTCTCGCGGAAGCCGGCCTACGCCGACGCCAAGGAGATCGCGAACACGCTGATCGACTCCTTCAAGGACGAGAACGGGATCGACGAGATCCACATCGTCTCGACGGAGTTCGTCTCGATGCTCACGCAGAACGTCGTGGTCAAGCGGGTCCTGCCGCTGGAGGTCGAGGAGACCGAGGCGACGGACACGACGGTGATCCCGCCGTACTTCGAGTTCGAGCCGACCGCCGGCGACGTGCTGGAGTCGCTGCTGCCGCGGTACGTGGAGTCGCGCATCTTCACGGCGCTGCTCCAGTCGGCCGCCTCCGAGGAGGCCGCCCGGCGGCGCGCGATGAAGTCCGCGACCGACAACGCCAACGAGCTGATGCGGGTGCTCACCCAGCAGATGAACCAGGCTCGCCAGGCCGAGATCACCCAGGAAATCAGCGAGATCGTCGGTGGCGCCAACGCGCTCGCTGACGCCGCAGCGGGGAAAGAGTGAAATGACTGCAGAGGCTGTTGAAACTGTAGAAGCCCCCGCGGCCGGCACTGGCCGCGTGGCACGTGTCACCGGCGCCGTCGTCGACGTGGAGTTCCCCGTCGAGGCGATGCCGGCGATCTACAACGCGCTCAAGGTCGAGGTGACCCTCGGCGGCGAGACCAAGACCCTGACGCTCGAGGTCGCCCAGCACCTGGGTGACAACCTCGTCCGCGCCATCTCCATGCAGCCCACCGACGGCCTGGTCCGTGGCCAGGCGGTCACCGACACCGGCGCGCCGATCTCGGTGCCCGTCGGCGACGTCGTCAAGGGTCACGTGTGGAACGCGCTGGGCGAGACGCTCGACGTCCCGACCTCCTCGCTCAAGATCGAGGAGCGGTGGGGCATCCACCGTCCGTCGCCGGCCTTCGACCAGCTCGAGTCCCGTACCGAGCTGCTCGTCACCGGTATCAAGGTCATCGACCTGCTCACCCCGTACGTGCAGGGTGGGAAGATCGGCCTGTTCGGCGGCGCCGGCGTGGGCAAGACGGTTCTCATCCAGGAGATGATCCGCCGCGTCGCCCGTAACTTCGGTGGTACGTCGTGCTTCGCCGGTGTGGGCGAGCGCACCCGTGAGGGCAACGACCTCTGGCTGGAGATGGAGGAGGCGGACGTCCTCAAGGACACCGCGCTCGTCTTCGGCCAGATGGACGAGCCGCCGGGCACCCGTCTGCGCGTGGCCCTGTCGGCCCTGACGATGGCGGAGTACTTCCGCGATGTGCAGAAGCAGGACGTGCTGCTGTTCATCGACAACATCTTCCGCTTCACGCAGGCCGGTTCCGAGGTCTCCACGCTGCTCGGCCGTATGCCGTCCGCCGTGGGTTACCAGCCCACGCTGGCCGACGAGATGGGTGTGCTCCAGGAGCGCATCACCTCGACGCGCGGTCACTCGATCACCTCCATGCAGGCGATCTACGTGCCCGCCGACGACATCACCGACCCGGCCCCGCACAACGCGTTCGCGCACCTCGACGCGCAGACCGTTCTGTCGCGGCCGATCTCGGAGAAGGGCATCTACCCCGCGGTGGACCCGCTCGACTCCTCCTCCCGGATCCTCGACCCGCAGATCGTGGGCGAGGAGCACTACCGGGTGGCCCAGGAGACCAAGCGGATCCTGCAGAAGTACCGCGAGCTCCAGGACATCATCGCGATCCTCGGTATCGACGAGCTCTCCGAGGAGGACAAGGTCACCGTCCAGCGGGCCCGCCGCATCGAGCGCTTCCTGTCGCACCCGATGTACGCGGCCGAGGCCTTCACCGGCCAGCCCGGCGAGACCGTGCCGCTCGACGAGACCATCGCCTCCTTCAAGGGCCTGTGCGCCGGCGACTACGACCACCTGCCTGAGCAGGCGTTCTTCATGGTCGGCGGCATCGACCAGGCCATCGCGAAGGCCGAGGAACTCAAGCGTCGCTAATCGCCCCACGGTGGTGGTGCGGCGTTGACCGCCGCGCCACCACCTGATCGGAAAGGAACCTACACAAGTGGCGAAGCTACGCGTAGGGGTTGTCTCACCCGAGCGTGAGATCTGGTCGGGCGAGGCCGACATGGTGATTGCCAAGACCGTGGACGGCGAGATCGGTATTATGCCGCAACACGCACCTGTGCTCGGTGTCCTCGTCGAGGGCGGAGTGCTGCGCGTGAAGCGGGAGGGTGAGCCGGAGCTGGTGGCGGCGGTGCACGGGGGTTTCATCTCCGTGGCCGACGACGAGGTCTCCGTGCTCGCCGAGGTGGCCGAGCTCGGTTCCGAGGTCGACGTCGCGGCTGCCCGCGACGCTCTCGACCGGGCCCAGGCCTCGATCGAGGCCAACCAGGAGGACGCCGACGCGGCAATCGAGGCCAAGCGTGCCAGGGCTCGGCTGCGGGCGGCGGGCGAAGAGGTTTAATACATATCAAGCGGCGTTCAGGGGGGCGGCATGGTAGCGACGGTTGTGATTCTCGTAGTGCTGCTGGCCGCCCTCATCGTGCTGCGCGGGGTGACGCTTGCCCGTTCGCGCGGCAGTGTGCCCTGTCGCCTGCGGGTGGGGGACCGCGGGTGGCAGAGCGGAGTAGCCCGGTACGCCGACGGGGAGCTCCACTGGATCCCGCTGCTCGGCGTTCGACTCCGGCCGCGTCACGCAATCGCGAGGCGCGGCCTTGTTGTATCCGCCCGGCGGGAGATCGACGGGGGTCTCTTCGCGGTCGACTGCACGGGGAGCACCCGGGGGATCTCGCTGGCGATGAGCGCTGATGCGATGACGGGGTTCCTGGCCTGGCTGGAGTCCGCGCCGCCCAGCGCCTATCTGGACGTCGCGTAGCCAGGCCGCCGCGGTCAGCGGGTGCCGCCGGGCTTCCAGAGGAGCTCGTTGCCGGCGTGAGCCACGCGGCAGGCGACGAACAGCAGGTCCGACAGCCGGTTGAGGTATTTGGCCGTCAGCGGGTTCATGTCGTCGTGGGCCTCCAGGGCGGCCCAGGCCGTACGTTCGGCCCGGCGTACCGTGACGCGGGCCACGTGGAGGGCGGCCGTGGCGGGGTCGCCGCCCGGCAGGATGAAGCTGCGTAGCGGCTTGAGATCGGCGTTGAAGCGGTCGATCTGCTGCTCCAGGCGGTCGATGTACGACTGCTCCACCCGCAGCGGCGGGAACTGCGGATCCGGGACGACCGGCGTGGCCAGATCGGCCCCGACGTCGAAGAGTTCGTTCTGGATGCGTACCAGGCACTGGGCCAGCTCGTCGGGGAACGTCCCGTGCGACAGCGCCAGGCCCAGATGGGCGTTGGCCTCCTCCACGTCGGCGTAGGCCGCCAGCCGGGAGTCGGTCTTCGCGGTGCGGCTCATGTCGACCAGCGCTGTAGTGCCGTCGTCTCCGCCCCGGGTGTAGATATGTGAGAGAACGACAGGCTTGTCCTTGTCGGCGCGCGTCATGGTTTCAGCGTAGTGACAAATGTCATCCGAATCCTCCGCGAGATCCACATCCGGCCGGTGATTTCCACGACTACCTGGGCGAACCCGGACAAGGCCACTATTGACCCATGACGAAGGAGATGACCTGATGCTCGAGATCAGCGAGCTGCGCAAGCGTTTCGCGGGCGGCCCCGACGCCCCCGGCGGCAAGGTCGCCCTCGACGGGATCAGCTTCACGGTGCGGACGGGCGAGATGTTCGGCTTCGTCGGTGCCAACGGCGCGGGCAAGACGACGACGATGCGCATCGTGATGGGCGTGCTCCAGGCCGACTCCGGTTCGGTGAGCTGGCAGGGCCGGCCCCTCGGCCACGACGACCGGCACCGGTTCGGGTACATGCCCGAGGAGCGCGGCCTGTACCAGAAGATGCGGGTCGCCGAGCAGATCGAGTACTTCGGCCGCCTGCACGGGCTGAGCGCGCCGGCCGCCAAGCAGGCCACCGACGACCTGCTGCAGCGGCTCGGGCTGACCGAGCGCAGGGGCGACATGGTGCAGGCGCTCTCGCTGGGCAACCAGCAGCGCGTGCAGCTCGCCGTGGCTCTGGTGCACGACCCCGAGCTGCTGATCCTCGACGAGCCGTTCTCGGGCCTGGACCCGATCGCGGTGGACGCGCTGGCCACGGTGCTGCAGGAGCGGTGCAGGGGCGGCGTGCCGGTGATCTTCTCCAGTCACCAGCTCGAACTCGTCGAGCGGCTGTGCGACTCCGTCGGCATCGTCTCCGCGGGCCGGATGGTGGCCTCCGGCTCGGTGGCCGACCTGCGGGCCGCCGAGAGCGACACGCTGCGCGTGGTCGTCCGCGAGCCGGCTCCCGGCTGGGCCGACGGCCTGCCCGGCACGGTGACCGTGCGGGGTGACAGGCACATCCTGCTGACGAACGAGGGCGACGACCAGGAGATCCTGCGCCGCGCCATGAAGGCCGGGCACGTCGAGCACTTCGGCGTCGAGCAGCCGTCCCTCACCGAGATCTTCAAGGAGGCCGTGGCGTGAACGGATTGTGGCTGGTCGCCCGGCGCGAGATCAGCACGCAGGTCAGGACCAGGGCGTTCGTGATCGGCCTGCTCGTCACGGCGCTGCTGGTGGGGGCGGTGTCCTTCCTGCCCAGGATCATGGGCGGGGGCGACACCTACACCATCGGCCTCGTCAACTCCCAGCAGCTCCCGCTGCACGCCGCCGCTCCCGACACCGAGTTCGAGTGGCGCAAGTTCGCCGACGAGGCGGCGGCCAAGCAGGCCGTGCTCGACGGTGACCTGGACGCGGCGCTGGTCGACAACAGCAGGGTGCTCACCGACGGGGAGATCGAGACCGAGCTCGGGGTGCTGCTGCAGAGCGTCAACCGCGAGTTCAAGCTGGGCGCCGCCGGCGTGGCCATCCCGCCGCTGGAGATGCAGTCCGTGGGCGCCGACACCCGGTACGAGGCCGCGCGCCAGGGCATCGCCACCGTGCTCGTGCTGCTGCTGTTCATGCTGCTCATGGGGCAGATCGTGATGGTGGCCATGGGGGTGGTCGAGGAGAAGGGCAGCCGGATCGTGGAGATCCTGCTGGCCTCGGTGCGGCCGTGGCAGCTGCTCGGCGGCAAGATCCTCGGCCTGGGCGTGCTCGGCCTGATCAACCTGGTCACGATCCTGGTGATCGGTCTGGGCGCCTCGTCGGTCTCCGGCCTGGCCGCCGACTTCCCGCCGGGCATGGTGGGGCTGGTGGTCGCGGTGCTGCTGTGGTTCGTGCTCGGGTACGCCTTCTTCGCCACGCTGTCGGCGGCGTTCGCCTCGCTGGTCTCCCGCCAGGAGGAGGTGAACAGCGTGCTGACCCCGCTCACCATGATGATCATGGCCACCTACTTCGTGTCGTTCTACGTCACCAACGAGCCCACGAGCACGCTGGCCACGGTGCTGTCGTACGTCCCGCCGTTCTCCTCCATGGTCATGCCGGTGCGGATGGCCGCGACCGACGTGCCGATGTGGCAGGTGGGGGCCTCGATGGCGGCGATGTTGCTGGCCGTGCTGGTGGTGCTGAAGCTCGGTGCCACGGTGTACGAGCGGGCCGTGCTGCGGACGGGGGCCAGGCTGAAGTTCGGCGAAGTGCTGCGTAGCCGGTAGATGAATGAGATCGAACGGGCACGGCGCTACACCTGGCACGTTCTGATATCGGGCATCGCCGCCACGTGGGTGGTCATCGCCATCAGCGTCGGCGTCAGGCTCGAGGACGGGCAGCTGGACTGGCGGCGCATCGCGCTCGCGCTGATCGCCGCGATCGGTTTCACCTCTCTGTGCCCGCGCATCATCCGCGCGGTCCTGGACCGCCGCTACCCCACCAGGCTGGTGGCGGTGGCGGCGGTCCTCGCGTTGACCGCCGCCGTCGTGGGTGGGGCGGCCCCCACAGCGTGGGGTTTCGTGCTCGTGGCCTGGCTGTCCATCGCCACCCTGCACATCCCCCGCCGTGCCTCGCTGATGGTCGCGGTGGGCACGTGGCTGACCTGTGTGGGGGTGTCGACCCTGACCTGGCAGGACAACCTGTTCGCCGGTGGGATGGACCTGACGTTCCAGGAGGTGCTGTTCTTCAACGCGCTGATCTACGGGGTCTTCTGCGTCGTGGTGCCGCCGTCCAACCGGCTGTGGGTCTGGATCTGGATGCTGGCGGAGGAGGCGCACAAGGGCCGCGAGGCGCACACGAAGCTGGCGCTGGCCGAGGAGCGGCTGCGCTTCGCCAGGGACCTGCACGATCTCGTGGGGCACCAGCTCTCGGCCATCGCGGTCAAGACCGAGCTGGCCGTACGCCTGTCGGACGTGGACGGGGACGCAGCCAGGGGCGAGATGGCCGAGGTGAACACGCTGACCAGGAAGGCGCTCAAGGAGCTGCGGCAGGCCGTGCGCGGCTACCGCGAGCTTGACTTGGCCGCCGAGGTGAATAGCGTGAAAGGTGTGCTCGAAGCGGCGGGGGTCCGCTGCGAGGTGCGCCTGCCCTACCGCGAGCTGCCGCCCGGCGTGGCGCCGGTGTTCGCCTACGCCGTGCGCGAGGCGGTGACGAACGTACTCAAACACAGCACGGCGACGTTCTGCGAGATCACCATCAGCTTCACCGCGCAGGAGGCGGAGCTCATCGTGCGCAACGACGGCGTGGCCCGCCGTCAGGCGGTGGATCTGGGGAGCGGACTGGCGGGCATGGGCGAGCGGCTGGCCGCCGTGGGCGGCAGGATGACGGCGAACCCGACGGCCGACGGACAGTTCCTGCTCACGGCGGTCGTGTCATTGCCGCTGACGGGGTAGGGGGGTACTACGTACGTGCGTACGTGACTGAGGAGGTGGCATGCGCGTCCGGGGCAATCCGGGTGCCCAGGTGGTGCGGATCGGGGCCCGGCTCGACGCCGGCACGTCGGCCGGAGTGCGAGAGCGCCTGCACAAGGCGCTCGACTCCGGCGAGGGCGATCTGATCCTGGATCTCTCCAAGCTGGAGATGATCGACGCCACCGGCCTCGGCGTGCTCGTGGGGGCGCACAGGCGCGCGCTGAGCGTCGAGCGCCGACTCGTTCTTCGGGGGGTGCCACCGCGGATCATGCGGATTCTCGCGGTGACCCGGCTGAATCGGGTGCTGCACGTGGAGGCTCCGGCGGCCGCGGTGGCCTGAGGTGACATATCGGAGCGGGCGACGATCAGCCGTTGCCCGCTCTTTCCATACTTAGACAAAATGTAGTTTTCGGCTGACCGAGTCCGCTAAACGCCCGATGAATGACCGGTGGATAACGCGCTCAGCCGGTGCCGAGGCTGCGATTGAAGATGTGGACGGCCACCGCGACGAGTTCGTCGATGCCCGGCTGGTCCTCCGCGAGCAGCCATTCGATGAGCAACTCTTGTAACGCCCCAATGACTCCGAGTGCCACCAGGCGCCGATTCAACCCGGTGCCGAGCGGGAAATCGGCGGACGCGTCCTCGACCAGCCGCGCGAACGCGGCCACCGCGCGCTGACGGGAGAGTGTCAGGACGTCTCCCGATCTGCGCACCTCGACATGCATGATCCGGGCCCGCCGCCAGTCGGCCGTGGTGAACTCGATATAGGCGCGAATCCCGGCCCTGACTCTGCCGTCAAGCGTGGTCGGCGCCTCCTCCAGCGCCTTGGCGACGACCGAGAGGCTTTCCTCCACGCAGCGCTCGTGCAACGCCTGCAGGAGCTCCTCGCGTCCGCCGAAACATTCGTAGAAGGCGCGGTTGGAGATCCTCGCCTCCGAGCACAGCCTTTCGATGGTCGTCGCCGTGAAACCCGGCTTCGCGTATAGCGTGTACGCGGCCGTCATCAGCCGCTCGCGTCTGTCTGCCAGCCTTTGCTCAGCCGACATTCCCCGGTAAGACCGGTTCACATTCCACCCGTCCAACATGATCGTGGCCCCCAGAGCACACAATTATGGACGGATGATCCGTTAAGGGAAAGGGTAAGAAGATTATCTTTTACGTCGGCCGTGCAAGAACGTGACGAGTCTGACCAGCCGCTCAAGCTCCGCGGGCCCTCGATTGAACGATGTCAGGTTCATCCCGGGCATCGCGAAGCGCTGCCGGGCGATCGCCTTCGGCCGGGCGAACTCGCGCAGCCCGTCGGCTCCGTGAATCCTGCCGAACCCCGAATCGCCGATCCCGCCGAAGGGCAGCGCGGGCACCCCGGCGAAGGAGATGACGGAGTTGATCGCGGTCATCCCGCTGCGCATGAGGCGCGCCAGCTCCGCCGCGCGGCGGGCGTTCCGGCTGAAGATCGTGCCGCCCAGCCCGTACGCCGACGCGTTGGCCAGCGACAACGCCTCCTGCGCGTCGCGGGTGCGGCGCACCGTGATGGTGGGGCCGAACGTCTCCTCGCGGACGGCGGGCGAGTCCTCCGGCACGTCCTCGACGATCACCGGATCCACGTACGGCGCCCGCACGGAGCCGGGCCCGCCCGTGACCACCTTGCCCGCCTTCGTGGCGTCGTCGATGTGCCGCTTGATGATCTCCACCTGGCCTGGCATGGTGATCGGCCCGTAGTGCTCGCCGGCCTTCACCTTCGTCACCCGCTCGGACAGCTCGCGCATGAAACTTTCATAGACGGCGTCCACGACGTAGACCCGCTCGACGCCGACGCAGGTCTGCCCGGCGTTGGCCATCGCGCCCCACAGGCAGGCGTCGGCGGCCGCCCCGAGGTCGGCGTCGGCGTCCACGATGAACGCGTCCTTGCCGCCGCACTCGGCCACGATCGGCGTGAGATTCTCGGCGCAGGCGGCCATGACCCGCTTGGCCGTGGCGGTGGAGCCGGTGAAGGCGACCTTCCTCACCCGGGGGTCGGCCGCCAGCGCCGCGCCGGTCTCGCCCAGCCCCGTCAGGGTCTGGAACACGGGGTGCTCGGGCACCGACTCCGCGAAGAGCTCGGCCAGCCGCACGCCGACGCCGGGGGTCAGCTCGCTGGGCTTGAACACGATCGCGTTGCCGGCCGCCAGCGCGTACGCGATGGAGCCCATGGGCGTGAAGACCGGATAGTTCCACGGGCCGATGACGGCGACGACGCCGAGCGGGAGGTACTCGAGGGTGGCGGCCAGGTTGAGGCCGATCATGCCGGTGGCCACCCGGCGGCGCCCGAGCACCTTCTGGGCGTTGCGCGCGGCCCAGTCGAGATGCGTGAGGGTGAGCACGAGCTCCAGCGTGGCGTCACCCACCGGCTTGCCCGTCTCCTGGTGGATGAGCGTGGCCAGCTCCCTGAGGTGCTGGGCGAGGACCGCCTTGTAGTCGAGCAGCCGCCGCCTGCGCTCGGCCGGGCCGAGCGCGGCCCACCACGCGGCGGCCTCCTCGGCCCGGCCCACCGCCTGGTGCACGGCGTCGGGGGTCTGCTTGGGGTGACTGCCGACGATCTCGCCGGTCGCCGGGTTGAGTGAGTCGAACGTCAGCGTCGTCATGGCGTCACGATAATCCGGTAAGGCGTCACTTACCACAATCAGGGGGCAGGTCGCCACATTCCCCATACCGGCGGGCCGTCGGGCAGCGTGAAGCGCTCGGTGACCCGGAAGCCGTGCTTCTCGTAGAAGGGGACGTTCGACTCCTTGCTGCTCTCCAGATAGACGGGCGCGTCGCAGCGAGCCAGCCCCTCCCGCATGAGGGCGCTGCCCACGCCCGTGCCCTGCAGCTCCGGCACCGTGCCGAGCTGGGCCAGGTACCAGTGCGGCTGCTCGGGCCGGTGCCCGGCCATGGTCTCGTCGAGCGTGATCCCGTACGAGACCCGGTCCCCCATCGCGGCGACCAGGCCCGGGACACCGGCCTCCTCGTCGGGCCGGTGACCGGGCGGGTCCCAGATCGCCACGCCGGAGATGTCGCCGGAGATGTCGCCGGCCACGTCGGTGACGGCGTGGATGTGCCGGGCGAGCGCGACGAACATGGCGGCGGTGCCCTTCTCGTCGGGCAGCAGCCACCGGATCACCGGATCGTCGTGGAAGGCCCTGGCCAGCGCGTCGCCGATCGCCTCTGCCTCGTGCTCCCACCGAGCGGCTCTGATCCGCATCGTCCTCACTCCTCTCCCAGCCAGGACCCGTGGAAGCCGGCGGGCACGCGGCGCGGCAGCCGTACCGAGGCCACGTCGGACAGGTCGCGGGCGTCCAGCACCAGCAACTGCGAGGAGTCGCCCGCGGTGACCACGGACAGCAGCCACCCCTCGTCCTCCCCGGACGCCCCGTCGGCCGGTACGAACACCGCCTCGCCCGTGTCGCCCCCGGTCTTCCTGACCTGGGAGCCGCCGTCGCGCTGGTCGTACTTGACCAGGCTGTCCTCGCCGACCGTGTAGAGGTAGCGGCTCTGCCGCCCGAGCAGGTCCTCGTTGAACGTCGGGAACTCCACGTTGCGGTCGTCCAGCTGCTCCTCCTTGGCCACGCCCGTCACCGGGTCGAGCGTCCACCGGTGCAGCACGGCCGCTCCGGAGGCGGCGGCCGACACCGCGGGGTCCTCCGCGCCGCCGATCTGGTCCCACAACGGCGTGAAGCGGTCGCGGGTGTACCGGGCCGCGTTGAGGACGATGCGCCCGTGAGCGTCCTCCCAGGCGTTCCCGACGTGGAAGACGTAGCAGGGGTCCACCTCGAACCACCGCGTCGGCCCGCCCGCCCTGGGTGTCACGCCGATCCTGGCGCCGTAGCCGTCCTCCCACGCGTACGGCATGCCGCCGCGTTCCAGGCGGAAGACCATCGGCAGGTCGAGCCAGACGAGGTGGTGCTCGGTGACGGCGAAGTCGTGCATCATCGTCGGGCCAGGCACCTCGATCTCCTTGCTCTCCACCAGCTCGCCGTCCGCCGACAGCCGGTGGTAGGTGAGATACGGCGGGAAGAAGCCGTAGCCGAAGAAGTGCAGCTCGCCGGTGAGCGGGTCCTGCTTGGGGTGGGCGGTCATCGCGGTGGTGAGCCGCCCTCCGAAGTCCACCGGCCCGACGGTGTCCAGCTCGGGCGTCACCTCGTACGGGAAGCCGTTCTCGACCAGGGCCAGGATGCGGCCCGAGTGCCGGACGACGTGGGTGTTGGCGGAGACGGCCGCCAGGTCGACGCCGGTCTGGCCGGCGAAGGGGGCGTTCTCGGTGAACTGCTTGGTGCGCACCCACCGGTTCCGGTACCACTCGGCGCGGCCGTCGCGCAGGCGCACGCCGTGCAGCATGCCGTGGCCGGCGAACCAGTGGCCGGGGTCCTCACCGGGGCGGGGGTTGGGGCCGTTGCGGAAGTAACGGCCGGTCAGCTCCTCCGGCAGCTCGCCGGCGACGGTCAGGTCGTGGGCGTCGATCTCGTCGGGGACGGGAGCGAGGTTGCCGCTGAGGTACGTGGGGGACATCGAGCCTCCAATGTTGATAGGTCGAAGGTAAAACGTCCAAATATGACCTGTCAACATTGGAATGTCACAACATGAGAGGAGCCGTCCCGCCCTGCCGGGGAGACGGCTAGAAGAGGGTCGGGTTCTCCGGCTCGATGCCGCGCAGGGCGTCGTAGTCGAGCGTCACGCAGTCGATGCCGCGGTCGGCGGCCAGCACGCGGGCCTGGGGCTTGATCTCCTGAGCCGCGAAGACCCCGCGTACGGGAGAGAGCAGCGGATCGCGGTTGAGCAGCTCCAGGTAGCGCGTGAGCTGCTCGACCCCGTCGATCTCGCCGCGCCGCTTGATCTCCACCGCCACCGTCGCCCCCGTGGCGTCCCTGCACAGGATGTCCACGGGCCCGATCGCCGTCATGTACTCGCGCCGGACCAGCGAATACCCCTCGCCCAGCGTCGTGATGTGCTCGGCGAGCAGCTCCTGCAGGTGGGCCTCCACGCCGTCCTTGATCAGCCCGGGGTCCACCCCCAGCTCGTGACTGGAGTCGTGGAGGATCTCCGCCATGGTCAGGACCAGCTTCTCGCCGGTCTTGCCGTGGGTGACCGTCCAGGTCTCGCCGTCCTCCTTGAGCTTGCACGGCGGATTCATCCAGTTGAGCGGCTTGAAAGCGCGGTCGTCGGCGTGAATGCTCACGCTGCCGTCCGCCTTGATGAGCACGAGCCTCGGCGCCATCGGCAGGTGTGCCGTGAGCCGTCCGATGTAATCCACGCTGCATCGCGCGATGACCAGCCGCATGACCGTCCACCTTAGTGCCTCTGGAAAACTGGACGCATGGCGTTCGAACGGGTGGGTGTGATCGGTCCTGGCACGAGGGGTGCCGCGAGCGGGTTCCCCCGCGGATGAGCCCTCGCCGTGCCCGCCGGAGGGAGTCCTCCCGCCCTTTCGGCTTCCCGACCGGCCTGGACAAGGTGGAGGAATGGCCCGACGGGGAGTGGAAGGTGCGCATGCTCACCGGCGCCTCCTCGACCAAGAACTACCGGTGCCCCGGTTGTGACCAGGAGATCCGCAGCGGCCAGCCGCACCTCGTGGCCTGGCCCAACTGGACGGGCGGCGACGAGGAGCGCCGCCACTGGCACCAGGCCTGCTGGCGTAAGAGACTCGACCGCGGCCCCGGCCGCACCCGTTACTGAAGGGACCTTTCGGTGGAGATTCGCGCGGCGACGGTGCTGCCCGCCCGGCGGGAGCCGATCGAGCTGCACACGGCCGACGGCCTGGCCCTGGTTGGCGAGCTGGCCCAGCCCCTCGACCGGCCGCCGGTGGCGACGCTGGTGACCCTGCACCCGCTGCCCACCCACGGCGGGTTCATGGACAGCCACGTCTACAAGAAGGCCGCCAACCGGCTGCCCGCGCTGGCCGACCTGGCCGTGCTGCGCTTCAACACCCGCGGCACCTCCTCCGAGCGCGGCACCTCCCAGGGGGCGTTCGACGGCGGCGAGGGCGAGCGGTACGACGTGGCCGCGGCGCTGGAGTACGCCGAGTACCACGACCTGCCGCACGTGTGGGTGGTCGGCTGGTCGTTCGGCACCGAGCTGACGCTGAAGTGGGCGCACGACCCGCTGGTGGAGGGCGCGATCCTGCTCTCGCCGCCGCTGCACAGGGCCACCGACGCCGACCTCGACTCCTGGGCGGCGTTCGGCCGGCCGCTGACGGCGCTGGTGCCGGAGTTCGACGACTACCTGCGGCCGGAGGAGGCCCGCGCCCGGTTCGCCAGGGTGCCGCAGGCCGAGGTGATCGGGGTGGACGGGGCCAAGCACCTGTGGGTGGGGGAGCCGTACGTGCGGATCGTGCTGGACGAGATCGTCAAACGGGTCAACCCGGCCGCCTGGCCGCTGCCGACGGAGGTCTGACGAAAACCTCGCGCCCATAGTGCGGTCATGAAGAAATCTTTGAGCAGAATGACCAGAACTATGGACCCCGTGGACGGGCCGGAGTGAGAATCCGATCGTCAACAGAAGATCGTGGAGACGCCGGGCGGCCTCCTGCCCCGGGCGTAATCCCTGCTCGGCATGGGCGAGGCACGTATGCGGGTAGTGCATGGACTGGTCGCGGCGGCGTTATCTATCACGGCATTGACGGCCCCCCAACCGGTGGCCGCGCAGGACGAACCCGAGCGGCCCGCGGCCGCTCAACCAGCGCAGGAGCGGGCCGCGGTGGCCGCGGCGCGCACTGCCGGCAAGCCGGTCGAGGTGGAGTCGCTGCGCAGCGAGACGCGCACGGTCTTCGCCCAGCCCGACGGCACGATGACCATGGAGCTCAACGTCCGGCCCGTCCGGGTGCGCAAGGACGGCCGCTGGGTGCCCGTGGACACCACGCTGCGCCTGCGCCCCGACGGCGCGGTGGAGCCGGTCGCCGCCGCGGTGGACCTGGCCTTCTCCGGCGGCGGCAGCACGCCACTGGCCCGCCTGTCGCGCGGCGCCAAGTCGATGGAGCTCGGCTGGACCGGCGCGCTGCCCAAGCCCACGCTGAGCGGCGACACCGCCACCTACGCCGAGGTCATGCCGGGCGTGGACCTCCAGGTCACCGCCGACGTGGACGGCTTCTCACACCTGCTGGTGGTCAAGTCGCGGGCCGCCGCCGCGGGGCTGACCGAGCTGACCTACCCGCTCACGGCCGACGGCCTGACGCTGGAGGCCGACAGGGCGGGCAACCTGGAGGCCACCGACGAGAACGAGGGCACGATCTTCATCGCGCCCACCCCGAAGATGTGGGACTCCCAGGGCATCACCAGCCCCAAGGCGCTGAAGGAGGGCCGCTCGCCCGAGGCCCGCGAGGCCACGATGGGCGTGGAGCTGAAGGGCAGGAACCTGCGGCTCAAGCCCGACCTGCAGATGCTGTCGGACGCGAGGACGAAGTTCCCCGTCTACCTGGACCCGTACTTCTCGGCCGCGCGCGGCTCGTGGACGGCCGTCTGGAGCAACTGGCCCAACTCCAACTACCTCAACTCCAGCGACGTCGCGCGGGTGGGCCACGTCGAGTCGCAGAAGAACCGCTCGTTCTTCAACATGGCCACGGGCTCGACCATCCACGGCAAGCAGATCATCAAGGCGACGCTGCGTACGTACGAGACGTGGTCGTACTCGTGCAGCGCCCGCAAGGTGGAGGCGTGGGGCACCGGCGCCGTCACCAAGAGCACCACGTGGAACAACCAGCCGTCGTGGAGCAGGCTGCTCGCCACGGTGAACGTCGCCAAGGGCTGGGGCGCGAGCTGCCTGCCCGGCGGCGTGGAGTTCGACGTCACGTCGTGGATCGCCGACGCCGCCGCCAAGAAGTGGTCGCAGGCCACCATCGGCCTGCGGGCCACCAGCGAGACCGACGTCTACGCGTGGAAGAAGTTCAAGAACAACCCGAGCCTGGTCATCGAGTACAACTCGCTGCCGGCCGCCCCGCTCGCCGCCGACGTGTGGTCGGACCCGGGCGGCCCCTGCGTCTCCGGTGACGGCCGCCCGATCATCGCCACCGCCGCGCCCAAGCTGTGGGCCAAGCTCAAGGACACCGACAACTCGGTCAAGGGCCGTTTCGAGTGGTACAACGCCGCCGGCGTGAAGACCGGCGAGTACGTCACCCCGCTCGGCTCCACCGGCACCGCCTTCTCCGCCACGATCCCGCAGACCCTGTACGCCGACGGCTCGCTGATCCGCTGGCGCGTCCGCGCCGAGGACGGCAAGGCCACCAGCGCGTGGAGCCCCTGGTGCGAGGCCACCGTGGACGCCACCGCCCCCGGCAGGGAGCCCGAGGTCTCCTCGCCCGAGTACACCGAGAACGGCTGGAGCGACGGGGTCGGCCTGCCCGGCAGGTTCTCCTTCGGCCCGAACGGCGTCGCCGACGTGGCCGCCTACGTCTGGGGCCTGGACACCACGCCCACGACCGTGGTCGCCCCCGGAGCGGACGGCAGGGCCACGATCGCGGTGACCCCGCGCCACGACGGCCCGAACGTGCTGGCCGTGCGCAGCAAGGACCGCGCCGGCCAGCTCGGCCCGATCCGCACCTACGTCTTCAACGTCAACTCGGGCAGGGGTCCCAGCGGGCACTGGACGATGGACGACGGCCAGGGCGCCACGGCCGCCGACGCCACGGGAGCGCACCCGGCCACGCTCAGCGGGGCCACCTGGACCACGGGCAAGACCGGCACCGCGCTCAAGCTGGCCAACTCCTACGCGCAGACCGCGGCCCCCGTCATCGACACCAGCCGCAACTTCACCGTCACCGCCTGGGCCCGCCTGACCGGCAACGCCGCCTCCGCCACCGCCGTCACCCAGGAAGGCGGCAGGACGGGCGCGTTCGCCCTGCAGTACGCCAAGGCCAACGACCGCTGGGCGCTGACCCTGGCCGGTTCGGACACCGACGGCGCGCCCGCCGTGCGCGCCCTGTCGGCCGCGGCCCCGCGGCTGAACGAATGGACCCACCTGGCCGGCGTCTACGACTCGGCGGCAGGCCAGATCTCCCTCTACGTGAACGGCCGGCTGGAGGGCACTGCCGCCGTCACCACCCCATGGAACGCCACGGGCCCCCTGACGATCGGCCGAGGGAAGGTCGGCGGGGCGGCTTCGGACCACTGGCCCGGGGACGTCGACGAGGTGCGCGCCTACGGCCGCGCGATGTTCGCCGACGAGGTCGCCGATCTGGTCAACAGCGCTGCCACGCTGGTGGGCCACTGGGCGCTGGACGAGGAGTCCGGCACGTCGGCGGCCGACTCCTCGGGCCGGGCGACCGCCGCGACGCTGTCCGGAGCCGCCTCGTGGACATCGGGCTGGCTGGACGGGGCCCTCGCGCTGGACGGCGTGAACGGCCACGCCCAGACGAGCGCGCCCGCCGTCAACACCAGGACCGGCTTCACCGTCGCCGCCTGGACCCAGCTCGACTACCTGCCCACCCGCGACACGGCAGCCGTGGCACAGCCGGGCGGCCGGGCCGCCGGGTTCCAGCTCGGCTTCGACAAGGAGCAGGGGCGGTGGACGCTCGGCATGGCCGCCGCCGACACCGACACCGCCGCCCTCGTACGGACCCGCTCCGACGCCATCCCCAACCCGCTGGAGTGGACGCACATCGCCGGTGTGTACGACGCGCTGGCCGGTGAGCTCCGCGTCTACGTCAACGGCCGCCTGTCCGCCACCACCGTCACCGATCACCTGAGCACCTGGAATGCCACCGGCCCGCTGCAACTGGGCCGGACCAAGGCCGCGGGCGTCTTCACCGGCCACTGGCCGGGGACCGTCGACGACGTCCGCACCTACGACGGCGTCCTGAGCGCCGAGCAGATCGCCCAGCTAGCAGCCCAGTAAGTCTCCCTTTCCGCCCCTCACCTGGGAGAGGTACATGGACCCGCAGGATGAGTTCGACCTGCCCGAATCCCGCTGGAATCGTTTACCCGAACCCGACGAACCCCACCTGCCCGACACGTCCTGGAACACCTTCCGGGACGTGGCCAGGCCCGAGTCCCCGTGGCCGCGCCGCCTGGCGGCCGCCCTCTCGATGGTCCTTGTGCTGCCCCTGGTCAACGCCATGCCCGCGGCGGCCGAGTCCCGCTCGGCCCCGTCGGTGCAGAAGGAGACCCCGGTCAAGGGCACGAGTGTGCCGGTGCAGCCGCCGCCGGCCGATCCCGTGCAGAAACAGGCGTGGCAGACGCCGCCGGCGGTCACCTGGCCCAAGCCGCAGAAGGCGGAGCTCGGCAGGGCCAAGGCCCTGGCCGGGTTCCCGGTGCAGGTGGCCGCCGACCGGAGCAGCAGCGACCCGGTCAGCGTGGAACTGCTGGAGACCGACCGTCTCGGCCTGGCGATGCGGGTGTCGCCGGGCCAGGGCGTCGCGGTCGCCACCGCCAAGGCCGCGAAGAAGACCGAGCTGAAGATCGACTACTCCGGTTTCCGCTACGCCTACGGCGGCGACTACGGCGCCCGCCTCGGCATGGTCAAGCTGCAGGAATGTGCGCTGAAGTCGGCCACCGCCACGGCGGGCTGCCCGCGGCCGGAGCCGGTCAAGAGCGCCAACGACCCGAAGGCGGGCACGCTGACCGCCGAGGTCGAGACCGGCGCCGTGTACGCGCTGGCCGCCGCACCCTCCGGCCAGTCGGGCGACCACTCCGCCACCTCGCTGGCGCCCTCGGCCGACTGGAGCGTCGGCACCCAGACCGGCGACTTCTCCTGGAACTACGAGCTGCGCACCCCGCCCGCGCTGGGCGGCGACGAGCCCGAGCTGTCGCTCGGCTACTCCTCGCAGAGCGTGGACGGGCGCACCGCCTCCACCAACAACCAGGCGTCCTGGGCCGGTGAGGGCTTCGAGCTCAGCCCCGGCGGCTACATCGAGCGCCGCTACAAGCCCTGCATGATCGACGGCAAGAAGACCGGCGACCTGTGCTGGGACCAGGACAACGCCGTCCTGTCGCTGGGCGGCTCGTCGATCGAGCTGATCAAGGACGCCACGACCAAGCAGTGGCGGCCCAAGCGCGACGACGGCACCCGGATCGAGGCGCTGACCGGCGCCACGAACGGCGACAACAACGGCGAGCACTGGCGGGTGACCACCGCCGACGGCACCCAGTACACCTTCGGCCTCAACCGCCTGCCCGGCTGGGTGAGCGGCAAGGCCGAGACCAAGTCGGTGCAGACGGTGCCGGTGTTCGGCAACAACAGCGGTGAGCCCTGCTACAGCAGCACCCCGGCCAACGCCTGGTGCCAGCAGGCCTACCGGTGGAACCTCGACTACGCCGTGGACACCCACGGCAACGCCACCACCTACTGGTACGCCCAGGAGAAGAACTACTACGGCCGCAACTCCAAGCCCGAGCTGGGCACGGTGTACGACCGGCACGCGTACCTCACCCGCATCGACTACGGCTATCTGAGCAGCGAGCTGTTCACCAAGCCCGCGGCGTCCCGGGTGCTGTTCGAGGTGGCCGAGCGCTGCCTGCCCAGCGGCACCGTCACCTGCGCTCCGGCCGAGCTGAAGAAGGAGACCGCGAGCCACTGGCCGGACGTCCCGTTCGACCAGATCTGCGACGCGGGAGTGAAGTGCGTCGACCGCCTGGCGCCGACGTTCTTCAGCCGCAAGCGGCTGACCAAGGTGACCACCCAGGTGCTCAACGCGGCCGGTCAGTACTACGCGGTGGACTCCTGGGCGCTGGCCCACCAGTTCCCGGCCACCGGTGACGGGCTGAGCCCGGCGCTGTGGCTGGCCTCGATCCAGCAGACCGGCCACGTGGGCGGCACGATCACGCTGCCGAAGACCACGTTCAAGGGTGTGCAGCTGCCCAACCGGGTGGACGCCACCGAGGGCCGCGCCCCGCTGGTCAAGTGGCGCGTCCAGGCCGTCGACAACGGCACGGGCGGCGAGCTGCGGGTCAACTACAAGGCCGCCGACTGCCAGGCCGGCGCGCTGCCCGCCGCCGACAAGAACACCAGGCTCTGCTTCCCGCAGCGCTGGGCCCCGCCGAACGAGGCCGAGGTCACCGACTGGTTCCACAAGTACGTGGTGGCGCAGACGGTCGAGGTGGACCGCGTCGCGGCCGCGCCCGCCGTGGTCACCAGCTACGAGTACCTGGACGGCGCCGCCTGGCGCTACGCCGACAACATCCTGGTCAAGCCCGAGCACCGCACGTGGTCGGACTTCCGCGGGTTCGGCAGGGTACGGGTGCGCGAGGGCGACGGGCAGGACACCAAGCGCACGCTGACGGAGTTCCGCTACTTCCGCGGCATGCACGGCGACAAGCAGGCCGACGGCTCCAAGCGCAGCGTGCAGGTCGAGGACTCCGAGGGCGTCAAGCTGGACGACCTGGACCAGTACTCGGGCTTCGAGCGCGAGGAGATCCTGTACGACGGCGACGGCGGCGCCCTGCTGAAGGCCACCGTCGAGGCGCCCTGGTCGGTGAAGACGGCCGAGTCCACGCAGGGCGGCGTCACCAAGGCCGCGTACGTGGTCGAGGCCGAGTCCATGGTCACCCGCACGGCGCTGCCCGGCGGCAAGTGGCGGCGCACCGGCGAGGCGCGCACGTACGACGCCAAGGGCCTGCTCACCCAGGTCGAGGAGAAGGGCGACCTGGCCAGCACGGACGACGACCGGTGCACCCGCTACACCTACGCCCGCAACGACACGAGCTGGATGCTCGACTACACCAGCCGCGTCCAGAAGGTGGCCGCGCCCTGCGCCACGTCCGTCTCCACGCTGGCCGCCGGAGAGCTGATCTCCGACGAGAAGGTCCAGTACGACGGCAAGGCGTTCGGCCAGGCGCCGAGCAAGGGTGACGTGACCTCGGTGCAGCAGACCGTCAACGCCGACGGCACCACGATCACCGACACCACGCACACCTACGACGTCTACGGCCGCGAGACCAGCGAGACCGACACGGTCGGCACCAAGACCGTGACCAGCTACACCCCGGCCACGGGCGCCCTGGCGACCGAGATCAAGGAGACCAACGACCTCGGCCACGTCGATCGCACGTTCATCGAGCCGGCCTGGGGCGAGCCCGTCGCCGAGGTCGACACCAACAACCGCCGCGTCGACATGGAGCACGACGCGCTGGGCCGCCTGACCAAGGTCTGGCAGCCCGACCGCAACAAGGCGGCAGGGCAGTCGCCCAGCACCGAGTACTCCTACCTGATGCGGGCCGACGGCCCCAGCGTCGTCACCACCAGGACGCTGCGCGCCGACGGCGGCTACACCGAGAGCCACGAGCTGTACGACGGCCTGATGCGCGAGCGCCAGACCCAGGAACCCGCGCCCACCGACGACCAGACGCAGGACCCGGCGCTGCGCGACGGCCGCACGATCACCGACACCTTCTACAACTCCCAGGGTGAGGACTACAAGCAGAACACCGGCTACTTCGCCACGGGCACGCCGTCCACCGCCCTGCTCGCGGTGGCCGACGCGGACGTGCCGAACCAGGTCGTGACGCTGTTCGACGGCGTGGGCGACGTCAACGCCCAGCTCCTCAAGGCCAAGGGCGTGGAGAAGTACCGCGTCACCGCCAAGGACGAGGGCGACCGGATCCACATCACCCCGCCGCCGGGCGGCACGGCGACGACCCGCATCGGCGACGCCGAGGACCGCCTGATCGAGCTGCGCCAGTACAAGGGCGCGACCCCGACCGGCGAGTACGAGTCCACCAAGTACACCTACGACCACGCGGGACGCCTGTCCACGGTGACCGATCCGGCGGGCAACGTCTGGCGCCACCACTACGACTTCCGCGGCCGGGAGATCAAGACCGAGGACCCGGACAAGGGCGTCACGACGATGACGTACAACGACGCCGACGAACTGGTCTCCACGACCGACTCGCGCGGCAGGACGCTCTGGTACGGCTACGACGCCCTCGGCCGCAAGACCGAGATGCGCGAGGGCTCGGCGAGCGGCACGCTGCTGGCCGAGTGGAAGTACGACGCCCTGGCCAAGGGCCACCTGAACGCCAGCATCCGGTACGTGGACGGGCAGGCGTACAAGGCGGAGATCAACGCCATCGACGCCGACTACCGCCCGCTGCGCGAGACCGTGACCGTCCCGGAGCGGGAGGGCAAGCTGGCGGGCTCCTACCAGCTCAACACCCGCTACACGCTCGACGGCCAGGTGCAGTCGGTCAGCTTCCCGGCGGGCGGCGGGCTGGCGGAGGAGCAGGTCGTCTACACCTACGACGCGCTCAGCCAGCCGGTCAAGGTCACGGGCCTGTCGGCGTACGTGAACGCGACCCGCTACTCCAAGCTCGGCGAGACCCTGCAGTACGAGCTGGGCGACAACGGCAGGAAGACCTGGCTCACCTACACCCACGACGAGTCCACCCGCAGGCTGACCAGCATGCGGCTGGACCGCGAGGGCACGACCAAGACCGACCTGGACGTCAACTACACCTACGACGCCATCGGCAACATCACCAAGATCAATGATAAGGCGAACCAGGACACGCAGTGCTTCACCTATGACCACCTGCGCCGGTTGACCTCGGCGTGGACGGCCACGGACGACTGCGCGAGCGGCTCACCCCAGTCCGGCACGATCGGCGGCGTGGCCCCGTACGCGGTCAGCTACGCCTACGACGTCACCGGCAACCGGACCAAGGAGACCAAGCACGCCTTCGGCGGCGGGGGCGAGCAGGTGCGCGACTACACCTACCCCGAGCCGGGCGGCAAGCAGCCGCACGCGCTGCGGAGCGTCGGGCAGGACCTGTTCGAGTACGACGCGGCGGGCAACACGACCAGGCGCAAGGTCGGCAACTCCGACCAGAGCCTGGTGTGGGACGCCGAGGGCAACCTGGAGTCGGTGACCGAGGCGGGCAAGACCACGTCGTTCGTCTACGACGCGGAGGGCGACCGGCTGATCCGCAAGACGCCCACCGACGCCACGCTCTACATCGACGACATGGAGCTGCGTCTCGACTACGCCAAGGACGCCGTCGAGCAGACCCGCTACTACACCATCGGCGACGAGCCCATCGCGGTGCGCACGCCGGACAACCAGGTCTACTTCATGGCCACCGACCACCAGGGCACCGCGCAGGCCGCGGTGAACGCGGGCAACGGCGAGCTGGCCGTGCGCAGGCAGACCCCGTTCGGCGAGGACCGGGGCTCGCCACCGCCGTGGTGGCCGGGGCAGCGCGGGTTCGTCGGCGGCACGAAGGACGCCTCGACCGGGCTCGTCCACCTGGGCGCCCGCGAGTACGACCCGAGGTTCGGCCGGTTCCTGTCGGTCGACCCGATCATCGACGACACCGATCCGCAGCAGCTCAACGCCTACGCCTACGCCAACAACAGCCCCGTCACCATGAGCGACCCCGACGGTCAGCTCGTGTGGGTCGTGGTCGGCATCGGCGTCCGCGTCGGTGCTCGTTACCTGCTGAAGAAGGCGGCCCAGCGCCGTCTGCGGCAGCTCGCGATCAAGAAGGCCAAGGAGGCTGCCAGGAAGCGGAAGATGGAGGAGATGAAGCGGAAGCTCAGGGAGGAGGCCAAGAAGCGGGCCAGAGAGGCGGAGAAGAGGCGGAAGGCCGCCGAGGCCAAGCGCAAGCGGCTGGCCGAGGCCAGGAAGCGCGCCAGGGAGGCGGCCGAGCGGGCCCGCGAGGCGGCGGCGAAGCGGCGAGCCGCGGCCAGGGCCCGCCGGGAGATCAGGAAGGCGGGTCGCGAGGCGGCGGCCAAGCGGCGCATGGCGCAGGCGGCCCAGCGGCGCAACCACCGGGCCGGCCAGCTCCCGCGCGGCATCCAGCACGCGCGCTCGCGGCCCGCCAGGCGGCCCACGAGCCACCGCTCCGTCCAGCGGCAGTCGCCGCCGAAGGCGACCAGGCAGCCGGCACAGCCACGGCCGAGCCAGGTCTACCGCAACGACGGCAGCGTGCAGCCGACCCAGTCGTACACCGTGTACGGCAACGGCCGCATGTACCCGCAGGGCAGGCCGCCGTCGAACCTGCCGAACAGCGGCGGCAGCGGCCAGGGTCAGAAGCAGATCTTCCGGCCCGAGAAGATCGAGATGGAGGTCAACACCAGGCGAGGGGCCATGGGTCACCTGGGCATGCGTGGCGGGAAGCTCGGCGACGACGTCGCCGACTTCCTCGACACCTTCCTGGGCGGCCTCGGCTGACCTCGATCTCCGAGCGACCGGCGCGGGACCTTCGCGGTCCCGCGCCGGTGGCGCTTTCTGGGGAGATGTCCTTAGAATCTTGTTCGGTTTCCGGCCATGGAGGAGGCGGCGTGGGCGCATTCGATCTCGCGGGCAAGCAGGCCCTGATCACCGGGGCGTCGAAGGGGATCGGGCGGGCCATCGCGCTCGCGTACGCCGAGGCGGGGGCCGACGTGGCGCTCGTCTCCCGCTCCGCCGGAACGCTGGCCGAGGTGGGCAAGGAGATCGAGGCGCTGGGGCGGCGCGCGGTCGTCATCCCCGCCGACCTCACCGACCGCGAGGCCGCCGCCTCCGCCGTCGCGGCCGCGATCGACGGGCTCGGTCACCTCGACATCGTCGTCAACAACGCGGGCGGGTCGAACTTCCTGGTCGAGTTCAAGGATCTGCGGCTGTCCGGATGGGACAAGCTGATGCGGCTCAACCTCGACTCCGCCATGGCCGTCTGCCACGCGGCCGCCCCGCACCTGCTCGGCCGGGGCGACGGGGTGGTCATCAACGTGGCCTCCGTCGCCGCGCTCGGCGCGCCCCTGCTCGCCCCCTACGCCGCCGCCAAGGCCGGGCTGGTGGCGCTGACCAAGACGCTGGCCGTGGAGTGGGCGGGCTCCGGCGTGCGGGTCAACGCCCTGTGCCCCGGGTGGACGGCCACCGACCTCAACCGCAACCTGTGGGAGGACGAGGCGTCGAGCTCCGCCACGGTGGCGAGCGTGCCGATGCGGCGGTGGGGGACGGCGGAGGAGATGGCGCAGCCGGCCGTGTTCCTGGCCAGCGCGGCGTCGGCGTACATGACGGGGCAGGTGCTGTTCATCGACGGGGGCGCGACCGCCGTCTGAGCGCGCCGGTGGCACATTGTGGCGGGGTGTGCACCGCTGCCTGGGCGCGCCGGCGGTGCGTTGGCGGGTGACCGCCGGCTGGTCACGCCGGGGGCACGTTCTCCTCGTACTCGCCGTCCACGTTGCCCGGGGGCTCGAAGACGAAGACGATGTAGGTCTCGTAGTGGGCCTGGCCCTGGCCGGCCACGCGGGCGGCGCCCATCGCCTTGCTGGCCTTCCAGACGAGCTGGCTGAAGTGGCAGGGGCGCGGATCATCCCAGTCGTAGCCCGCGCACTGGGCGTACCAGCCGGCCACCGCTTCGGCGGCCTCGCTCATCTCCTCGCCCTCGCTCCTGAACACGATCTCGCCGGTGCCCGCCCGCACGGGCCCGTACCCGGCCTGCCGGGAGATCTCGGCCGCCCTGGTCTTGGCGTACTCGACCAGGAGCGGGTCCATGACGAGGGGCGGGACCTGGTGGCGGTCGCGGCGCGCGTTCGTCTCGCGCAGCGCCTGGAGGAGGAAATCGGCGTTGGTGGCGTCGGGAAGCGCGGGTCGGGTGCCTGCCATGCCTGTGGGACCTGTCATGCCTTGTCACCTCGGGATGCACGTCGCTGTGCCTGGATTGTGCGCGCGAATTATTCGTCGGGCAATGTCAGATTTATGGCGAACACTGGCTAAGTGTGGCTTTTGTCGGCATAGTCGGGGGCGATCGGCATGAACCATTGAGTGATTGTCGCCGTGAACCGGGCTACCGTGTGATCCGTGCAGCTCTACACGAGATCTGCCGGGACCGGGATCCCGGTTGTGCTGCTTCACGCGTTCCCGCTGTCGTCGGCCATGTGGCTGGCGCAGCGGGAAGGGCTGGCCAAGGTCTGCCGGGTCATCACCCCGGACCTGCGCGGCTTCGGCGGGTCGCGGCTGGGCGAGGACGAGCCCTCGCTGGACCTGATGGCCGACGACGTCGCCAGGCTGCTCGACGAGGAGGGCATCGACAGGGCGGTCGTCGGCGGGCTGTCGATGGGCGGTTACGTGACCATGGCGTTCTGCCGCCGGCACCCCGACCGGGTGCTCGGGGTGATCCTGGCCGACACCAAGGCCGGCGCGGACCCGCCGGCGGCGCGGGACAACAGGGAGCGCATCGCGCAGGCCGTGCTGTCCGGTGGCAGCGAGGTGCTGGTCACCGAGGTGCTGCCCGCGCTCATCGGGCGGACCACCAGGGAGCGGCGGGCCATGGTGGTCGGCCGGGTCAAGGGGCTGGTGCAGTCCGCGCCGCCCGGCGCGGTGGCCTGGGCCCAGCGGGCCATGGCCGCCAGGCCCGACTCGTTCGAGACGCTGAACGGGCTCAAGGTGCCGCTGCTGATCATCGTGGGGGAGGAGGACGAGCTGTCACCGCCTTCCGACGCCGACGCGATGGCGCAGGCCGTGCCGGAGGGCAAGGTGGAGATCATCCCGAAGGCGGGGCACCTCAGCGCGGTCGAGCAGCCGGAGGCGTTCAACACGGCCGTGATCGGGTTCCTCGAGACCGAGCTCGGCGGGGTGCGGAGGTAGTCCGGGGCCCGATGCCGCCGGGGCGGCATCGGCCCGCGGGTCAGTGCGAGGAGGTCACCCCCGGCCTGAGCGGGGAAGCGCCGGCTTGCCGGGTCACCGCGAGGAGGTCACACCTGGTCCTGGTGCGGGAGCACCAGCTCGCGGATGATCAGCGCGATCGCCGCGGCCACCGGGATGGCCAGCAGGGCGCCGACGATGCCGAGCAGCGCGCCGCCGAACAGCGCGGCGATCACCGTCACCGCCGGCGTCACGTTCACCGAGTGCTTCATCACCCTGGGGTAGATGAGGTAGTTCTCGACCTGCTGGTAGGCCACGAAGAAGATGGCGCACGCGATCCCGGCGGGCCACGAGTCGAGCAGCGCGACCGCGGTCACCAGCACCGCGCCGATCGTCGCGCCCACCAGCGGGATCAGGTCCGTCAGCGCCACGACCAGGGCGAGCGCGAGCGCGTACTGCACGCCCGCGATCGACAGGAAGATCCACGTCACCACGCCCGCGATGACCGAGATGAGCACGTTGCCCGCCACGTACCCGCCGATGCCGCGGAGGATCTCCTCCGTGATCGCGCGCGTCCGCGTCCTGCGCGAGGACGGTACGAGCTTGAGCAGGTAGTCCTTGATCGTGTGCAGCGAGCCGAGGAAGTACAGCATGAGCACCAGCAGCGTCACCGTGGTGAACACGCCGTTGAGCACCACCAGCCCCGCGCCCATGATGCCGGTCGCCAGCGACGGCCCCAGCGTGCCCGTCACGAACGTCCTGATTTGCGGGAGGATCTGGTAGTCCTGGTCGAGCTGGCGCAGCGTCGGATGGTTGCTCAGCTCCGTGAGGTAGCCCGGCACCGCGTCGATGAACTCGGTGAGCTGCTTGCTGACCGGCGGCACGATCGCCAGCCCGAACAGCGCGAACGCCACGATGACCCCGGCGAACACGATCGAGATCGCGCCCCGCCTGGCCAGACCGCGCCGGTGGAGGGCCTCGACGGCCGGGTTCAGGCCGACCGCCAGGAACATCGCCACGACGATCAGGATGATCGTGCTCAGCGAGGCCACGATCATCTGGGCCAGCGCGATCGCCGTCAGCACACCCAGGCCGCCGACCAGGCCGAAGAGGAAGGGGCCGCGGGCGAGCGGCTTGCCGGGCAGCCCGTACGACCCGGGGCCGGCCTCGTCCTGCGCCTTCCCCTGTGCCTTCCCCTGGGCTTTCTCCCGTGCCTTCTCCGGGGCCTCGGGCTCCTGGGGGCGGTCTTCTTCCTGCGTGGTCGCCGGCTCGACGTCTGCGGACAAGGGGGACACTCCAGGGGGATCGGCAACACAGCATGACGGACTCGTACCACTTCGTACACGCCCGACGGCAAAGAGAGAGCCTAGCGACCATTCGGCCGCCAGGCTCTCCCCAGCCGTCGTTCAGCCCCGTGTCGTGATCGCCGGCGTTACTCCTGCCACCACTCCGCGTCGTCGTCGGCCTTCTTGACCTCCACCTTGGGCGCGGGGGTCGTGGCCGGGGCGATCGACTCGGCCGCAGCGGGCGCGGCGAGCGCGGGCTTCGGCGGGGCCGCGGTGACCGCGGGCTCCGGCTCCATGCCCGGCAGGGCGGCGCCGCCGAGGAGCTGGCGGAGCTGGGCCAGGTGGCTGGTGATGCTGTCACGCTGGCGGGTGAGCTCGTCGACCTGGCGCTGCATCGCCGTACGGGTGCGCTCGGCCTCGTTCTTCGCCTCGGTGACGATCGTCTCGGCGCTCGACTTGGCGTCGGCCACGATGGTCTCGGCGCTCTTGCGGGCGTTCGCGACGAGCTGCTTGGCGTGCAGATCGGCCTCGCGGCGGGTCTGCTCGGCCTGCTGCGTGGCCTTCGTGGCCCGCGACTCGGCGGTGGCGGCGCGCTGCTCGGCCTCGGCGACCAGCTTCTGCGTGGCGGCCTGGGCGGTGGCGTGGCGCTCGGCCTCCTGGCGCTCGGCCTCCTCGCGGCGGGAGGCGAGCTGGATCTCGAACTCCGCCTCGTCCTGCGCCCGCTTGGCCTCCGACTCCTCCAGCACCCGCTGCGCCTGCGCGCGCATCTCGTCGGCCTGCCGCTTGGCGGTGGTCAGCACCTCGTCACGCTCGCGCTTGGTGGACGCGCGCAGCTGCGCCACCTCGCGCTCGGTGGTGGTGCGCAGCTTGGCGATCTCCCGCTCGGCGTCGGCCCGCTTCTCCGCCACCTCGTGGTCGGCGGTGGCGCGCAGCTTGGCGGCCTCCCGCTCGGTGGTGTTGGTCAGCTCGTCGGCCTCGCGGCGCGCGGTCGAGCGGATGTCCTCGGCCTCCCGCTCGGCAGTCGTCCGCATCTCGTCGCTCTCGCGCGTGGCCTGGGCGCGCTTCTCGGCGGCCTCGGCCTCGGCGGCGGCGCGCACGTCGGCCGCCTCGACCTTGGCGGCGGCCTTGATCTCGTTCGCCTCGGACCTGGCGGCCTGGACGAGCTCGGTCGCCTGCTCCTCGGCCAGCCGGAGCAGCTGCTCGATGCGGGCGCCCAGACCGGAGTAGGTGGGGCGCTCCTGCTCCTGCAACTGGCGCTGGGAGTCGGACAGGTCGCGCTGGAGGCTGGCAACCTGCTCGCGGGCCTGGCGTAGCTCCCCGTCGAGCTGCTTGAGGTGATCGTGGACCTGATGCCGGTCGTAACCCCGGAGCACCACGTCGAACTCGCGTGCGGGGGCGTCCTCGAAGAAGTTGTTGAGCTGGGCGTCGATGTCGGACTGCATGGAGGCTCGATCCTGGGTTGTCGAGACGGCTACACGGGCCGGACGGGGGGTTCGGGGCATCCGTACCAGGAGCCTGTGCCTCTCGGCAGGCCCCATGTCCGGTGGAAGGTCAAGCGTACTCCGCTGGTGCCACCTGCGAAGCCCCGTCCATCTTTATGCGTGACTAGTTACATATGAACGTTTTTTACGTTTTGTGGGGGTTTGTTAATGCTTGGCCGCTTGGACCAGCTCTGTCAGCATCCCGCCCACATCCTTGGGGTGCAGGAACGCGATCTGCGACCCCATCGAGCCGTGGCGGGGGCGCTCGTCCAGCAGCCTCACACCCTTCTCGCCGATCCTGGCCATGGCCTCCTCGACGTCCGGAACCCCGAACGCCACGTGATGGACGCCTTCGCCCCGCTTCGCCAGGAATTTTCCCACAGGCGAGTCGTCGGAGAGAGGCTCCAGGAGCTGAATGTAGGAGCCCCCGCCTTCGCCGTCGGCGATGTGCAGCATCGCCTCCTTGACGCCCTGCTCCTCGTTGACCTCCCTGGCCACGACCGTGAGCTCGAACGTGCGGGAGAAGAGCTCGATCTTCTCCTCAAGGTCACGACAGGCGATCCCGATGTGGTCGATCCGCATGAACATGTGTGGCCTACCTCCATGGCGAGCGACGTCGTACTCGTGGGTATCGTGTCAAAAGACCGGACGCGCGAGCACAGGAGGCCGTTGTCATGTCCAGTTCCGTCATCGTCGCCGGAGCTCGCACCCCCATCGGAAAGCTCCTCGGCTCCCTGTCCGGCCTCCCGGCCGTCGAGCTCGGCGGCATCGCGATCAAGGCCGCCCTGCAGCGGGCCGGGGTCGCGCCCGAGGCCGTCGAGTACGTCATCATGGGCCAGGTCCTCCAGGCCGGCGCCGGGCAGATCCCCTCCCGCCAGGCCGCCGTCAAGGCCGGCATCCCCATGACCGTCCCCTCGATCACCATCAACAAGGTCTGCCTGTCGGGCCTCGACGCCATCGCCCTGGCCGACCAGCTCATCAGGGCCGGCGAGTTCGAGATCGTGGTGGCCGGCGGCATGGAGTCCATGACCAACGCCCCCCACCTGCTGCCCGGCCTGCGCAAGGGCGTCAAGTACGGCGGCTCGCAGGTGGTCGACTCGATGGCGCACGACGGCCTGTTCTGCGCCTTCGACCAGTGCGCGATGGGCGAGTCGACCGAGCGCCACAACAGCCGCCTCGGCATCGGCCGCGAGGAGCAGGACGCCCTGTCGGCCCGCTCCCACCAGCTCGCCGCCGCCGCCGTCAAGAACGGCGTCTTCGAGGAAGAGATCGTCCCCGTGGAGATCCCGCAGCGCCGCGGCGAGCCGCTGGTCGTCAAGGAGGACGAGGGCGTACGCGGCGACACCACGGCGGAAACCCTCGCCAAGCTGCGCCCCGCCTTCGCCGCCGACGGCACCATCACGGCCGGCTCGGCCTCCCAGATCTCCGACGGCGCCTGCGCGGTGGTCGTCATGTCCAAGGCGAAGGCGGAGGAGCTCGGCCTGCCCTGGCTGGCGGAGATCGGCCGCCACGGCAACGTCGCCGGCCCCGACGCGTCCCTGCAGTCGCAGCCGGCCAACGCCATCAAGCACGCGATGTCCAAGCAGGGCGTGACGGCGGCCGACCTGGACCTGGTGGAGATCAACGAGGCGTTCGCCAGCGTGGTGCTGCAGTCGGCCAAGGAGCTGGGCGTGCCGCTGGACAAGGTCAACGTCAACGGCGGCGGCATCGCCCTGGGGCACCCGATCGGGGCGTCGGGGGCCAGGATCGTGCTGACGCTGGCGTACGAGCTGAAGCGGCGGGGCGGAGGGCTGGGCGCGGCGGGTCTGTGCGGAGGCGGCGGCCAGGGCGACGCCCTCCTCATCACCGTCCCCAGGTCCTGACGCTCCGTGCCGCGGGCCGCAGGCGCTTGATCAAGGTGCCTGCGGCGCGCGGGGCACCCGTTCTCAGCCCGCGGCCAGGTCCATGCGAAGGAACTCGGTGATCCGCAGCACTCTCGGCGGCCGGGCCACCTCGTCGGGCAGCGCCCGGAACGCCTCGTCCTTCCCGATGACCCGCGGCGAGGTGAGCTCCACCTCCCGCCCGCCGACCCTGAGCCGCGCCCCATCGGCCGCCAGCACGTTCCGCACCCAGTCCGAGCCCGACCCGTACACCAGCACGAACAGGTAGCCCCCCGCGACGGGATGCGCGTCGAGAGGGGTGCGGTACGTCGCGCCGGAGACGCGCCCGACGTGGATCAGCACCGGCGACTTCCCGGCGGCGAGCGTGAGGGGGTTGAACACCCGCTTGTTCACGTGCCCCCACCATCTCGGCATCGGCATCGCGATCCCCTCCTCTTACGCGCGTAAGGTGACTTACATGTGTAAGACTGGCTTACGCTCGTAAGGTTGTCAATCGCCTAATCCGCCGGAGCCGTCGTGTCACCACCATCGCAACCGCTCAGCAGGGATCTCGTGCTCGAAGCGGCGATCCGGGTCGCGGACCGCGGTGGGGCGGAGGCGATCACGATGCGCAAGGTGGCGCAGGAGCTGGGCGTGGAGGCGATGTCCCTCTACCACCACGTGCCGAACAAGGACGCGATCCTCGACGGCGTGGTCGACATGGTGTTCGCGGCGATCGAGCTGCCCGGCGCCGAGCACGGCGACTGGCGGGAGGCGATCCGCGCACGTGCCTTCTCCGCCCGTGAGGTGCTGTCGCGGCACAACTGGGCCCTCGGCCTCATGGACTCCCGCCGCGATCCCGGGCCGGCCACGCTGCGCCACCACGACGCCGTCCTCGGCGTCCTGCGCAGGGCCGGGTTCACGCTGCCGATGGCCGCGCACGCCGTCTCGCTCATCGACAGCTACATCGGCGGGTTCGTCCTCCAGGAGGCCAACCTGCCGGTGATGACGCCGCACGACGTCGAGGAGGTGGCGGGCAACATCCTGGAGCACCTGCCGGCGGACGAGCTGCCGTACCTCACCGAGATGATCGTCGACCACGCCATGCGGCCGGGCTACGACTACACCAGCGAGTTCGGCTACGGCCTGGACCTGATCCTGGACGCGCTGGAAGCTCGGCGGGGCCCCGGCGGCCAGACGTGAGACCGCCGGCTACGGCCGCCGATCCTCGTTGATCGTCTGGTCACCGCCGGCCTGGTAGACGCGTCCCTGCCCGGACGCCTCGGCACGCATGTGGATGTTGGTCGCGCCGTCGCCCGTGGAGATGATGCCTGAGTTGTCGCCCCCGATGGCGACCGACCCCGGCCCCGACGCCGTCACCCCGGGCCCGGGGGCCCGCTCGGGCTCGTCGTTCGCCGGCGCCGGACGGCTGCGCAGGCCGTGGATCGCGACCCCCAGCCCGGCCACGGTGAAGAAGAGCCCGATCACGCTCGCCAGCTTGTCGGCGTTGTCGAGGCCGACCCGTACGAAGGAGTAGATCAACGCCGCCGCTGCCACCACCGCGACCGCGGCCCCGCCCCACACCAGCACCCGCTTGCGCATACCGGCATCATCGGCCTTCAGCGCCCGTGAGCACAATGTGAACGGACGCAGGTACGCGCGGGCGGCTCGGGCGACCTCGCTGGGCTCCCCTGTACGGGGCGGCGCTGCGCGAGCCGGGGGAGGACGGCGGCATGGCGGCCGTCAGGTGAACACCGGCAAACGAACTCACGTGACCGTATTGTCGGCAGAGGTCCCCGATATGAAGATCAGGGAGTGCCTCACATCGGAGCCATTCCCGCCGCGCTCGCCCTCGCCGCATCAACGCTGCTGACCAGCGGAAACATCAACACGACGGCAGACGTCCCGTTACCCTCGGCGGTCTTCCGCGCCACCCACAACAGCTACTCGGGCAACCTCGGCGGCGCCAGGAACTCGATCGCCTACCAGCTCGACCACGGCATCCGCTTCATCGAGCTCGACATCCACGACAACGGCTACGCCACCTCCCGCGACTACGCCGTCGGCCACGACTCCCCGGGGAACCAGGTCGACCACGCCGGAAACCCCGCCTCGAACCTGCTGCGCGACTGGCTCGGCGTCATCGACGCCTGGTCCGCGCGGCATCCCACCGCCGCGCCGATCGTCGTCGCCCTGGACGTCAAGGACGACCTGACCGACAACACCTCGTACGCCGCGGGCAACCTGGCCGCGCTCAACCAGCAGCTCACCTCCGCCTTCGGCGCACGGTTGTACCGGGCCGAGGAGTACCCGGCGAGCCCGCCGACGGTGGACGAGCTGCGTGGCCGCGTCCTCGCGGTGATCTCCGGCGACGGGAGGACCCGCAGCGCGTACCGGCGCGACCTCGGCCACAACCCGGCCGTCGCGATCAACGGCCGCGGCCAGGTGGTGGAGGTGCACGACTCGGGCTCGGGCGACCTGTGGTACTGGACCGGCGCGTACGGCGCCGACGGCCGCGTCACCTGGCTGCGCCACGGCAGGTACGACAGCGGCGTCACCCCCGCCGTCGCGCTGAACGACCACGGCGACCTGGTCGAGGTCCACCAGTCCCAGACCGCGACCACGCTGTGGTACCGCGTCGGCCGGCTCGGCGCCGACGGCGAGATCACCTGGTCGGCCAGCCGCAAGTACGACGACGGCGTCCTGCCCACGATCAGGTTCACCGACCCGGCCGGCACGCGGCTGCGCGAGATCCACCGCAGCCAGAGCTCCAGCCAGAACTGGGAGTGGGGCGGCGTGCTCGACGCCGGCGCCATGTCGGTCTCGTGGAGCGGCAACGCCAGGACCTCCGACGCCCGCCACGACAAGACCACCTCGGCCAGCGGCACGGCCCGCGTACGCGTGTGGACCGGCGCCGACGGCCCCACACCCGCGCAGACGCTGCGCGTCGACACCGACAGGCACGCCGGGGACCGCGTCCGCTACCGGCAGATCGTCTTCGGCGAGTTCCAGCAGGGGGATGGCGCGGAGCTCCAGCAGGGGGCGCTGTTCCACGCGGCGCCGGCGGGCCAGTCCTCGTTCCTCACGGCGGCGCTGCGGGCGGGGAAGCTGGCCCGCGGCTGGGGCTTCAACTCGGCGGGCAACGCCACCGACCCGCTGGCCAGCTATCCGGCGACCGACCGCCCGTTCGACGGCTGGTACCGGGACCTTCTGACGCGGTCAGGCGCCGTGGAGTAGTCACACCAAAGAGCCGTCACGGACAGTATTCAGCGATTACGGAGCGTGCGCATAATGGAATCACGCCGACCAGAAAAGGCCCAAGCGCCACAGTAAGAGCGTCGACTCCACCAGCCTCGCCCTCCTGGCAGAGGTCATCCGCTCTCGTCGAGAGCACCTGTTGGAGCGGAGGATCCCCCATGCCCCGTGATGATCCGTTCGTCCTCCCCGTCCCGTACCAGCCCGCTCCTGCCCGCCTCAGCCCGCACGCCGACGCCGCGCACGCCCACTCCACGACCTGGGCCAGGACGACGGGCCTGCTCGACTTCGTGGACGGGCGAGGGGTGCGGGTCTGGGACGAGGACCGGTTCGTGTCCATGGCGATCCCGCTGCTGGCCGCGTACGGCCATCCGGACGCCGCCCCTGCGGAGCTGCGGCTGGCCTCCGACTGGTACGTCTGGGCGTGCTGGTTCGGCGACCACTTCACCCAGGTGTTCAGGCGGCCGGGCGCCTACCGGCAGGCGAAGGCGTACCTCCACCGGCTGCGTCGCTTCACCCCGCCGGGCTCCCCGCGCACGCCGCGCCCGGCGAACCCGGCCGAGCGCGGGCTCGCCGACCTCTGGCCCCGTACGTTCGCCGGGGCCTCCCCAGGATGGCGGCGCAGGTTCGCCGCCGGCACGCAGGGGCTCATGCAGGGCTGCCTGCGCGAGCTGGAGAACGCCAGGAACGGCCGTGTCCTCAAGCCCATCGAGCACATCCGCCTGCGCCGCGTCTGCGGGGGTGCCCCGTGGGTCGCGGATCTCGTCGAGCGGGTCGCCGGCGCCGAGGTGCCCGAGAAGGTCGCGGGCACGCGGCCGGTCAGGGTGCTGCGCGACACGTTCTCGGACGGGGTGCACCTGCTCAACGACCTCTACTCCTACCGGCGGGAGGCCGTCGAGGAAGGGGCGCACGACAACGGGGTGGTGGTGCTGCGGCGGTTCCTGGGCTGCGGGGCGCAGGAGGCCGCCGACCGGGTGAACGACCTGCGGACGTCCCGGTTGCGGCAGTTCGAGAGCGCGGTGCTGACGGAGCTGCCGCCGCTGGTGGAGGAGTGCGGGCTGGATCCGGAGGAACGGGGCAGGATCGCCCGGTACGTCCAGGGCCTGCGGGACTGGCAGGCCGGGGCGTGCGCATGGCATCGGCGCTCCGGCCGCTACCTCGGCCTCGGCCCCGCCTCCCGGGCGAGCTGGCGGATCGAGATGCCGGCGGGGCACGCCAGCGCGGCGCCCGCGCCCAGCGATCAGGGCGTGCAGCGCGAGCCCCTCTGAGCCGCCGGCGCGCCCGCCATCCTGTCCGGGCGGGCGTGAGAGCCGGCCGTGACGCTGGTCCGGGCGGGCGCGAGGGTCGGCCGTGACGCCGGCCCGGGCGGGCGCGAGGGCCGGCCGCGATCCTGGTGCGGACAGCGCGAGGCCCCGGTCCGACCAGGAATGGACCGGGGCCTCGTGGCGTCGTGCCGCCGGCTCGACCAGGATTCGGGCCAGGGCGCCGTAGCCCCCCTAAGGGGGCGTTTCAGCCCGGCCGCGAGGGAGGATGCGGCCGGGCTGCTTGTGGGCGGTCATGAGACGAGGAACCGGGCGAGGACCGAGCGGTTACGGCGCTCGGCCGGCCGGCTCTTGCTCGCCTCGCGTACGCGCCGCTGCTCGGCCGCGGCCTGGCGCAGCTCGGCCGCGTGGTGCTGCATCACGGAGTATTCGAGTTCGGCGTTCATCCGACTGCTCCCTTGTCTCGTTCCCTGCACTCTCAAGGTTCGTCCTAAGGCCCCCTCCGGCACATCGGGCGTATGCCTTATCTCTCGGCATAAGCGCAGATAGGGAGGTACTTAGGCGGGCGCACCGGATGACTAAGGCGCAGGTGAGGGTGCTTAGGGCTCGTCGGTGAACTTGACCGTGACCTTGGTGAAGCCGAGCGATTTCAGCATGCCCGACAGCATGGCCTTGGTGTTGGCGTCGGCCCTGGCCCGCAGGTCGCTGGCCACGGCGGCCTCGGTGATCTTCTTCTCGGCCAGGAGGTAGAGCTCCCGCTGGTCGGTGGGGGAGCCCGACAGGAAGTCGCTCACCCGGTCGAACAGGCCGCGCTGCTGGGCGAAGACGTAGGAGCGGCTGTTGTCGAGGTTCGGTTTCTCGAGCTGGGCGCGCGGCACCAGTACGGTCGCCTGGGTGCGGTCCTCCGAGACGGTCACACCGTTCGCCGCCAGACCGGAGAAGTCCACGTAGGCGTCCACCCCGCCCGCCCCCACGAACAGCGTGCGGGTGCCCTTGATCGCGTCGGGCAGGAAGTTGGCGTCCTTCTCCAGGTCCACGACCACCTGGAAGGTCCCCGTCGCGGCCTCGAACCGGCTCAGGTCCTTGATGGACTGCAGGAGCACCGGCTGGCTGCGGTCGATGCTCTGCTCGCCCAGCGGGTTGACCCAGGACCAGGCCAGCCGGCCGCCCACGACGAGCAGGACCGCCAGCACCAGGAGGCCCGCCAGATATCGCCACCGGCGGCGCCGCCCGGGGGTCACCTCGGGCGACGCCGTTTGGGAAGTCGTCATGCGAGCATGACTACCCGTCAGGCGATCATCAGTGCCAGCCCTTTGGTGACATCTTCGCTCCCCAACCGTGGCCGTTTCCTTGCGGACCGCGCGCCGGGTGCTCGTGGGAGGCGGGGGCCTGCTCGGCCGCCCCCGCGGTTTCGGGAGCCTGTGCCTGCTCGGAGTCCTGAGGCTCCGCCTGCGCCGGCCCTTGACCCGACTCCTGCGCGGGCCCCCGTGCCGGCGCCTGTTCCGGCGGGGCCTCCCCGGCGGCCTGCGCCGGGACGGCCTCCTGCGGCCCGGGATCGAACACCGGCCAGCTCACCCCCGACGTGTCGGGAGTCCACCGGTCGGCGGCGGCTTCCAGGGGCTGTGCCGGCGCGGAGCCCGACACCGGCGTGCCCGGCGCGGAGCTGACCGACGTGGTGCCACCGGGCCCCGGGTACACCGGGTAGACGTGGCTCTGCTCGGGCATGGACCGCGCCTGCGGCGCCACCTGCGCGTGCGAGGGGCCGCCGCCGAAGTGCGTGCTCGACAGCCGGCAACCCTGGAAGTCGCTGTAGAACATGCGCAGCCACTCCCTGCGCTGGTGCTCGCTCCACGAGGAGAACGACGTCGTCGCGTAGTGGTGCTCGGGCAGCGGCGTGCCGGGCAGCGGCTCACCGCGCAGCCAGGCCACCACGATCTGCCGGTAACCCTCCGTGACCGCGCTCTGGCACCTGGGGGCCAGCGCCTCGATGTACTCGTGCGCCGCCTCCTCCGCGAACCCGGCGGACAGGTCCGGCACGTGCACCGGCGCGAGCCCGTTCGACGGCTTCAGCGGGTCGTCCAGCGGGCGCTGCTCCACCCGCGTGAACGCGGCGGGGGTCCCGGCGAGCCGCGAGGCGATCTGTGTGAACGCCGCCCCCAGCTCGGTCAGCCCCGCCTGCATCCCCGGGTGCACGCAGACCGTGATCGGCCACTCCTGGCAGGTGTAGGCGATGTCCACGGCCGCGGCCGGCTTCGGCTGGGCCAGCACCCGCGACACGCCCATCCCCGCGGCCAGCACTGCCAGCAGCGCGCACGCCAGCACCAGGGCCTGCCTGGTGACCAGCGCCGCCCAGCCGAGCAGCAGCGCCGCCGTGATGCCGAGCAGCCAGATCGTCTGGTCGAAGAACGGCGCCCCGTTCAGCCCCTGGAACAGGTCGTACGGCTCCCCTGTGCCCGGCGCCAGCTTGTCGGCCCACCCGCGGTCGTCGGCCAGCCACGAGAACAGCCCGTAGCAGGCCAGCCCGGCCAGCGGCGGGGTGAACGGCCGCGGCAGCACCCAGCCGGCCACCCACCCGATCACCGAGTACAACGCCAGCCCCGCCATGCCCATGGCCAGCCCGGTCAGGCTCAGCCTGCCCGCCTGGTCGGTGAGCACCGTCTTGACGGCCAGCACCAGCACCGTGGCCCCGAACGAGCCCACGACCACCATCACGATCGCCAGCGGCGCCTTGAGCGCCCGCCACGTCGTGAGCGAGCGCCCGCGCAGCGCCCGGCGCTTGCGCAGCGCCACCCAGGCGGCGAAGGCCGCCGCCACCGGCCCGGTCAGCCGGAGCGATCCGATGACCGCGGCCACGATGTTCTCCCACGCGTCCACGCCTGGAATCAGGACGTTCCACGCCGCGAACAGGCCGACAGCCAGCAGCACGGCAACCGTGACGGCCGCGCTGTGCTTCAGCTCCTCTCGTGAAACGCCCGCGTGCTCACGCACCCTTTTCCCCGTTGAAGTTCATCAAGCGCACCCCCCGTGCCCCTCGGTGATGCGGAACACGCGCGGTCCCGGCCGTCCCCACGGCCGCTGGACTTGGCATCCGCGTCACCATACGTAGGAGAACCATAACTGAGCGTGATGATTGATGTCCGGATTCTTGGTCAAGCGAAGAAGCCTGTCGCAGAGAGTGACCAGACGAACCGGGACGAGAGGCGCGCTACCGTAGCGCTGTGTCGCAGCCGAAGCCGCTCAACCTGCCGTTCGACCCGATCGACCGCGCCGCGGAGAGCTGGCGTGCTCACTTCGGGCCCTCCGCCGCCATGGCGGCCGTTACCTCGATCATGAGAGCGCATCAGATCCTGCTGTCGCAACTTGACTCGCTCCTGAAGCCATACGACTTGACCTTCGCGAGATACGAGGGATTGGTCCTGTTGACCTTCAGTAAGACCGGCGCGCTGCCCCTGTCCAAGATCGGGGAACGTCTCATGGTTCACCCCACCAGCGTCACGAACACGGTGGACAGGCTGGAGAAGTCCGGGTTCGTCCGCCGGCTGCCCAATCCGCGCGACGGCCGCGGCGTGCTGGCCGAGATCACCGAGGCGGGCCGCGACGTCGTACGGCGGGCCACCGCCGACCTGATGGCCGCCGAGTTCGGCCTCACGATGTACGCCGAGGACGAACTCCACCAGATGTTCGACCAGTTGCGCACCCTCAGGGTGGCGGCGGGTGACTTCCCGGCCTCGTCCATGCGGCAAGATGAAGGGCATGGCGGACTTCTCTAGACCCGGGTCCCTCTACGGAGCGGTGGACCTGGGCGCGCGCAAGCAGGCTCTGGAGGCGCAGGCCCGGCGGGAGGCGGCAGGTCCCCAGGCGGCCTCGTCGGCCTCCGTCGTCGACGTGACCGAGGAGACGTTCACGACCGACGTCATCGACCGGTCCATGACCGTGCCGGTGGTTCTCGACCTCTGGTCGCCCAGGGCGCCCGGCAGCGCCCAGCTCAGCCCGGTGCTGGAGAAGGTCGTCGGCGACCTCGGCGGCAGGGTCGTCCTGGCCAAGGTCAACGTCGACGCCAGCCCGCAGATCGCGCAGGCGCTGCGCGTGCAGGCGGTGCCGACGGTGCTGGCGATCTTCCAGGGGCAGGCCGTCACCGGCTTCCAGCAGGTGCTGCCCGAGCAGGAGGTGCGCCGCTGGCTCGACGAGCTGATGGGCGCGGTCGAGCAGTTCTACCAGGCCAACCCGGGCGCCCGGCCGCCCGGCGCCGAGCAGGACGGGCAGGAGGAGCCCGCGGGGCCGCCGGCCGACCCCGACATGGTGGCGGCCGAGCAGGCCATCGACCGGGGCGACTTCGACGCGGCGATCGCGGCCTACCAGCGGCTGCTGGCCCGCGCGCCGGGCGACGAGGACGCCAAGATGGGGCTCGCGGGGGTCAACCTGATCAAGCGCACGGCCGAGGCCGACCCGGCCGACGTGCAGCGGCGCGCCCAGGACCCGTCCGACATCGACGCGCAGCTGCTCGCCGCCGACCTGGAGATGTTGTCCGGCGCGGTGGACGAGGCGTTCGCCCGCGTCATCGCCGTGGTCAAGCGCACCTCGGGCGACGATCGCGACAAGGCCAGGAAGCACCTGCTCGGCCTGTTCGAAGCGTTGCCCGCAGAAGACCCATCTTTGGCGAAAGCGCGCAGAGCTTTGGCCAGCGCTCTGTTCTAACCTGGAGATATGCGGGTCGTCACCATATCGGCGACATACGGCACGGCCGGCAGCCAGATTGGCCCGGCCGTCGCCGAGCGGCTCGGTGTGCCCTTCGTCGACCGCGCGATCCCCAGCGCCGTGGCCGAGGAGCTGGGCTGCTCACTGGAGGAGGCGCTGGCCTACGACGACCGGGCCGAGCACGGCCTGGCCCGGCTGTTCTCGGGCGCCGTGCGGCTGCCGACGGTCACGTTCGGCGGCGTGGACATGTACGTCCCGGGTGCGATGCCGCTCGCTCCCGAGGAGTTCGTCCGGCGCACGGAGCGCATGCTGACAGAGATGGCCCGCAACCAGGGCGGCGTGTTCCTGGGCAGGGCCGGCGCGGTGGTGCTGGCCGATCATCCGGGCGCGCTGCACGTCAGGCTCGACGCCCCGCTCCAGCGCCGCGTCCGGCAGACGGCCACGCTGGGCGAGCTCAGCGAGCGTGAGGCCCGCCGGATCATCGAGGACAACGACCGGGCCCGCAGCGCGTACGTGCGGCACTTCTACCGGGCCGATCCCGCTGATCCCTGTCGATATCACCTTGTTGTCGACAGCACGACGATCCCGGTGCCGGCGTGCGTCGAGCTGATCGTTCTGGCGGCCGAGGCGCTCGATTGACCGAGCGCCGAGTCAGGCCACGGTCAACAGCCCCTAACATGGATGCATTCTTGGTCAGTCCCGAAGGAGCGATTGACGTGGCGACCGTCCCGAGTGTGTCGTACTCCATCACCGTGCGTCTCGAGGTGCCGGCCGGCGGCAAGGCCGTCAGCCAGCTCACCCACGCCGTAGAGTCGGCAGGGGGCGTCGTGACCGCCCTAGACGTCACCAACGCGGGGCACGAGAAGCTCCGCATCGACGTCACCTGCGCGGCCAGGGACACCGACCACGCCCAGGCCATCGTCGACCAGCTCGAGGCCGTCGAGGGCGTCGTCATCCACAAGGTGTCCGACCGCACGTTCCTCATGCATCTCGGCGGCAAGATCGAGATGAAGTCCAAGGTGCCGCTGCGCAACCGCGACGAGCTGTCCATGGCGTACACGCCGGGCGTGGCGCGCGTGTCGATGGCGATCGCCCGCAACAAGGAGGACGCGCGGCGCCTGACCATCAAGCGCAACACCGTGGCCGTGGTCACCGACGGCTCGGCCGTCCTGGGGCTGGGCAACATCGGGCCGGAGGCGGCGCTGCCGGTCATGGAGGGCAAGGCGGCGCTGTTCAAGCGTTTCGCCGGCATCGACGCGTGGCCGATCTGCCTCGACACGCAGGACGTCGACGAGATCGTCCGTACCGTGCAGGTGATCGCGCCCGGCTTCGGCGGGATCAACCTGGAGGACATCGGCGCGCCGCGCTGCTTCGAGGTGGAGCGGCGGCTGCGCGAGCTGCTCGACATCCCGGTCTTCCACGACGACCAGCACGGCACGGCGATCTGCGTGCTGGCCGCGCTCACCAACGCGCTGCGCGTGGTGAACAAGAACATCGAGAACGTCAAGATCACCATGGCGGGCGCGGGCGCGGCGGGCAACGCCGTGCTGCGGCTGCTGCTGGCCGCCGGCGCCCGCAACGTCGTCGTCTGCGACTACCTCGGCGCCGTGCACAAGGGCCGCGACGACCTCGACGAGTCGCTGCGCTGGATCGCCGACCACACCAACGCCGAGGGTTACTCCGGCGACCTGCGCGGGGCGGTCAAGGGCGCCGACGTGTTCGTGGGGGTCTCCGCCCCGGGCATCCTGACCGGCGACGACATCGCCACGATGGCCACGGACGCGGTGGTGTTCGCGCTGGCCAACCCGGAGCCCGAGGTGTCGCCCGACGACGCCCGCGAGCACGCCGCCGTGGTCGCCACGGGCCGCTCCGACTACCCGAACCAGATCAACAACGTGCTGGCCTTCCCCGGCGTGTTCCGGGGGCTGCTCGACGCGCAGGCGAGCGGGGTGACGCAGGAGATGCTGCTGGCCGCCGCGAACGCCCTGGCCGCCGTGGTCACGCCCGAGGAGCTGGGCCCGAACTACATCATCCCGAGCGTCTTCCACCCGGATGTGGCCACCGCCGTGGCGGCGGCGGTCCGCGAGTCCGCCGGTGGCCGGGCGCGCGGGTTCACCGAGGCGTAGAGCCCTCAGGGCAGCAGAGCAGCAGGCCCCCGCCGGAACACCTCCGGCGGGGGCCTGCTGTGGTTTTGGGGTGTTCCGCCGCCGGACGGGGAGGTGAGAGCCCGGGCTACCACCCCCGGCGCTCTCACCTCCCGCGAGCTGACGGCTCAACATGCTCGGCAAAGAGGCTGGAGCATCAGCACTCCCATCGAACCCCATCGGCGGCGCGACCCGGGACGAGGGTCGAATCGGGGAGGGAAGACTCGTTCCCGAGTGGTAAGAAACACCCTCTGGGCGGAAGTTCGTTTTCTCCGGGTGGATGAATTTTCTCCTCCGGTGATTCTGTGCCATGGCGGATTTGCCGCGCCTTCCGGCTGGTCGGGGTTGATATTTCGGGACCGTCCTGTCGCAAACGACTGATTTCTGGCGTGAATCCCGCCCTGGCCTTAAGGTCTTCCTGTGCGGGCTCGCTACCAAGTCCAGAAAAAATGAAACATGCTCGGCAAAGAGGCGAAATGGAGGACAAATGCGAGATCAATTTACCATTGTCATCGGTGCTCTCGTGGCCGCAGCCCTCATGGGCGTCATCGGCCATGCCGCCGTACGTCTGGCGAAAGCGGCTCCAGGTGCCGTGGTGCGCGCGCTGCTCGCGCTCGCCGTCGCGCTCGGCGCCATCCCGGCGATCCTGTACGCCCTCTACGGCTCCTAGGCCATGTCCATGGATCGCCTTCCTCCCCAGCGTGCGGGCCAGGTCAACTTCTGGCGGCACCTGCCGAAACTCGAGCGGGACGCGCTCACGCGCGTAGGAACCGAGCGCTCCGTCGAAGCCGGCGAGGCCGTACCGGTGCGTGACGAACCCGGCATCACCGTCGTCACGGCAGGCGCCTGGATCCGGCTTCAGGCGGGAAGCGCACGCGCCAGCCGCAGCATCATCGACCTGGCCGCGCCGGGCGATCTCGTCAGCGCCCTGCACCCGACCGATCCGGCGGGCCCTCAATGGCTCGGTGAAATGGCCGACATTCATGGAGCCGTGCTCGCGCGGGGCAGAATTCTCGAGGTCGCCCAGGAGATGATCCCGATCGTTCTCGGGGATCTGCCTCATATCCAGAATCTCATCAGGACGATACAGGCCGAGCAACTGCACTTCGCCAGGCAGTTGCAGGCCGTGCGGCGGCTCAAGATAGACGTACGCCTTTCACGTCTGCTGCTGAGCCTGCTTCACCGGTTCGGCGAGCGGCCCGTGGCCAACCGCAACGTTCTCGCGCCGCCGCTGTCACAAGCGGATCTGGCGGCGTGGGTCGGGGCCAGCGAGACCTCCATCGGGCGGATCCTCCGGCAGTGGCGCGATGACGGCCTCGTGCGCAGCGGCTACTCGTGGGTCTCCATCGAGGACAGAAAGTCCCTGCGCGACCTCGCGAACTCCTCGGCCGTGCCCTACGCCAGGTATCCCGCGCCCGGGAGACGGAGGATGACGTCCGGCTCCGCCGCCTCCGCGCAGAGGAGGATCACGCCCCGGATGGCCGGCCTGGACCTCGCCGGCGACCTGCCGCCCGGGCTGCACGCCCCGGAGCGGGCCGAGGGGTATCGCGGGTGAACGGCGCGGGGCCGCCCACCTGTCATGCGGCGCCTACGACGTGACGTTCGACGCGGTGATCGCGGGCATCAGGCGGTAGCTCTCCTGGAAGACCAGGTTGTGCGCGTCGCCGGCCGCGATCACCCGCAGCGTGTCGAGCTGCCCGGCCGCGTCCGACTCGTCGAAGACGTTCAGCGGCCAGTCGCCGACCGTGTTGCCGCGCAGGTGCGGATGGTGGAAGTCGCAGCCGAAGTGGGCCACCACCGCGATCGGCTGGACGCCGCTCTCGCGCTGCTGCGGCCACGTGAGCGACCACATCGCGTTCAGGCCGCCCTCGCGCGACCGGGTGACCCCGCTGGCCACCACCTCCCCGGTGCCGAGCAGCAGGTCGGCGTTGGCCTCGTCGAGCGCCCGGCGCGCCACGGGGTCGAGGAGCTCGACGGCCCTGGCGAACACGCGTTCCTTGTCCTCCCGCGTGACGGCGTTGCCGTGGTCGCCGTCGCGCAGGTCCGTGAAGTGCCTGAGCAGGGCTTCGTTGATGGGAGTGCGCATGCCCACCCCCTGCCCAGGCTGAGCGCCTGGCCACCTCCCCACGCGAGTCAGGCCAGCAGCGCCGCGATCCTGGTGCGCACGTCCTGCGTGTCGAGGCCGCGCACGGTGAGCGTGGTGCGCCGGCGTACGACGTCGTCCACCGTGGCCGCCCACTCGTGGTCGCGGGCGTAGACCGCCTGGGCCCAGATGTCCGGCCCGCCGGGGTGGATGCGCTCGCCGAGCGCGGGGTCCTCCCTGATGAGCCGGGCCAGCTCGAACGCGATCGACCCGTAGTGCGTGGCCAGGTGCCTGGCCACCAGGGGGTCCATGCGCGTGCCCGGGTCGCGGTCGGTCCACAGCCGCATGGCGACCGCGTCGGGGCTGGCCAGGCCGGGCAGGGGTACGGCCGGCAGGATGTCGGCCAGGTCGTCGCCCAGGGGCCGCCCCGGCAGGTGGGCGAGGATGTCGAGCACGTGCTTGCCGATGTGCCGGTAGGTCGTCCACTTCCCGCCGGCCACCGACAACATGCCGCCCGAGCCGCGGCTCAGCACCGTCTCGCGCTTGGCCGCCGTCACCTGCCCGGGGCCGCCGGGCAGCACGCGCAGGCCGGCGAAGGCGTAGGTGATGTCCTCGCGCCGGAGCTGCTCGTCGCGTACGGAGTGGCCCGCCTCGTCGAGGATCTGCGCGAGGTCCGCGTCGGTCGGGCTCACGGCGCCGGGATCGCCCTCGTACGGCTCGTCCGTGGTGCCCAGCAGCAGGTGGTCCTCCCACGGGATCGCGAACGACACCCGGTACTTGTCGATCGGCGTGGTCAGCGCCGCCTTCCACGGCTCGTGCCGGCGCAGCACCAGGTGGGCGCCCTTGGACAGCCGGATGCTCGGCGCGGCGTCCGGGTCCTCCATCCGCCGCAGGTGGTCCACCCACGGGCCGGTGGCGTTCAGCACGAGCCGGGCGGACACGCCGAACTCCGCGCCGTCGAGCCTGTCGCGCAGCTCGGCGCCCGTCACGCTGCCGGACGTCTTGCGCAGCCCGACGACCTCGGCGTGGTTGAGCACGGTCGCGCCCGCGTCCACGGCCGCCCGCACGGTCATGACCGCGACGCGGCTGTCGTTCATCTGGTGGTCGCCGTAGACGGCGGCGGCCCGCAGACCCTCCGTACGCAGCGCGGGCACCTTGGCCAGCGCCTGATGCGGCGTGATCACCTTGCCCATGCCGTCGCCGAACACCGACAGCGCCGAGTACAGGAACACGCCCGCGCCCAGCTTGGCGGCCCCGTGCGGCCCGCCCTTGTAGATCGGGACCAGGAAGGTCAGCGGCTTGACCAGGTGCGGCGCGATGTCGGCGGCCAGGGCACGCCGCTCGCGGTGGTTCTCCGCCACCAGCTTGACGTTGCCGGTCTGCAGGTAGCGCAGGCCGCCGTGGACGAGCTTGGAGGAGGCGCTGGAGGTGGCCCCGGCGAAGTCGCCGGCGTCCACCATCGCCACCCGCAGTCCCGCCTGGGCGGCCATCCAGGTCACCGACGTGCCGAGGATGCCGCCCCCGATCACGAGCAGGTCGTAGGCGGTGGTGGACAGCTCCTGCCGGACCTCCGCCCGGTCGGTGCCGATCGCGGTCGTCATCGCTGTCATCCCTCCTGCTCGACCCAGCCCAGGGTGCGGGCCACGGCCTTCTTCCAGTTGCGGTACTCGCGTTCGCGAGCCGCCTCGTCGATCGTGGGCCGCCACTCGGCGGCCTTGTGCCAGTTGGCGCTCAGGGTGTCGAGGTCCGGCCAGTAGCCGGTGGCCAGGCCGGCGGCGTACGCGGCGCCGAGCGCGGTCGTCTCGGCCACCATGGGCCGGATCACCGGCACGGCCAGCACGTCGGCGAGCGTCTGCATGAGCAGGTTGTCGGCGGTCATGCCGCCGTCGGCCCGCAGGGTCGTCAGGTCGAGCCCCGAGTCGGCGTTCATGGCGTCCACGACCTCGCGCGTCTGCCACGCCGTGGCCTCCAGCACGGCCCGCGCGATGTGCCCCTTGTTCACGAACCCGGTCAGCCCCGCGATCACCCCGCGCGCGTCCGAGCGCCAGTGCGGCGCGAACAGCCCGGAGAAGGCCGGGACGAAGTAGCAGCCGCCGTTGTCGTCGACCGTCTTGGCCAGCGTCTCGATCTCGGCCGCGCTGGAGATCAGGCCCAGGTTGTCGCGCAGCCACTGCACGAGGGAGCCGGTGACCGCGATGGCGCCCTCCAGCGCGTACGTGGCGGGCCCGTCGCCGATCCGGTAGCCGACGGTGGTCAGCAGGCCGTGCTTGGAGACGACCGGCTGCCGGCCGGTGTTCATCAGCAGGAAGCTGCCCGAGCCGTAGGTGCTCTTGGTCTCGCCCGGCGCGAAGCAGGTCTGCCCGAACAGCGCCGCCTGCTGGTCGCCGAGCGCCGAGGCCACCGGGACGCCGGCCTCGGTGTGGCCGTAGACCTCGGCGGACGGGCGGATCTCCGGCAGCATCGCGCGCGGCACGCCCATCGCGGCGAGCAGCTCGTCGTCCCAGGCCAGGGTGTGGATGTTCATCAGCATCGTGCGGCTGGCGTTGGTCACGTCGGTGATGTGACGGCCCGTGAGGTTCCACAGCAGCCAGCTGTCCATCGTGCCGAACAGCACCTCGCCGCGCTCGGCCCGCTCCCGCAGCCCGTACGCGTCGAGCAGCCAGCGGATCTTCGGCCCGGCGAAGTAGGTGGCCAGCGGCAGCCCGGACCGGTCCTTGAACAGGCCCTCGTGCTCGGCCAGCGCGCGCGTGAGCGCGTCGGTGCGGGTGTCCTGCCAGACGACCGTGGGGCAGACGGGGCGGCCGGTGGCGCGGTCCCACAGGACGGTGGTCTCGCGCTGGTTGGTGATGCCGAGGGCGGCGATCTGGGTGTCCTCGATGCCGGCCCCGCCGACCGCCTCGGTCAGGACGGTCCGCACGTTCTGCCAGATCTCGTCCGCGTCGTGCTCGACCCAGCCCGGCTTGGGGAAGATCTGGCGGTGCTCGCGCTGGGCGACGGAGATGATGTTGCCGGCCTCGTCGAACACGATGCACCGGCTGGACGTGGTGCCCTGGTCGATGGCTGCGACGTAGTGCGGTCGAGGCACTGGGCTCCTCGCAAGGCTCATGGTTCGACAATGCCGAACGAATGGTATGTGGTCCGTCGAAGCTTGTTCAAGTGTCATCGGGCGAGGTCGCGGGTGATGGCCCGGGCGGCGTCGCGTACGTAGGAGACGAACTCCATGTTGAGCCGGCCGTCCGTGGCCAGCCGCTCGACCGCGCCGCGGATGCCGATGGCGCCCACCACGAGGCCGCGCGGGTCCTTGATCGGGGCGGCGATGGCCACCTCGCCCTCCGTCAGCTCCTCCATCTCGGCCGCCCAGCCCCGCGCCCTGACCTGGTCGAGCTCCGCCTCCAGGGCTGCCGGGTCGACGATCGTGCGCCTGGTGCAGGCCTCCAGCGGCGGCGTGCCCTCGCCGTACGGGTCGTGGGCCAGCAGGACCTTGCCCAGGGCGCTGGCGTGCGTCGGCAGATACGTGCCCACCTGCAGCGTCTGCATGCTGTCGTCGGGCCGGAAGACGTGGTGGATGACCAGGACGTGCCCCTCGTGCAGGGTGCCGATCCAGGCACTCTCCCTGCTGCGGCCCGCCAGCGCGTCGGCCCAGTTGATGGCGCGGGTGCGCAGCTCGTTGACGTCGAGGTAGCTGCTGCCCAGATGGAGCAGCGTGGCGCCGAGCCGGTACTTGCCCGTGGCCGCGTCCTGCTCGACGAAACCCACGTGGACCAGGGTGCGCAGGATGCCGTGCAGCGTCCCCTTCGGCAGGCCCAGAGCCCGGGCCAGCTCGGCCACCCCGAGTTGCCGTGGACCGGAGGCGAGCAGCCGTAGGATCGCGGCGGCGCGCTCCACCGATTGAATCGTCTCTCCCACAACGGGAACCCTAACGCAGTTCGGCAATGCCGAACACCTGCCTTAACGGGAAAAGTGTGCCGCTAATATGTCTGTTGCGAGAAGGAGACTTGATGGACCAACTTTCCCGCTCGGCGGGAACCGTGCGGCCGGGGGGCCGCACAGCCCGGGTGCGCGCGGCCGTCCTGGAGGCGACCCAGGACGAGCTGGTCGAGCGCGGCTTCCACGGCCTGACCATGGATCAGGTCGCGGCCAGGGCAGGCGTCGGCAAGACCACCGTCTACCGGCGCTGGGGGAGCACCCCCGGACTGGTGGCCGACCTCATGAACGAGCTGGCCAACCAGTCCTCCGACCACGCCGACACGGGGAGCGTCGAGGAGGACCTGCGCGCCAACGCGCTGGCCGTGCTCGACGCGCTCAACGACGGGCGGCTCGGGGTGACGTTCCAGGCGGTCATCGCCGCCGCCACCTCCGACGAGCAGGCGGCCCAGGCGTTGCGCGCCTTCTACCTGCGCCGCATCGAGGAGTGGGCCAAGGTCGTGGACCTGGCCGTGCGGCGGGGCGAGCTGCCCGAGGGCACCGACGGCGGTGAGGTGATCAGGGCCGTCTCGGCCCCGCTCTACTACCGGCTGGTGGTCACGAGGGAGCCGGTGACGCGGGTGGTCGCCGAGCAGTCCGTGGCCCGCACGCTGGCCGCCGCCAGGGCCGGCGCGTTCGTCGTGGCGGCCCCGCCAGGCTGAAGCGGAGCCTGAGGGGCCATGGCAGGACCGGCCTGGCCGTGCGCGACCCGCGCGACCTGCGTGACCTGTGCGGCGACCTGCGCGGCGACCTGCGCGGCCGGCGTCACATGCTCGATCGGGGCCAGATCGAGCCGTACCACCACAGGATCCCGCCCATCACCACGAGGCCGCCCGCCGTGGCCAGCTTTCCCATCAGGTCGGCGGGCGGGCCCGTGTAGGGCAGGTGGCCGTGGCGTCGATGGCCCCAGGGGCAGTCGTTGTGGACGTGGCTGGAGTCGATCAGTGTCTCCGGCTCGTGGTCGCTCACCGAGTACGCCTCGATCTCGGCGCCGCTGCCCCTGCCCACCGGCACGTGCCGGACGATGGTCTTGCGGGCCGGGATCGAGCCGCTCGCCACGCTGGTGCCGTCGGCCTTCAGGTCGAAGCGGGCGAGCTGGCGGGTCTGGTTGTGCAGCCGTACGGCCACCTTGCCCGAGCGGCAGCCCACGTCGTCCACGGTCATCGTGAACGGGTCGCCGCCGTCGTGCCGGGGCCAGGGCCAGTCGCGCGACTGGGCGTCGGAGACGGAGGGGAGCAGCGCGATGGCGCCCAGCGGCAGGGCGGCCAGGATGAGGCGAATACCGGTACGCATATGATCCCCCAAGCGCGATTTTCGCTACCTAAAGTTCCCAAGCGTGCACGAAAAGTAACATCGGCACGCTGGGGGAGCGCGCACCCCTGCAGGTACTTCATGATGGATGTATGGCGGAAGCGATCTACGTCGGCGGGTTGCTGGTGGCGACGCCACTTCTCGACGACCCCAACTTCCGGCGTAGCGTCGTGCTGATTCTCGAACACGACCACGACGGCGGCACCCTGGGCGTCGTGCTCAACCGGCCCAGTGACATCTCGGTGACGCAGGTGCTGCCTGTGTGGGATCCCCTCGTGACCGGCCCCTCGGTGCTCTTCGAGGGCGGGCCCGTGCAGACCGACAGCGCGCTGGCGCTGGCGGCGGTGCCGAGCGGGGAGGAGCCGCTGGGCTGGCGCCGGCTGCACGCCGGCACCGACGCCGTGGCCCGGCTGGGCACGGTCGACCTGGACGCGCCGCCGGAGATCCTGCAGGGGGAGATCGCGCAGATGCGCATCTTCGCGGGGTACGCGGGCTGGACGTCGGGCCAGCTCGAGAGCGAGATCGCCGAAGGCGCCTGGTACGTCGTCGACTCCGAGGTCGGCGACACCTTCCACGCCGACCCGGCCTCGCTGTGGCGGCAGGTGCTCCGGCGCCAGCGCGGCGAGCTGGCCTTCGTGGCGACCTGCCCCGACGACCCCACGATGAACTAGCTACAGGTCCCAGCCCGGCCGCAGGGAACGCTCGGCCAGGGCGATGCTCTCCGCCATCCGCTGCCGGACCTCCGTCATCGTGCCGTCGTTGCGCGGGCACTCGAACCCGACGCGCATGGTGGACATCGCGAACGCCACGATCAGGTGCGTGAGCTGATCCTGGTCGGGGTCGACGCCCCTGCGCGCGGCGATCACCTCGGCCAGGTGCCGCTCGGTCTGGGCGCCCCTGGCCGCCGACAGGCCGACCAGGCGCGGGTGTTCGTCGAGCAGCCGGCGCAGCTTCAGGAATCTCTCAGCGTCCTCGGGTGTCGCGCTCTCGAGGTCGGCCAGCACGGCGCGATTCGCCTGCATCAGGCAGGTGAAGGGCGGCTCGTCCGGCGGCCGGGCCGCCAGGGCCTCCAGCATGAGGTCCTCGGCGTGGTCGTGGAACAGCAGTACCAGGTGGTCCTTGCCGGTGAAGTAGCGGAAGAAGGTGCGCGGGGAGATCTCGACGGCCCCCGCTATCTGCTCGATCGTGGTCGACTCGTATCCTTGTTCGAGGAACAAGTCCAGCGCCGCGTCGAGGATTGCCAGGCGCGTCTTCTCCTTCTTGCGTTCCCGAAGACCCACTGCGGTCACTCCCTCGAAACCTTTCTGTCACAGTGTGCCATAAGTCATAGGACGACGAATAAAAGTCGTTTGTCACACGTCACAGGCTGACAGTAGATTACCCGAGGCTTACGAGATCTATGCCCCGGTGTGGGGCGATACGGGTACTTGAGGGGGATTCATGGCTGATACGAAGGCGGTGGCCGCACCGTCCTCGTCTGGCCCTGGCAAGCCGGGGACGGGGGGCAACCCGTGGCTTGTGCTGCTGGCGGTGAGCCTTGGTGTGATCATGGTGATGCTCGACGGCACGGTCGTCGGCATCGCCAACCCGGTCATCCAGGCCGACCTGAAGGCGACACTTTCCGACCTGCAGTGGGTGACCAGCGGTTACCTGCTCGCGCTCGCGGTCTTCCTGATCACCGCCGGCAAGCTCGGCGACCTGTTCGGGCACAAGCGGGTGTTCCTCATCGGTGTGGCGGGCTTCGCCCTGACGTCTGTGGGCATCGGGCTCAGCGCCGAGCTGGCCGCCATCATTCCCGGGGTCTCCCCGATCGGCGCGCTGATCGGGCTGCGCGTGCTGCAGGGCCTGTTCGGCGCGCTGCTCCAGCCTGCCGCGCTGGCGCTGCTGCGTGGCGCGTTCCCGGGCGAGAAGCTGAACCAGGCGATGGGGGCCTGGGGCGCGATCATCGGCCTGTCCAGCGCCGCCGGCCCGATCGTGGGTGGCGTGCTGGTCGAGAAGGTGAGCTGGGAGTCGGTCTTCTTCATCAACGCGCCCGTCGGCGTCATCGCCCTGATCATGGGCGTGCTGCTGATCAAGGAGAACCGCTCGCAGACGTTCGCGCGCATCGACTGGCTCGGCGTGGTGCTGCTGTCCGGCGCGATGTTCTCGCTGGTCTGGACGATCATCAAGGCCCCCGAGTGGGGCTGGGGCGACAGCACGACGCTGACCTTCGTCGGGGCGTTCGTGGTGCTCCTCGCCGCGTTCGTCTTCTGGCAGAGCAGGGCCAGGCAGCCGCTGGTGCCGCTGTCGCTGTTCGCGAACCCGTCCATCTCCATCGGCACCTTCCTGATGATGATGGTCGCGTTCGCGATGTTCGGCGCGATGTTCTTCCTGGGCTTCTTCTTCCAGGGCGTGCACGGGCTGTCCCCGTTGCAGGCCGGCCTCTACATGCTGCCGATGAGCGCGGGCATGATCGTCGCCTCGCCGCTGGCGGGCATGGCGCTCGGCAAGCTCGGGCCGAAGGTCACGATGGCCGCCGGTCTGCTGATCACCGCGCTCGCGATGTTCCTCATGTCCCGGCTCGGCATCGACGCCACGTTCATCGAGAGCGGCATCCCATTCGTGCTGCTGGCCTTCGGCCTCTCGCCGGTCTTCGTCGGCGCCACGGAGATCATCGTGGGTAACGCGCCGGTCGGGCTGAGCGGTGTCGCGGGCGGCCTGCAGCAGTCGGCCATGCAGGTCGGCGGCGCGCTCGGCACCGCGATCCTGGGCGCCGTGATGGCCGCCGAGATCTCCGGCACGCTGCCGGGCCACCTCGGCCCCGCCGCGGCGCAGATCCCGCCGGAGCAGCTGATGCTCCTGGAGAAGGCCGCCGCCTTCGGCCAGGCCCCTCCCGGGCTGCCCGAGCAGATCGGCAACGCCGTCCACCTGTCGTTCATGGACGGCATGCACCTCGCCTTCCTGGTGAGCACCGGCATCGCGGTGCTGACCGCCGCGCTGACGCTCTTCGTCAGGGCCGGCAGGAAGACCGAGGGCGCGCCGGTCCACATGGGCTGACAGGGCGCTTCCCGCACGGCCTCCGCTCATCCGGGCGGGGGCCGTACGGCGTTGCGGGGGGCGGTCGCGGGCGGGCATAAACTCAATGGGGTGAGCACGAAGATCCTCCCAGAGCAGGAGACCACTCCGCGGACGTCGCACGGCGACGGCGATCACGAGCGGTTCGCCCACTACGCGGACAAGCACAAGATCACCGAGAGCATGGTGACCGGCACGCCCATCCGCGCCCTCTGCGGCAAGGTCTGGGTGCCCAGCCGCGACCCGAAGAAGTACCCGGTCTGCCCGGAGTGCAAGGAGATCTACGAGGGTCTGCCCCAGGGTGGCGGCGAAGGCGACGGCGACAAGCAGTGAGTGTTGCTGTGCGGTAATCCTCCTGCGTGGAGCTACGGTCTGTAGCCAGACCAGCTCGTAACGTAGTGGGAGGACCGCACATGGTCCGGCGCGTGACCGCCGTCTCGTTGGCATGCCTGCTCGCGGCCGGGTTCGTCCCGCCGCTCCAGCCCGCCGCCCTGGCGGCCGGTTGCGAGGCGGTGACACCGCACCCTGCCGCCCGCGCGCACGGGCCCGTTCCCGCGGCTCGCACGCGGGGCCACGGGTCGTGGCAGGTGCCGGGAGGGCCGGGGCCGCGCTCGCCCAAGCCGCAGGACGTCGCCATGGTGATGGCCGAGCTGGGCAAGCGGTTGAGCGGGGTCACGCCGCCGAGCGAGATCACCGTGCCCACGCGGGTGCACGTCATCTCGCCCGGCCCCGACCGCCGGGTCTCCGACCAGGCGGTCCAGGCCCAGATCGACACGCTCAACTCCGCGTACGGCGGCAGGTTCGGCGGCGTGGACACCGGCGTGCGCTTCCGCCTCGACGGGATCTCGGTCAAGGAGCAGGCGGCCTGGTTCAGCGACCCCGTCGGCCATGAGAGAGCCATGAAGAGCACCCTGCACCAGGGCGGGGCCGACACGCTCAACCTCTACATCGCCCAGCTCAGCGAGCTCATGCTGGGCTTCGCCAGCTACCCCTACTGGTACGCGGGCGCCCCCGCGCTCGACGGCGTGGTGATCGACTGGCGCAGCCTGCCCGGCGGGGCGCTGAGCGACTACAACAAGGGCTTCACCGGCGTGCACGAGATCGGCCACTGGCTCGGCCTGTTCCACACCTTCGAGAACGGCTGCCAGGCGCCCGGCGACGGCATCGACGACACCTCGCCCGAGGCCAGGCCGACCGAGGCGTGCCCGCAGGGCAAGGACACCTGCCCCGGGCAACCGGGCCAGGACCCCGCGCACAACTACATGGACTACGCCCATGACCGGTGCATGTGGGAGTTCACGGTGGGGCAGGCGGACCGGATGCACGAGATGTGGGCGGCATACCGCAACACGCCCGCTGCCTGACATGTCGGGCCCGTCTACGATATGTAGGTGACAGCACCAAAGGCACTCGACGCTCCCCACAAGCCCCCGGGAATCCTCGGCCCCGAGTACCGCACCGCCACCTTAGGCATCCTGCTGGTCGTCACGCTGATCGCCTTCGAGGGCATGTCCGTCGGTGTCGTCATGCCCGCCATCGCCGAGGAGCTCGACGCCCTCGACCTGTACGGGCTCAGCTTCTCCGCCTTCCTCATCGCGAGCCTGTTCATGAACGTGGTGGCCGGGCTCTGGTCGGACCGCCGCGGCTACCGGGTGCCGTTCCTGGCGGGCGTGGTGCTCTTCGCGATCGGCATGGCGCTGGCCGGCGCGGCCGGCTCCGCCGAGCTGTTCCTCCTGGCGCGGGCCGTGCAGGGGCTGGGCGGCGGAGCCTCCATCGTGGCGCTGTACGTGATGATCGCCCGGGTGTACGCCATGGAGGTGCGGCCCAAGGCGTTCGCCGCCGTCTCGGCCGCCTGGGTGGTGCCCGCGATGGTGGGGCCGTCGGTGGCCGGGTTCGTCGGGGAGCAGTGGGGCTGGCGTTACGTCTTCTACGGGATCGTGCCGCTGGTCGTGCCCGCGCTGGTGATGCTCGTGCCGGCGCTGCGGATGGGCTCGGCCGCCGATGCCCAGCCCGGCAGCGGGCCGCGCTCCAGGCCGGTCGAGATGACGCTGGCCGCCACCGCGACGGCCGGCGGGGCGGGGCTGCTGCTGCACGGCGTGGACCGGCTGCAGGTCAAGGCCGGGGAGGCCGGCGTGGAGACCGTGGTGGGGCTGGCCCTGCTGGTCTACGGCCTGTACCGGCTGCTGCCGCCCGGCGCGCTGCGGTTCCGGCGCGGGCTGGCCACGACCGTCCTCATGCGGGGGCTCTTCTCTGCCGCCTTCTTCGGCGTGAACGCCTACATCCCGCTGGCGTTGCAGCACGTGAAGTCCTTCGACACCACGTCAGCCGGCATCGCGCTGACGACCGGGGCGCTCGGCTGGTCGGCGGGATCGTTCCTGCAGAGCAGGCGGGCCGGGGAGGCGCACACGCGGATCCGGCTCGGCGCCGGCTGCGTCACCGCCGCGATCCTGGTCTGCCTGCTCTCCGTCGTGCCCGGGGTGACGGGATGGATCTCCGTGCCCGCGTGGATCGTGGCGGGCTTCGGGATGGGGTTCGGCCTCACCACCATCAGCGTCACGGCCATGAGGCAGTCGCCGGTGAACGAGCAGGGGGCGAACTCGGCCGCGCTCTCCGTCACCGACCAGCTCGGCTCGGCGCTGTCGATCGGCATCGGCGGCGCGCTGGTGAACGTGATCGGGCACTCCTCCTCCCAGATCGCCACCGGGTTCCTGGTCATCTGCGGCCTCATGGCGGTCATCTCGCTGAGCGCGACCCTGCTCGCCGGCCGCGTCCGCTGAATTCCGTCCCTCCCGTCACAGCGATCACGGTTCTCCTGATCGTCGTGGCGAGGAGTGATAGGACAGCGGGCAAGGAGGTGCCATGGAGGGTGATCACCGGGTCTGGCCCCCTCAGCCGGGGCCCAGGCATCGCCGTACTCCTCCAGAGGACACGGAGCCCGCGTGGGGCGCGCGCCGTGACGAGGGGCCGCGACGGGAGGGCGCGAGCATCCCGGACGCGGAGCAGGACCCGACGCGCGGTTCAGCACGTTCCCCGGCGCCGGACCCGACGCGGGGTACAGCACGTTCCCCGGCGCCGGACCCGACGCGAGGTCCTGCACGTTCCCCCGCGCCGGACCCGCCGTGGGATCCGGCACGTTCCCCCGCGCCCGGCCCGCCTGGGGATCCGGCGCCGGATGCTGCGGAGCCCGGCTGGGGCCGCCCTCCCGAGCCGCCACCGGCGTGGGGGCGGCGCGGCCGGCCGTATGCGGAGGAGCCCGGCTGGGGACCACCGGCACCGCCTGGCCGGATCCCGCGGGGGCGGCGGCCGCATCCGCTGGACCTGGGGCCGGAGCCGAGGCCGGAGCTCGACGAGCCCGAGTGGAACCCCCGGATCCGCAGGGCCGCTCCCCGCGACCTCGGGCCCGCCGGAGGGCAGGAAGATCCGTGGGACGACGCGCTCCCCCCGTCCGCCCGCCTCCACGGCACTCCACGCGACCCCGGGGCGCGCAGGGGACAGCCCGGCGGGGGACGGCTGTGGCGGCGCGCGGGACTCGCGCTGGCGGCGCTGGCGGCCGGCGCGGGGCTGGTGGCCGGCGCGGCGGCGGTGGCACTGCGGCTCACCGCGCCGGCGGGCGACACGGGGACGCTGAGCGACGCGCTGGCCGGGGTGGCGGCGCCGCTGCCGCAGGGCTGGAGCGCGGGCGCGGTGCCGCCCGTCACGGGGTTCACCTCGGTCGTACGCGACGGCCACGGGGGGCTCGTGATGGCCAGGCCGGTGCCGGGGCCGGTGAAGGACGCCGAGCAGGCCACGGAGGAGGCGGCGGAGCTGTACTCCAGGCTCCTGCTCAGGGGCGACCGCGTGACGGTCGTCGAGGACCGGCGGCTGCCCGACGGGCACACCCGTGCGCTACGAGCGGAATACCAGGACGTGGTGAACCGCCCGGCGTACCTCAGAGTGATGCTGCTCACCCGGGAGGCCCGCCCCGTCCTGCTGGTCGGGCTGCTCCAACCCGAGGAAACCAGCCGCAGACAGGCGCTCGACGCGGTGATGACGAGCCTCCGATAAGCCGCATAGCACGTGAGGAAGACCTTGGCCAGAATCCTCGGCTCACGGCACGTCTTGTCGGTGGGCCCGATTACTCTTGGGTCACTGTGAGAGAGCGAAGCACACGAACCCCAGAGGTGATGCGGTGAGCACCTTCGCCGCGTCCCACCTTTCGCCTTCCTTTCCCGACCGGGCCGCGTGGGGCACCGCGCCCAAGTTGCGCGCCTGGCAGCAGGAGGCGTTCGACCTCTACTTCAGGCGCGAGCCGCGTGACTTCCTCACCGTGGCGACGCCGGGCGCGGGCAAGACGACCTACGCCCTGCGCATCGCCAGCGAGCTGCTCGCCAACGGGGTGATCAGGGCCGTCACGATCGTGACGCCCACCGAGCATCTCAAGCGCCAGTGGGCCGACGCGGCCGGGCGCGTGGGCATCGCCATCGACCCCGAGTTCAAGAACAGCCAGGGCGCCACCTCACGCGACTACACCGGGGTGGCGGTGACGTACGCGCAGGTCGCCATGCACCCCGCACTGCACAGGGCCCGCACGGAGAACCGCAAGACCCTGGTCATCTTCGACGAGATCCACCACGCGGGCGACGCCAAGTCGTGGGGCGACGGCGTGCGCGAGGCGTTCGAGCCCGCCACGCGCCGCCTCCAGCTCACCGGCACGCCGTTCAGGTCCGACGACAACCCGATCCCGTTCGTGGCCTACGAGGAGGACGCGGAGGGCTTCAAGCGCAGCGTCGCCGACTACTCCTACGGCTACGGCCCGGCGCTCGACGACAACGTCGTGCGGCCGGTCATCTTCCTGGCCTACTCCGGCGAGATGAAGTGGCGCACGCGGGCCGGCGACGAGATCGCCGCCACGCTCGGCACCCCGCTCACCAAGGACCAGCTCTCCCAGGCGTGGCGGGCCGCGCTCGACCCGAAGGGCGACTGGATCCGCCAGGTCATGCAGGCCGCCGACCGCCGGCTCACCGAGGTACGCAGGGGCGTGCCCGACGCGGGTGGCCTGGTCATCGCCACCGACCACGAGACCGCCCGCGCCTACGCCCGCCACCTGCGCAACATCACCGGCGAGGGCGCCACGGTGGTGCTGTCCGACGATCCCGGCGCGTCCAAGAAGATCAAGCAGTTCGCGGCGTCCGAGGACCGCTGGCTGGTGGCCGTGCGCATGGTGTCGGAAGGCGTCGACATCCCCCGCCTGTGCGTCGGGGTCTACGCCACCTCCACCTCGACCCCGCTCTTCTTCGCCCAGGCCGTGGGCCGCTTCGTGCGCGCCCGCAAGCGCGGCGAGACCGCCTCGGTCTTCCTCCCCTCGGTGCCCACGCTCATGGGCCTGGCCAACGAGATGGAGGTCGAGCGCGACCACGTGCTCAACAAGCGGCCTCCGGAGGACGGCCTCGACGACTCGCTGCTGGAGCAGGCCAACCGTAAGCAGGACAATCCAGACGTCCTGGGTGACGAGCTCCCGTTCGAGACGATGGAGACCTCGGCCACGTTCGACCGGGTGCTGTTCGACGGGGGTGAGTTCGGCACCGGCGCGGAGATCGGCTCCGCCGAGGAGGAGGACTTCATCGGCCTGCCCGGCCTGCTGGAGCCCGACCAGGTGGCCCAGCTGCTGCGCAAGCGGCAGTCCGACCAGCAGGCGGCCAAGCGCAAGCAGCAGGTGGAGGCGCCCAAGCAGGAGCTGGCGCCGCACGAGCAGATCGCGGAGCTGCGGCGCGAGCTCAACGGCCTGGTCGGCGCGTGGAACCACCGCACCGGCCAGCCGCACGGGGTGATCCACTCGGAGCTGCGGCGCGCGTGCGGCGGCCCGCCGATCGCCCAGGCGACGGCGGAGCAGATCCAGGAACGCATCGCCACGATCCGCCGCTGGGCCACGCAGCGCCGCTGAGCGAGAACGCGAGCACGCCCCCGGGCCCGGCGCGGCCGGCCCGGGGGCGTAATTCCGTGCGCTGAACTTCGCCTGGATTCGGTGAATGAGGGTAGAGAGGGGCCCATTCAGCTTCATTTCCCGGAAAAAGGTACGCGCTTGCTCGCTCGATCCATTGATACGCAAGGAATCGGGCCATGGGCGCGGCCGGCAGGAGGAAGAAAATGCAGGCGCTGTCCCTCGCATTCGCGGCGGGGATCTTCACGGCCATCGACTCCAGACAGGTGTCCCTCGTCATCCTGACCGTCCTGATCGGACTGACGGTGGCCGCGATGCGCAAGATGTTCCGCCATACGCATGTGGTGATGGTGGTCGGCGGCACGAGCGTCCTGCTCGGCGTCCTCGCCGTCCTTACCCTCGCGTACTTGGTCACCTATCGGGCGGTATGACGGCGCAGGCCCGGTGACGTGCGTTTCCCCAGGTCAAAGCGTATGAAACGGTCGCCGGGCCGGTGATTACGATGCGTGACTCTGCGCATTTGGACACAGAGCAGTGGCCTTCTGTTAGAAGCTCGACGGGAGTGGCAACAACCACTCTTGGCTGTCTTGCGGATATGCAGAAGGACTTTGCCCATGTCGTCTGAGGCCACCGGAAAGTCGACGCTCGCCGTCACTTCCGGCCTCTCTCGAAACGCCATCATCATCAGGCTCGAGGGCGAGCTCGACGTCGACGCGCTGCCGATCCTGCGGGAGCACCTGCAGCGCATCTGGGAGCTGCCGCCCAAACCCTTCCTGATCCTGGATCTCGGCGAGGTCTCGTTCTGCGACTCCATGGGGATGAACGAACTCGTCGACATCATGCAGCGGTGCGAGTCCAGGGATACGAGGCTGCTGCTCGGCGGGGTCCAGGGGGTGATGGCCCGGGTCTTGTCGATCACCGGATTGCGGCACGCGTTCGAGGTGTTCGCCCTGTTCGACGACGCGCTGCGGATGGCCATCGCCCACCCCTGAACTCCTCTCGTCCCCTCTTACGTGGCTGATCCCGGGATGGGCCGGCCGCTGCGCCCGTCCGCCGGGACGTAGCGGGCCTTGCCGTGGAACGGGACCTTCAGCGACGCCGTGCCGTCCTGGACGCGGACGGGCAGCGTGAGCACGCCCCCGCGGGCCTCGTGCTCCCCGGTGCGCTGAACCGTGCGCAGCCAGATGAGCAGCTTTCCGTCCCGGGCGAGGAGCGTGACCTCGGCGCGGTCGCACTCGCGCGATGCCGCCGGCCAGCTCAGCAGCAACTCCCCGCCGGCCTTCGCCTCGGCGGTGCGGGGCACCTGGGCCCGCTCGTCACAGGAGGCGGGCATCGGGGCGCCGCCGGCGGTGCGGGCGGGCGGGGCCGGCAGGATGTGGGCGGCGGCGGGCTGGACGGGGACGGCGGGGTGGAGGAGGGCGTTCATCGCGATCGTCCCGGCCTCCAGCAGGGCTAACGTCACGATCGCGCCCGCGCGCTCGGTGTTGCTGCCCCTGATCAGCAGCCACAGGCAGAGGGGGGCGAGAAGGAGCCAGGCCATGCCGAGGGAGAGGGGCAGCATGAGGAACCTCCACTGATGGGAAGAGTTGTCACTCTCCGTGTTACTCCGCCTTCGGAGTGAGTTCGCCCTCTTCGATATCACATGACCTGAGCGTTGCCCAGTGTGCACACTTCGTGATCGGCTGCCCTCAGCCCAGGGCAGGCGCTCCCCGAAGGACGGCGCCTGCCTCGCGCAGCTCCGCCAGCGCCGCCTCCGTGGTCGTCGGGGCGACGCCGGCCGTCAGGTCCAGCAGCACCCGCACCGCCAGCCCGTGCTTGACCGCGTCGAGGGCCGTGGCGCGCACGCAGTGGTCGGTGGCGATGCCCACCACGTCGACCTCGCGCACCCCGCGCTCCCGCAGCCAGTCGGCCAGCGGCACCCCGTCGCCGGACGTGCCCTCGAAGCCGCTGTACGCCGCCTCGTACGCCCCCTTGCTGAAGACCTCCTCCACCGCCGACACGTCGAACGACGGGTGGAAGTCGGCTCCGGGCGTGCCGGCGACGCAGTGGGCGGGCCAGGTGGAGACGTAGTCGGGGGCGTCGGCGAAGTGGGTGCCGGGGGAGATGTGGTAGTCGCGGGTCGCCACGACGTGGTCGTAGCCGTGGTCGGCCACGTGGCGGGTGATCCCCGCGGCCACCTCCGAGCCCCCGGCCACGGCCAGGCTGCCGCCCTCGCAGAAGTCGTTCTGCACATCGACGATGATCAACGCGGTGCCCATAGGTAGCACGATACGTCAGGAGAATTCGGTGGGGATCGCCGCGTACCCGCGGCCGAGGTGGAGGGCCTCCTGGGGAAGGGTGGCGACGGCGGCGGCGTGCCGGTCGCGGGCGGCGGTCAGGGGTTCGCGGCCGACGACCTCGCCGTCGCGCACCAGCTCGTGCAGCAGGGGGATACCGCCCTCGGGGACGAGGCCGCCGGTGGTGATCAGCTCGGTCTCGGCGTGGCCCTGGTCGTCGAGCAGCCGGTACGCCTCCTTGCGGCCCCCGCGCGACGGCTTGCCCACCGACCGCTTGGCCACGGCCTCCAGCTTGCCGGTGGCCGTCTCCCGCGCCACCAGCTTGTACACCAGGGCCGCCGTCGGCACGCCCGAGCCGGTCACCAGGGAGGTGCCGACGCCGTAGCCGTCCACGGGGGCGGCGGCGAGCGCGGCGATGGCGTACTCGTCGAGGTCGGAGGTGACCAGGATGCGGGTGTCGAAGGCGCCGAGCGAGTCGAGCTGCTCGCGCACCTCCTGCGCCGCGGCGGCCAGGTCGCCGGAGTCGATGCGGACCGCGCCCAGCTTGGTGCCGGCCAGCTCCACGGCCGTCCGTACGGCTGCGGGCACGTCGTAGGTGTCCACCAGCAGCGTGGTCTCCGGCCCCAGCGAGGCGATCTGGGCCTCGAACGCCGCCCGCTCGGAGTCGTGCAGCAGCGTGAACGCGTGCGCCGCCGTACCGGCCGTGGGAACCCCGTACAGGCGCCCGGCCATCAGGTTGGAGGTCGAGGCGAACCCGGCGATGTACGCGGCCCTGGCGGCGGCCACCGCGGCGGCCTCGTGCGTGCGGCGGGATCCCATCTCGATGAGCGGCCGCTTGCCGGCGGCGTTGGTCATGCGGGAGGCGGCGGAGGCGATCGCGCAGTCGTGGTTCAGTATGGACAGCGCGACGGTCTCCAGCAGCACGGCCTCGGCGAACGTGCCCTCCACCACCATGATCGGGGAGGCGGGGAAGTAGAGGTCGCCCTCGCGGTAGCCGTAGATGTTCCCGGAGAAGCGGTAATCGGCCAGAAACGCCAGAGTGGTCTCGTCCACGACTCCGCGCTCGCGCAGATAGGTGAGTTCATCGTCACCGAAACGGAAGCGTTCAAGCTCGTCCAGGACACGTCCGGTACCGGCGACAACCCCGTAGCGGCGGCCACCTGGCAGGTGGCGGGCGAACACCTCGAAAACCGCGCGCCGGTGGGCCGCGCCGCTTCGCAGAGCGGCCTGCAGCATCGTCAGCTCATAGTGATCTGTGAGCAACGCAGTGCTCATGGTCATTGTCACGACTCGAAGACTACGGCCCAGATAGGGCAGACTCGGGGATGTGGGTAGCACCGCTCCAATCACCGTCGAGCGTCCGTCATCGGACGTCCGGCCCGATCTGCCATGGGTGACCATCGTCTGGAATGACCCGGTCAACCTCATGTCCTACGTGACCTATGTCTTCCAAACGGTCTTCGGCTACACCCGGGAGAAGGCCGAGAAGCTGATGATGGACGTGCACCACAAGGGCAAGGCTGTCGTGTCCAGTGGCACGCGCGAGGAGATGGAAAGGGATGTGCAGATTCTCCACTCCTACGGCCTGTGGGCGACGCTCCAGCCGGACTCGGTCAAGTGAATCGCATGAGGTCAGTGAGGCGGCACCGGTGAGCTCGGGGTTCTCGCGGGGCAGGAACGGCGGCGTCGTGGCGGTGTTCGAGGCCGCCGAGGTCTCGCTGCTGCGCTCGCTCGTCTCCATGATGCTGGGCATCGTCTCGCCGGGGCAGACCAGCGACGACCCGCTGGAGCGGGCGCTGGGCATCGGTGACGGGGCGGCGCCGTCGGATCCGGTGCTGGCCAGGCTGTTCCCCTCGGCGTACGAGGACGAGAAGGAGTCGGTGGAGTTCCGCCGCTACACCGAGGCCACGCTGCGCGACGGCAAGCGGGCCGACGCGCAGACCGTGCACGAGACCGCGCGGTCGGGGCGCTTCGAGCTGTCGCCCGAGGAGGCCCAGGCGTGGCTGCGCTCGCTCAACGACCTGCGCCTGACGCTCGGCACCAAGCTCGACGTGACCGAAGAGGTGCACGACGAGATCGCGATGATGTCCGAGGACGACCCCCGTTACCCGGCCTACGTGACCTACGACTGGTTGACCTACCTCCAGGACAGCCTGGTCCGGGCGCTCTGGTAATTTCCGGGCATGCTGTCGATCTCGCAGGAACTGGTGGACAAGATCGTCGCCCATGCCCGGGCTGATCACCCGGACGAGGCGTGCGGCGTCATCGCGGGGAAGAACGGCGTGCCCGAGCGGTTCATCCCCATGGAGAACGCCGAGCGTTCCCCGACCTTCTACCGCTTCGACTCGATGGAGCAGTTCCGGGTGTGGCGGGAGATGGACGACCTGGACGAGGAGCCGGTCGTGATCTACCACTCCCACACCGCCACCGAGGCGTACCCGTCGCGCACCGACATCTCCTACGCCTCCGAGCCCGGCGCCCACTACGTCTTGGTCTCCACCAGGGACGAGAACGAGGTGGAGTTCCGCTCCTACCGCATCCTCGACGGTGTGGTCACGGAGGAAGAGGTAAGGTTTCTCCCATGATGGTCAGGCCGGTGCAGAGCTTCCTCTTCGCCCACACTCCTGCTGTCGTCGTCTACGACTGTCGCTGACTCGGAATCCGCATCCAGCCATCGGCGTTGCATGCCGATGGGACGACGACCTGACCTGAGGAGACTGACCGCGATGGCCATCGAGGTTCGCATTCCGACCATCCTGCGCAACTACACCGACGGCGCCAAGGCCGTGAGCGCCGAGGGCGCCACGCTCGAAGAGCTGATCAGCAATCTCGAGGCCGCTCACCCCGGCATCAAGGAGCGCCTGGTCGACGACGGCAGCCTGCGCCGCTTCGTCAACGTCTACCTGAACGACGAGGACGTGCGCTTCCTCGGCGGTCTGGGCACGCCGGTGTCCGACGGTGACACGGTGACCGTGCTCCCCGCAGTCGCCGGCGGGTGACATGCGTTTCGATTCACTGATCGACTCGGTCGGCCGCACCCCCCTGGTGGGGTTGCCGAGGTTGTCGCCCTCTGCCGACGTGCGGATCTGGGCCAAGCTGGAGGACCGCAACCCCACCGGCTCGATCAAGGACCGGCCGGCCCTCTGGATGATCCAGGAGGCCGAGAAGGACGGGCTGCTCACGCCGGGTTGCACGATCCTCGAGCCGACCAGCGGCAACACCGGCATCTCGCTGGCCATGTCGGCCAAGCTCAAGGGCTACCGGCTGATCTGCGTGATGCCGGAGAACACCTCCGAGGAGCGCCGCCAGCTCCTGCGCATGTGGGGCGCCGAGATCATCTCCTCGCCCGCCGCCGGCGGCTCCAACGAGGCCGTGCGGGTGGCCAAGGGGCTGGCCGCCGAGCACCCCGACTGGGTGATGCTCTACCAGTACGGCAACCCGGCCAACTGGCGCTCCCACTACGAGACCACGGGCCCCGAGATCCTGGAGGACCTGCCCACGGTCACCCACTTCGTGGCCGGGCTCGGCACGACCGGCACGCTGATGGGCGTCGGGCGGTTCCTGCGCGAGCGGGTGCCGGGCGTGCAGATCGTCGCCGCCGAGCCGCGTTACGGCGAGCTGGTGTACGGGCTGCGCAACGTGGACGAGGGGTTCATCCCCGAGCTCTACGACGAGTCGGTGCTGACCACCCGCTTCTCGGTGGGCTCGGCCGACGCGCTGCGCCGCACCCGCGAGCTGCTGGCCTCCGAGGGCATCTTCGCCGGCGTCTCGACCGGGGCCGCGCTGCACGCCGCGCTGGGCGTGGCCAGGAAGGCGGCCAAGGCGGGCGAGCGCGCCGACGTCGTGTTCGTGGTGGCCGACGGCGGCTGGAAGTACCTGTCCACGGGCGCCTACGAGGGCACCCTGGAAGAGGCCGAAGAGCGCCTGGAAGGCCAGCTCTGGGCCTAGCGGGCATGAGGGCGGAACATGAAGGAAGGGCGGCCGGTCCTCGTCGACCGGCCGCCCTTTCGTTCTACCGCCCTCAGTTGAACAGCAGCCGCAGCGAGAACGTCGCCTCGGTGTCGGTCTGCGTGCCGCTCAGCCCGACGGCGCGCAGCACCTGGGCGTTGGCCTTGTCGTCGCCCTCCATGGAGGCCAGGTAGAGCTTCTCGACCTTGTCGAGGTCCACGAAGAGCGCGTAGTTCACGTCGGCCGCGTTGGGGATCGCGGTCTGGAACGTCTCGGAGTCGCCGAGCGTGCCCTCCTCGGCCAGCTTCTTGGCGTACTCGTCGGTCGTCGCCACCGTGAAGACGCCGTCACCGGAGACCTTGGCGATCTGCGGGGCGGTCCCGCCGTTCTGCGTGAGCGCCGCCTGGACCTTGTCCAGGACCGCCTGCGCCTTGGCCGGGTCGGTCATCACGCGCACGCCGCCCTTGACCTGGTCGCTGTCCAGGCCCTCGCTGTCGAGGGCGACCGTGAAGTTCTTGCCGAAGACCGTGGCCAGGTCGCCGGGCAGCTCCAGGCCGAACTGGGTCTTGGCCTGCTGGAGCATCTGGCTGATCTCGGTGCCGCCGGCCGCCGTGGCCTGCTTCTCGATCTCGGCCCACTGCTTGGTGACCACCTGGTCGAGGCCGGAGATCGACAGCGCGCCGGCCGTGGAGGCGGGCAGGGTGCCGAGGTCGGCCTTGGGCAGGTCGCCCTGCGGGGCCATGCCCTTGGCGCCGCGCACGATGCCGGCGAGCTCGACGTAGGCGCTGTCGAAGCGCAGCGCGCCGGCGAACCTGGCATCCTTGACCTGCTCGACGGCCGCCTGCTGGTCGGCCGGGATCTGCTTCTTGGCCAGCTCCATCAGGCCGCCCATGTCGGCCCAGAACGACAGCACGCCCTGCTCGCCGACCGCGCCCATGTCCTCGCTGAACTCGGCGTTGTCGGTCAGGCTGCCCTCGCCCTGGGCGTACTTGTCGGCCAGGGCCTGGGTGGAGCTCAGCAGCGCGTAGTCCTCGCGGAAGGCCAGGCCGTACTTGTCGCCCTCCATGAGCTTGGCGATGCCGGCCTTGGCCAGCTCCTGGTCCTTGACCTGCACCGCCACCGCGAAGTCGGGCTCCTCCTTGCCGGAGGGGACGGCGGCGAAGCCGACCCGGCTGCCCAGCCACGGGTCGACGTCCTTGGCGAAGTCCAGCTTGCTGTCGGAGTCCTGCTCGTTGACCAGGTCGAACAGCGCCTTGCGCGGGTCCTCGCCGGAGAAGGAGTCCTTGGTGACCGTGAACTTCCTGGCGAGCTGGAACAGCGCCAGCTTCTGGTTCGCGGCCGGGTCCAGGTCGAGGCGGGCGTAGGCGATCGAGTCGGCGGGGAGCACGTCGTTCGGCTGCGTGCCGCCGCCGCCGAAGGCGCCCACGGCCCAGACCGCGCCGCCGCCGAGCAGGACCACGGCGAGTGCCGCCGCGATGGCGATCACCCAGCTCTTGCGGCCCTTCTTCGGCGGCTCCTGCTGGCCGAAGCCGTCGGGGCCCTGGTGCTGCCAGCCGACCTGCTCCTGCTGCCAGCCCTGCTGGGGCTGCTGTTGCTGCTGCCAGCCGCCTTGGTCCTGTTGCCAGCCCTGCTGGGCCTGCTGGCCGCCGTACTGGGGCGCGCCGCCGTAGGAGGGCTGCTGCTGCCCGTGCTGGGGGCCGTAGTCGGGCTGCTGGCCGTAGGACGCCTGCTGACCGTAGGCACCCTGACCTTGAGCGTCGTACTGCGGCTGGCCGTACTGCTGCTGCTGGTACGGCTGCTGCGGTGGGTAGGGCGGGCCCGGATACTGAGCCGTCGGCTGCTGCTCCGGCTGCTGCCCCTGGTTCCAGTTGTACGCCGTGGTCCGGTCAGGATCCTGGCCATAGGGGGGATTGTTCGCAGACATCACTCAACTCACAATGTGGACTTTTGACCACAGAGAAAGTATCTGATGTTGCTAGACGGGCGCTTGCAATGTGCTGAAGTTGGAATTAGACGCGGTTCAGCTCTTTTCTCAGGACATCGATGTGGACCTCCCCGTCTCCGTAGTCCAGGACGTGCTCCCACGGCACGAACGTGCACCCGGCGTAGACCATCCGCGCCAGCGTCCGCGAGACCCAGGCCGATCGGCCCTGGCGATCACGGGTGAGGCCGAGCAGGAGCGGAGCGCGGCGGCTGGAGACGACGAGGCCGTAGACCGTGTGGCTCTGCTGGAGCTCGCCCCTGTGCTTGACCACCCGGATGTCCACCACGAAACCGACCCACACCCCGTTGGAGTCCCAAACGGACTGACCGATGAGTTCGGTGACACTTGCCATGATCAAACGTTGTCAGCCGAATCACGTTTTCGCAGGTAGGCGCGCTGAGGGAAGAATGCTCTAGAGTGTCTAGAACATAGTTCCAGATGTGAGGCAGGGCGGATGACCAAGTTCGACGAGGCCACGCAGGCGATCAGGGTGGACGAGAACACCTATGACGTGTGTCTCGACCCTGGATACGCGATCGGCGGCCCGCTCAACGGCGGCTACCTGATGGCCGTGATCCTGCGCGCGGCGGTGGACGCCTCGCCGTTCGAGCATCCCGTGAGCCAGACGGCGCAGTTCCTGAAGGCGCCGGTCGCCGGGCCCGCGCAGGTCAGGATCGAGCCGCTGAAGGCGGGCAGGACGGCCGCGTTCGCCAGGGCGACGCTGGTGCAGGACGGCGTGGCGCAGATCGAGGGCCTGATCACCACGGCCACGCTGCAGGACGTCGAGCCGGTCTACACCGATGAAGCAGCACACGGCATGCCGCCGATCGAGGACTGCGCCAAGCTCCCCGACCCCAAGCCAGAGTCGGGCATGACCCTGAACGCCCAGATGGACCTGCTCTTCGACCCGCCCACGATCGGCTGGCTGAAGGGCCAGCCCACCGGCAGGCCGGAGTCGCGGGCGTACTTCAGGATGGCCGAGCCCCAGGACCCCGACCCGTACGTGCTGGCGCTGGCCGTGGACGCGCTGCCGCCCGTGGTGTTCTCCGCCGGAGGGCGCGGCTGGGCGCCGACCGTGGACCTCACCTGGCACCTGCGCGCCCTGCCCGCGCCCGGCTGGCTCACGCTGCTCGGCAGCGGCCGGCTGGTCTCCGACGGCTGGTTCGACGAGGAGGTCGAGGTGCGCGACTCCACCGGCCGCCTCGTCGCCCAGTCACGCCAGCTCGCCCGCGTCGGAAGAGGCTGAAATATCGCGCTAAATGCGCGCCTTCTGTGAGCAAGGCAACAACGTTTCCCGCTCCACGTGTCGCAGTGTGAGCATTCTTACGCAGTGTTGATCGTGCAGGTCGCCTACCCTCTAGAGCGTGCCGGACGCGAGTATTGGGATCTTCGACAGCGGGGTCGGCGGCCTGACGGTCGCACGCGCGATCATCGATCAGCTGCCCCAGGAATCCATCACCTACGTGGCCGACACGGCCCATCAGCCGTACGGGCCCAAGCGCCTCGCGGAGCTGCGCGCCTACGCCCTGGAGGTCATGGACCACCTGGTCGAGCAGGACGTCAAGATGCTCGTGATCGCGTGCAACAGCGCCAGCTCCGCCGTGCTGCGCGACGCCCGCGAGCGCTACGACGTGCCCGTCGTCGAGGTGATCATGCCGGCCACCAGGCGCGCGGTGCGCGCCACCCGCAACGGCAGGGTCGGGGTGATCGCCACCAGGGCCACCATCGACTCCATGGCCTATCACGACGCCTTCACCGCGGCGCCCGACGTGCAGCTCACCGGCGTGGCCGCCCCACGCCTGGTGGAGTACGTCGAGCGTGGAGAGACGATGAGCGACGAGCTCATCGAGGTCGTGCGCGAGTACCTGGAGCCCATCAGGGCCGCCGGGTGCGACACGCTCATCCTGGGCTGCACGCACTACCCGCTGCTCACCGGCGCGATCTCCTACGTCGCCGGTGAAGGGGTCACGCTCATCTCCAGCGCCGACGAGACGGCCAAGGACGTCTACCGGATCCTGCACGACCGCGATCTGGCGGCGGGAAGCGAGGCCACCCCCCGGCACCGCTTCCGCGCCACCGGCGACTCCCTGCTCTTCGCCCGGCTCGGGCGACGGTTCCTGGGCCCGGAGATCGATGTGGTCGAAGTCGCACCAGCGGGGGGTACTACCTATAACGGGAGGCCCACATGAAGGTGACCATCGTCGGCTGTTCCGGGAGCTACCCCGGGCCCGACAGCCCCGCATCCTGCTACCTCCTCGAAGCCGACGGGTTCAGGCTGCTGCTCGACCTCGGCAGCGGGTCGCTGGGTGCGCTGCAACGCCACATCGGCCTGTACGACGTGGACGCCATCTGCCTATCGCACCTGCACGCCGATCATTGTCTCGACATCTGCGGCTACCACGTGGCGCGGACGTACGGGCCCGCGGCGCCGTACCCCGTCGTGCCGGTCTACGCGCCCGCCGACGCGCCCGCCCGGCTGGCGGCCGCGTACGGCATGCCGGAGGAGCCGGGGCTGGAGACCGCCTTCGAGTTCGTGGCGCTGACGCCGGGCTCGTACGAGATCGGGCCGTTCACGCTCACCGCCGGCCTGGTCAACCACCCGGTCGAGGCGTACGGGTTCCGGGTCGCCAACGGCGGCAGGAGCATCGCCTACTCGGGTGACACCGGGGAGTCGAACGAGCTGGTCAAGCTGGCCGCGGGCACCGACCTGCTGCTGTGCGAGGCGTCGTTCGTCGAGGGCCCCGACCTGCCCCCCGACCTGCACCTCACCGGCCGCCAGGCGGCCGAGCACGCCGCCAAGGCCGACGTGGGCAGGCTCGTGCTGACCCACCTCGTCCCGTGGAACGACCAGGCCACCGTGCTGGAGGAGGCCTCGGGCGGCGGTTACGCGGGGCCGGTGGAGCTGGCCCGCAGCGGCGCCGTGTACGACCTGGCCTGACGCGGTGTCAGGCGTTGGCCTGGAGCTCGGTGTAGTCGCGTACGCGCGGCAGCGGCGAGAACAGCAGCGGCACGAACGCCCCCATCCGGCCGATCATCAGCAGCCACAGCGCCTCCCGCACCCCGATCTGCTGCGCGACGAGCCCGCCGACCAGCGCGCCGACCGGCATCACGCCCCACGTCACGAAGCGCACCGACGCGTTGACCCGGCCGAGCAGGTGGTCGGGCGTGACGGTCTGCCGGTAGGTGGTCTGGCCGACGTTCGACATGGTGGCGGCCCAGGAGATCATGATCGAGGTGATGACGAAGCACACCACCCGCCAGTCGGCCTGCGTCAAGGGCAGGAGCAGGCCGGACGGGGCGCCGACGATGATGGCCAGCAGGGTCGCCCTGGCGCTGCCGAGCCGCCTGGACAGCCAGCCGCCGGTCAGCCCGCCCAGGATCCCCCCGATCCCGCCGGACATGAGCAGCGCGCCGACCGCGCCCGGCGACAGCTTGACGGTCTCGGCCAGGAACAGCACCGACAGGCCCAGCACGCCGCTCACACACAGGTTGTTGATGCCCGACGAGGCCACGAACGCCCGTAACAGGCGGTCGCGCCACACGTACGCCAGGCCCTCGCGGATCTCCCGCAGCAGCGGGCCGCGCCGGACGTCGGCGGGCGGCTTGTCGGGCACCTTGATGGACAGCAGCAGGAACACCGAGGCCAGCGCGCCGAGCGCGGTGGCGACGACCGTGCGCGGCGCGCCGAACAGTTGCACCAGCGCGCCCCCCACCCCCGGCCCCGCCAGGAACGCTCCCGACCGCACCACCTCCAGCTTGGCGTTGCCGTCGCTGAGCAGCGGCGTGCTGATCAGTTGGGGCAGGTACGTCTGGTCGGCCACGTCGTTGAAGACCTGCGACATCCCGACCAGCAGCGCCACCGCGAACATCATCTCGATCGTCAGCACGTCGAACGCGACCGCCACCGGGATGCTCCCCAGCATCACGAACTTGATCACATCGGACGCCATCATCACCCGGCGCTTGCGCATCCGGTCGACCCACACCCCCGTGGGCAGGCCGATCAGCAGGAACGCCGCCGTCTGCAACGACGACAGCACCCCCACTTCCGCGGGCCCCGCGTGCAGCACCAGCACGGCTACCAGCGGGAGGGCCACGCGTGAGATATTCGCCCCAAGTTCGTTCGCCACATGCGAACTGAGGAACCGGAGGAAGTCAGGGTTTCGCAACACCCCCGTTGTCATTGCGTAAGGATCCATGTGGCGGACACAGTTGGTCAAGAGTGTCGCGGCTCGGAGATAGGGTGATCTGCATGTCCCGACAGGATGGCCGCAACCCTGACCAGCTACGTCCCATCACCATCACCCGGCGATGGCTGACGCATGCGGAAGGGTCCGTGCTGGTCGAGTTCGGCGGCACGCGCGTGTTGTGCGCCGCGTCGGTGCAGGACAGCGTGCCCCGCTGGCGCAGGGGCAGCGGCCAGGGCTGGGTCACGGCCGAATATGCCATGCTGCCGCGAGCGACCAATACACGTAACGATCGTGAATCGGTCCGCGGCAAAATCGGCGGCCGCACTCACGAGATTTCCCGGTTGATCGGGCGTTCGCTGCGCGCCTGCGTCGATTACAAGGCGTTGGGCGAAAACTCCATTCTGCTCGACTGCGACGTGCTGCAGGCCGACGGCGGCACCAGGACCGCCGCCATCACCGGCGCCTACGTCGCGCTGGCCGACGCGGTCGCCTGGATGCGCGAGCGCCGCATGTGCCCCGGCGACCCGCTCATCGGCTCGGTCTCGGCCGTCTCCGTCGGCGTGGTCGGCTCGGTGCCGATGCTCGACCTCTGCTACACCGAAGACGTCGCCGCCGAGACCGACATGAACGTCGTGATGACCGGCGAGGGCACGTTCGTCGAGGTCCAGGGCACGGCCGAGGGCGCGCCGTTCGACCGCGGGGCGCTCGACCAGCTCCTCGACCTGGCCGTGGCCGGCTGCGAGGAGCTGACGCTGATCCAGCAGGAGGCCCTGGAGTCATGAAGATCGTGCTGGCCACCCGCAACGCGGGCAAGATCGCAGAGCTGCGCCGCATCCTCGCCGGGTTCGACATCGTCGGGCTCGAGGAGTTCCCCTCGATCGGCGAGATCGCCGAGACCGGGGTCACGTTCGAGGAGAACGCCCTGCTCAAGGCGCACGCGGTCGCCCAGGGTTCGGGGCTGCCCGCCGTGGCCGACGACTCGGGGCTCTGCGTCGACGTGCTCAACGGCATGCCGGGCGTCTTCTCGGCCCGCTGGGCGGGCCGGCACGGCGACGACAGCGCCAACCTGGAGCTGCTGCTCGCCCAGGTCGCCGACGTGCCCGCCGAGAAGCTCACCGCCCACTTCGCCTGCGCCGCCGCGCTGGCGCTGCCGTCCGGGCAGTTCCGGGTGGTGGAGGGCACGCTGCCGGGCAGCCTCGTCCGTACGCCCCGGGGGTCCGGAGGGTTCGGGTACGACCCGATCTTCGTGCCCGAGGGCGAGTCGCGCACCACGGCCGAGCTGGCTCCCGAGGAGAAGGACGCCATCAGCCACCGCGGGCGGGCCTTCCGGGCGCTGGCGCCCGCCGTGCGCGAGCTGCTCGGGTCGTAACCCCCGCGTAAGAATTGCGCTGCTCGGGGGACGTAGCGTCGTTCTTGTGCAGAGGAATACAACGGTCCCCGCGTGGGCGGGGGCTCTGGCGGGATTGACCTGCGGGGGCGTCGCCCTCGGGGTCGCGCAGCTTGTCGCCGGGGTCGTCGGGCCCACGACGTTTCCCGTGGTGGCCGTCGGCGACGCGACCGTCGATCTGACGCCCGCCCCGGTCAAGGACTTCGCCATCAGGGCGTTCGGCGAGAACGACAAGGCCGTCCTGCTGGGCGGCGTGCTCGTGGTGCTCGCCGCCGTGGCCGCCCTCATCGGGCTGCTGTCCCGCCGCCGGCTCCTGTTCGGTCATCTCGGGTTCGTGCTGTTCGGGGTGATCGGCGTGCTGGCGGTGGTCACGCGACCGGACGCCAGGGCTCTGGACGTGGTGCCGACCGTGGTGGGGGTGGCCGCCGGGGCCTGGGCGCTGGGCTGGCTGCTACGGCGTGCGACCGGCGGCACCGCGTCGCGCACGCCTGCCGCCGCGCCTGCCGAGCCCGCCCCCTCCGGCGCGCCGCGACATGACGGCGCCGCTCAAGGGCATACGGGCGCTCAAGGGCCTACGGCCGCTGGAGAGCCGGAGGGCGCTGGGAAGCCGGATGCCGAGGCTGGTGCTGGGGTGACGCAAAACCGGGGTGCGGTGGAGCGGCCCGCGGTGATGCAGGCAGGCGGCGAGGCGCCGGCGTTCGACCGGAGGCGCCTGCTGACCGGCGTCGCCGGAGGTGTGGTCGTGGCCGGGGCGGGAGCGGTGCTGGGGCAGCAGCTCGGCGGGCGGCGGGCCGTGGACGCGGCGCGGGGCGGGGTGACGCTGCCCAGGGCGGCGACCCCCGCCAGGCCCGTCCCGGCCGGCGCGGACCTGCGGATCGGCGGCCTGTCGCCGTTCGTCACCCCGAACAGGGACTTCTACCGCGTGGACACCGCCCTCGTCGTCCCCCAGGTGGACCCGGCCGACTGGACGCTGCGCATCCACGGCATGGTCGACCGCCCCGTCGAGCTCACCTTCGCCGACCTGCTGAAGCTGCCGCTCACCGAGGCGGACGTCACGCTGACCTGCGTCTCCAACGAGGTCGGCGGCCCCTACGTGGGCAACGCCCGCTGGCTGGGCGCGCGGATGGCCGACGTGCTGCGCCGGGCCGGGCTGCGGGCCGACGCCGACATGCTGCTGTCCACCTCGGCCGACGGCTTCACCTGCGGCACCCCGGTGGACGTGGTGATGGACGGCCGCGACGCGCTGTTCGCGGTGGCGATGAACGGAGAAGTGCTTCCGGTCGATCACGGCTTCCCCGTGCGGCAGGTGGTGCCCGGCCTGTACGGATACGTCTCGGCCACCAAGTGGGTCGTGGACATCAAGGTGACCAGGTTCGACCGGGACCAGGCGTACTGGACCCCGCGCGGCTGGTCCGCCATGGGCCCGATCAAGACGCAGTCGCGCATCGACGTGCCGAAGCAGGGCGGCTCACTGAAGGCGGGCCCCGCCACGATCGCCGGGGTGGCCTGGGCGCAGCACACCGGCGTGGACGCGGTGGAGGTGCGGGTGGACCGCGGGCAGTGGCGGGAGGCGAGGCTGGCCGAGGTGCACGGGCCCGACACGTGGCGGCAGTGGGCGATCGACTGGGCGGCGACCCCCGGCGAGCACACGATCGAGGTGCGGGCGACCGATGCCTCCGGGCGTACCCAGACCGAGCAGTCCGCCCCGCCCGCGCCCGACGGCGCGAGCGGCTGGCACACCGTCACCGTGCAGGTGGCCTGAGCCCTGGTTTGAGGCATTTTCGCAGGTAAAGGCCCCGGCGAGCGCGGAGAATCTCCGCCGAGTTCGCCCCTTTGACACGGCGTCGCCTCTACGATCGTTCGTCGAGCATGACAGGAGGCAGGCCGTGTTCCGCGAGCGCAAGCCGAGTGTCCGATGGGCCCTTCAGAATGGGCACTACAACCCCGTGGTGGCCGACGGCGTGCGGTGGCTCGATTACGAGCTGGCCGCCGATCCGGCGCGGGCCGGTGACGTGCCCGACGCCGGCCGGGCGCGGGACGGTGGCCCGGAGCTCGGCGTGCCTGCTGCCGAGGAGGACTGGTTCGACGGGCCGCGGCGGCCGCCCAGGCTCGCCGACAGCCGCCCGTACGGGGTGCCCGGCGGGCTGGCCCAGCCGGACCCGCAGGTGGAGCGGGACCTCGCCGAGGCGTTGCGGCCCGGCGCCCGCTTCCCCGACCCGCGTGGCACCTGGGTGCGCCTGGTCAACGGCGGCGGCCCGGCCGACGACCCGTTCCGGTCGTCCAACGCCGCCGACTGCGCGCTGGCCGTGCTGTCCACCTGGCACGGCGAGCCCGCGACGGCCGCGCCGAGACTCCCCGAGTACGACCGGATCGGCCGGCCGGTGCTGACCGGCGAGGAGGGGAGCGTGGCCAGGATCGAGCGGTGGGCAGGGCATCGCCTGCAGTACGCCGGTCAGGGCCGGCACGCCTACCCGCTGATCGCGCGGCGGCTGCTCGACGCCGGGCACGGCGCCGCGGCCGTCATCGTGGTGCGCTGGCCCGGCGGCGGCTCCCACGCCTGGAACGCGGTCAACTTCGACGGCGAGGTCATCTGGATCGACGCCCAGCGGGGGCACATGTCGGTCGAGCCGCCGTACCGGACCGTGACCGGGGTGTTCTGCGTGATACTCGATCGCCGGGGGCGGCCGCGATGAACCTGGAGGAGGCCAGGGCGCTGGCCGAGGAGTACTACAACGGGGTGCGGGCGCCGGAGGAGGCGCTGCCGGTGGGGGTGTTCGGGTTCGACGGCGGGTACGTGGCGTGGATCCGCGACCTGGAGCCCGACGATCCGGCCAGGCTGCCGGAGACGGCGGGGGGCGGATGCGTGGTGATCGACCGGGCGACGGGCGAGGTGGTGGCCCGGCCGCTGCTCGACCCGGAGACCGTGGCCGAGCTGTGGCCCGGCCGCACGCCCCGCTGAGCGCTGGGCGCGTGGGGCCGGCCGCACGCCCCGCTGACCGCTGGAGGGGCCGGCCGCACGCCGCGTTGTACCGCAGGGGCTGTGGGCCCGGCCGCACGCCCCGGTGACCGTCGGAGCGAGGGCCGGGCCGTGTGCTCTGCCGGCCGCCGGAGCGGAGTCTGGCCGAACGCCCCGCTGGCGCGCGGCAGAGCAAGGCCGGGCGCCGCCCCCATAAGACGCCCGACCCACAGATACCCTCTATCCGGGTTTTCCGGATTTATTCGACTTCGGGGCGTCTGTCCGGGGTCACCCCGTGGCCAGGGAACCGACGATCGAGGCCCGCGCGGCCCGCCGGGCAGGCAGCACCGCCGCCAGCACCCCAGCCAGCCCCGACAGCACCACGTACAGCGCGATCTGTGCCACCGGCGCCGCGAACAGGGCCCCGCTCAGCATCGCCCGCATCGCGGCCCAGCCGAAGACGACACCCAGCACCACCCCGACCAGCGCCCCGATCAGCCCGAGGACCAGCGCCTCGACCGACAGCATGCGCCGGAGCTGCGGCCGGGTGAGGCCGAGCGCCCGCAGCAGCGCGGACTCCCTGGTCCGTTCGTGGACGGAGAGCGAGAGCGTGTTCGCGATGCCCAGCAGCGAGATCAGGATCGCCAGCCCGAGCAGCCCGGTGATGATCATGAGCAACATGTCGAGGGTCTCGTCGAACTGCCCGCGTACCTCTGTCGAGCTGGTCACCTGCACGTTCGGGTAGGGCGCCGCGGCGGCGTCCACGACCGCGCGTGCCTTGTCCGGGGGCACGCCGTCCGCGATGGTCACCATCACGCGCGAGTCGGGCACAGCGCCGAAGTACGACTCGAACGGCTGCTCCGCGACCGTGACCGGCGGCAGCGTCGACTCCGTGCTGTCGAGCACCGCGACCACCTTCAGCGACACGGTGCCCGCGTGCTCCGTCCGCATCGAGACCGTGTCGCCGACCCGGGCGCCGAGCCGCTCGGCCGTGACGTCGTCCAGCGCCACCTGTCCCGCGCCGAAGCCCCGCATGGAGCCGGCGGCGACCTGCGGCTCCATGCCGCCGCTGAACGTCCCCGCGTCCACGCGCCTGCCGTCGACCGTGGTCTTGACTTCGCGGATCTGCGCCACCGACGCCAGCTCAGGCCGGCCGCGCAGCTCCCCGGCCACGGACCTGGGGATGACGGAGTCGCGCTCCTGGCTGGCCAGCAGGTAGTCGACGGGGAACTGCTCGTCCAGCTTGACCGTCATCGTCAGCCTGGTGGACGCGGTGACCACCGTGATCAGCGTCATCAGCGTCACCCCGATCGTCAGCGCGACCGTGGTGGTGGCGGCCCGCTTGGGGTTGCGTCCCGAGTTGTCCACCGCCAGGCGGCCGGGCACTCCGAACAGCCGCCGCGGGACCCAGCCCACCAGCGCACTCAGCGGCCTGACCAGCACCGGGCCCAGGATGAGCACCGCCAGGAAGGTCAGCGCGCCCCCGGCCATGACGACGAAGAGCGAGGTTTCGCCGGGTTCGAGCGCGAACGCGCCGGCGCCCGTCGTGCCCAGGCCCGCCACCAGGAACAGCGCCGCGAAGCCGGCGCGCACCAGTCCCGCGCGGAACGTCTGCTCCTCCGCCTGGCTGCGCAGTGCCGCGATCGGCGGCACGCGGGTGGCGGAGCGGGCGGGCAGCAGGGCCGCGCACACCGTGACGACCAGCCCCACGGCCAGCCCGATGGCGATCGTGGGCGGGGTGAGCGAGACCGCCGCGTCCGTGGGCAGCGGGGCGTCGAGCGCGCCGAGCACGGTCAGTGTGAGCGCCGCCAGGCCGTACCCCATGAGCAGGCCCAGCGCGGAGGCCAGCAGGCCCACGACGGCCGACTCCAGCACGATCGAGCCGAACACCTGCCCGCGCGTGGCCCCGATGCAGCGCAGCAGCGCCATCTCGCGCGTGCGCTGGGCGACGAGGATGTTGAAGGTGTTGTAGATGACCAGCGCGGCCACCATCATCGCCACGACGCCGAACAGCAGCAGGCCCAGCGTGAACATCTGGGTCTCGACGCCGGCCGCGGCGGCCAGGTCGTCGGCCAGCTCGGCGCCGGTCTTGACGGTGTACGAGCCGCCGGCGGCCGCCGCGACGGCCTGCTTCGACACGGTGCCCGCCACGTCGATCTCGGCGTACCCCTTCGCGCCCGTCATGCGCTGGGCGACGGCGGGGGTGAAGCCGACCGCGCCGGTGTAGGCGAGCATCTGGTCCACGCCGGTGTCGATCAGGCCGACCAGCCTGAACTGGTGCCGCCGCTGGTCGTGGTCGAGCACGGTGATCGTGTCGCCGAGCCGGAAGCCCTGGGCCCTGGCGGTGTTCTCGTCCAGGACGGCGGCGCCGTCGTCGGTGCCGGGGCCGGTGCCGGAGACGACGGCGGTGCGGTCGAGCGGGCCTCGGGTGACCGACAGGGCGGTGGTGGGGAAGTTGCCGACGACCTTGCCCTGCTTGCCGAGGACGGGCGCGCTCGCCCTGATCAGGCCCTGGGCCTCGGTCACGCCGGGGAGCGCGCGCACGCGCTCCAGCACCTCCTCGGGCACCGTCCCGTCGGGCTCGGCCGGCAGCACGGCCACGTCCACCTTGCCCGCGTCGGCCGTGACCCGCTGGGCGAAGCCGGCCTGGACGGTGTCGTTGAGCACGAACGTGCCCGCGATGAACCCCACCCCGAGCATGATCGCCAGCGAGGTGAGCAGCAGCCTGAGCCGGTGCGCGCGCAGCCCGGCCAGCGCGGTCCTGAGCACCTCACGCCTCCAGCCGGACGAGGGTGTCCAGCACGCTCTGCGGCGTCGGCGCGGCGAGCTCGGTGACCAGCTCGCCGTCACGCAGGAACACCACGCGGTCGGCGTACGAGGCCGCCACCGGGTCGTGCGTGACCATGACGATGGTCTGGTCCAGCTCGCGCACGGAGATGCGCAGGAAGGACAGGACCTCGGCCCCGCTGCGGGAGTCCAGGTTGCCCGTGGGCTCGTCGGCGAAGATCACCTGCGGCTTGCTGATGAGCGCCCTGGCCACCGCCACCCGCTGCTGCTGGCCGCCGGACAGCTCGGTCGGCCGGTGCGAGAGCCGGTCGCGCAGCCCGACGGTCTCGATCACCCGGTCGAAGAGCACCTGGTCGGCCTGGCGGCCGGCGATGTCGAGGGGCAGGCGGATGTTCTGCTCGGCGGTGAGCGTGGGCAGCAGGTTGAAGGCCTGGAAGATGAAGCCGATCCGCTCCCGGCGCAGCAGCGTGAGCTGCTTGTCGGTCAGCCCGGTCAGCTCCACGTCGCCGATGTGCACCGTGCCGGAGGTGGCGGCGTCGAGGCCGGCCAGGCAGTGCATGAGCGTGGACTTGCCGGAGCCCGACGGGCCCATGATGGCGGTGAACGCCCCGGTGGCGAACGACACGTTCACCCCGCGCAGGGCGTGCACCTGGGCGTCGCCCTGGCCGTACACCTTGGTCAGATCGGTGGCCACGACGGCGGGCGGGGCCTGGCGCCGGGTCTCAGTGAGCGTCACTTTCACTCCTTGTCGCGATTTACAGCCGCGACTCACGCTAGGAGTGGAAATTTCGGATTTTGTGGGCCTTGAGGAGGGACTTCGCGTGCGCCGGTGGATGACCCCCGTCAGACTTTCGGCCGATGCGAGGGCACGACCAGCCCGGCCTCGTACGCGAAGACCACCACCTGCGCCCGGTCCCGCAGCCCCAGCTTGGCCAGCACCCGTCCCAGATGCGTCTTCACCGTCGCCTCCGCCACCTCCAGGCGCGCCGCGATCTCCATGTTGGACAGGCCGCGCGCCACCATGAGCAGCACCTCCCGCTCGCGCGGCGTCAGCTCGCCCGCCGCCGACGCCAGCGGGGCGTCGGCCGGGAGCTGCGCGGCGAAGCGGTCCAGCATCCGCCGCAGCGTGGCCGGCGAGACCACGGAGTCGCCCGCGTGCACCACCTTGATCGCGTTGACCAGGTCGGCCGGCGGCACGTCCTTCAGCAGGAACCCGGCCGCACCCGCCCTGACCGCCGCGAAGGCGTACTCGTCGAGGTCGAACGTGGTCAGGATGAGCACCTTCGGCCCGTCGACGTGCCTGGTGGCCTCCACGCCGTCCATGCCGGGCATGCGGACGTCCATCAGCACCACGTCCACCTCGGTGGTCTTCAGGATCTCCAGCGCCGCGGCGCCGTCTCCCGCCTCCGCCACCACCTCGATGTCCGGCTGCGCGCCGAGCACCATCCTGAACCCGGCCCGCAGCAGCTCCTGGTCGTCGACCAGCATCACCCGGATCATCTACGCCGCCTTCGCCATCGGCAACCTGGCCAGCACCTCGAAGCCGCCGCCCTGCCGGGGGCCCGCCGACACGGCGCCGCCGTACATGCCGACGCGCTCGCGCATGCCGATCAGGCCGTGCCCGTCAGGACTTTCCTGGGCCGCCGCGCCCCGGCCGTTGTCGGTCACGCGGACGACCAGCTCGGCGCCCAGGTAGTCGATCTCCACGGCGGCCTCCACGCCGGGGCCGCCGTGCTTGAGCGCGTTCGTCAGCGCCTCCTGGACGATGCGGTAGACCGTGAGCTGCTGCCCCTCGGGCAGCTCGGCCGGCGCGCCGCCGACCCGCAGGCTGGCCGGCACGGCGGAGCCGCGTACGAGCTCCTCAAGCTGGCCCAGGCCCGGCTGGGGCGTGTAGTCGGTGCTCGCGGCCTCGTTCTCGCGCAGGACGCCCACCAGCCTGCGCATCTCGGCGAGCGCGGCGCGGCCGGTCTTGGAGATGTTCTTGACGGCCAGGCGGGCCTGGTCGAGGTCGCTGTCCAGGGCGTAGCCGGCGCCGTCGGCCTGCACCACCATGACGCTGACGTTGTGGGCCACGACGTCGTGCAGCTCCCTGGCGATCCTGGCCCGCTCGGCCGCCGCCGCCATCCTGGCCTGCTGGTCCCGCTCGCGCTCGGCCCGCTCGGCGCGCTCCTCCAGGCCCTCCAGGTAGCGGCGGCGCGTGTTGGCGTACAGGCCGGTCAGCCAGACCGTCACCACGAAGATCGTGCCGCTGAAGAACATCCCGAACGTGGCCAGCTCCCAGTTGAGCAGCGCCAGGAACACCCCCAGCTCCGCCACCAGGCACGCGGCCAGCGCCCACCGGAACGAGCACTGGTAGGCCACCCCCCACAGCGCGACCAGCACCGCGATGTTGGCGGGCTGCAGATCGACCTGCGCCAGCCACTGCCCGAAGCTGACCAGCGACACCACGGCGAATGAGGTCAGCGGCCGGTCCCGCCACCACAGCGGCACGATCAGCGCCGCCGCGAGCCCCAGGTAACCGGCCAGGTGGAGGAGGACGCTCGCGTCCGGTGGGGCCGTCGACGCGTACGGCACCACTGTGAGGGCGCACAACAACGTCAGGGGGCCCACCCGGAGGACGCCCGCCAGCTTCGTGTGGCGCCTGGACCACGCCCGTACCCTGCCGAACACATCATCACGATATGCAGCCCAAGCGGGACATTGGTCCGCCTGGAGGCGGAAGTGGGAGTACGACCCAGGTCTTACATGGATTTGCTCTTACATGGGGCTTACGGTGGCTTTGGCATCCTCTATGACTGGGAGCGCCCCCGGTGGGGGCGAGTAAAGGGAGATCGTGATGGCGGATCATGATCGCGACGCCGGGTCGCGCGGCGAAGAGGAAGCGCCGCGCGACCCGACCCCGTCGCCGGAGCCGACCCGGGAGCTGCCCGAGCCGGGCCCACTCAAGTACGGCGAGCAGGCCGGCCGCGCCTACGCCTACATCCCGCCCACGCAGCCGAACCCCGCCTCATGGGAGCGCGGGTCGTCCCCCTTCGGCGACTTCCTGCGCCGCAGGCGGACCCAGGTCATGAGCGCCGGGATGGTCGGGCTCCTCGTCGGCGGCCTGCTCGGCGGCGTCACCGTGGCGGCCTTCAACGACCTCGCCCACGACCACGACAGCCATGAGATGTGGATGCGGGCTCCGGACCGGTGGCAGCAGCATCGCGGCTGGGAACCCCGGCTGCGAGGGCCGGGGTGCTACACAGGTGAGGACCACGGCTACTGCGTGCTGCCGCCGCCTGCCGAGAGGATCCCCGGCGGATCGGCGGAGTATCGGGAACCGGAGCCGGCCTACAGGGGCTGACAGGTGTGCGGGCGGGGGGACTCGAACCCCCACAGTGTCTCCACCAACAGGACCTAAACCTGCCGCGTATGCCATTTCGCCACGCCCGCGCCTTCCCCGCCGCAGCGGGCCGCACACAAGTTTAGCGCTCCGCATGCGAGCCGGAAGCGTTTGCGCGCACGAGAAGACGATCGTCCGGGCCCTCCTGGACGGAGGGCCCACCGGCGGTCAGGACAGGCCGAGCTTCTTCTTCAGCGAGGCCACGTGTCCCGTCGCCTTCACGTTGTAGAGCGCCTGCTCCACCTTCCCGTCGCCGTCGATGACGAACGTCGACCGGATCACCCCCACGACTTCCTTCCCGTACAGCTTCTTCGTGCCGTACGCCCCGTACGCCTGGTGCACGGCCAGGTCGGGGTCGGACAGCAGCGGGAAGGTCAGGGCGTCACGCTCGGCGAACTTGGCGAGCTTCTCCGGCTTGTCCTTCGACACGCCGAGGACGGCGAAACCCTCGGCCGTGAGCTGGCCGAGGTTGTCGCGGAAGTCGCAGGCCTGCTTGGTGCAGCCCGGAGTCATCGCGGCAGGGTAGAAATAGAGGATCACCCGCTTGCCGCGAAAGGTGTCGAGCGAGATGGTGCCGCCGTCGGCGGTGGGTAGCGTGAACTCCGGCGCGGCGTCGCCGGGCGTGAGTCTGGTCTCGGTCAATGGGCCCTCCTACGTTCTTCCCGCCAACCTACCGGCCCGGCCGTTGTGCCGTCCGGCGCGCCGACCTGACAGACTGATCACGACCAGAACGGACGGAGCCCGCTCGGAACGCGGCGCGGGGCACGCGTACGGTCGAAAGGAGAGCCATGGCTGACACCGATCCCGACGAGCTGGAGCGGCGGATCGCGCGGACGCGCGCGGAGTTGGCGCAGACGGTCGACGCCATTGCCGACCGGGTGAGCCCCAAGCGGGTTGCCGAGCGTACGGTGGCCGACGTCAAGAGCAGGGCCGGTCACTTCGTGGCGTCCGTGGGCGACGCGCTGGGGGTGACCCCGCGGCCGGTCGAGTACGGGGACGATCCCGAGCAGGTCTGGGAGGACGAGCGGCCTGAGCTGGGGGCGCTGCTGATCGGGGTCGGCGCGGTGCTGGTCGTGGGGGCGGCCGTCGTGCTGTGGCGCCGCCGCAGGCGCCGCTAGAGGCCCTGGTCCCTAGAGGAACGTGCGGCCCTCGCCCCGGTACGTCGGGACCGGCTCCACCACGGTGTCGCCGTCGACGAGGTGGAGCGCGTCGAAGTGCTCGCACAGCTCGCCCGCCTTGGCGTGCCTGAACCACACCCGGTCGCCGAGCCGCAGGTCCTCGGCCGCCTGGCCGAGCAGCGGCGTCTGCACCTCGCCCGCGCCCTCCTCGGGCGCGTAACGCAGGCCGGCGGGCAGGTACGGCTGCGGCGCGCGGGCCGGGCCCGCGGGGCCGGAGGCGAGGTAGCCGCCGCCGAGCACGGTCACCGTGCCGGGGCCCGGGCGGCGCACCACCGGCAGGGCGAACAGCGCGGCCGGCCGCCCGGTGAAGCGGCGGTAGAAGTCGAACAGCCGCGGATGGAAGAAGCCGGAGCCCGCCGCCAGCTCCGTGACGGCCTTCTCGCGCGTGGTGAGCTCCACGGAGCCGGTGCCGCCGCCGTTGACGAACTCGAGGTCGGCGAGCCGGCGCACGGCGTTCACGACGCGGCCGCGGCGCAGGATGAGCTCCCGGGCCGAGAGGGCCTGCATGAGCCGGATGAGGCGGGCGCGGGCGGCGTTCGAGGGCGGGGCGTCGCCGACGCCGGCGATCTGCGCCTCGTAGGCCAGCAGCCCCACCAGCCGGAAACCCGGCCGCTTGGCGATCTCGGCGGCCAGGTCGGCGGCCTCGTGCGGCTCGCGGACGGGGGAGCGCAGGGCGCCCGCCCTGCGGCCGAAGGCGACGTACGCGGCGTCGAGGTCGAGGCAGAGCCGGATCTCGGCGCGCGGGCGGACCGCGGCGACGGCCGCCTCGATGTAGTCGAGGTGGGCGGCCGAGTCGACGGTCACGGTGATGTGCCCGGCGGCGCGCGCGTCCCCCGCCAGGGCGGCCAGCGCGTGCCGGTCGGCCGTGGGGTAGGCCACGAGGATGTCGGTGATGCCGTTCCCGGCCAGCCAGAGCGCCTCGGGGAGCGTGTACGACATGACGCCGCGGAAGCCGTCCATGGCCAGGATGCGTTCGAGCAGGGGGCGGCTGCGGATGGACTTGCTGGCCACCCTGATCGGCTTGCCCGCGGCCCGGCGGACGAGGTCCGCCGCGTTGGCCCGCATGGCGGCGAGGTCGACGATCGCGAACGGTGGTTCGAGAGCCGCTGTGGCGCGGTCGTAGCGCTGGCGGTCATCCATACCGGCAGCGTAACCGCATAACGGACAAAGAATATGAGCCTTGTTCGCGTTAGTCGCCGTCCCCGTAATGTTCGGGCAAATCGGCGGCGAGGGCGCGGTCCAGGCCGTGCGGGGTGCATGTACGTCTGTCGTTGTGATGACCACGCTTCAGCAGATTCTGCCCGGCGCCGTCGTCGCCCCGCGGGACACCGGGCTGCGCCGGGCGCGCAGGGTGCTCAGGCCGGCGCGTACCGTCCCTGGAGCCCTGGTCGCGCTCACGCTGGCCGCCGGGCTGGGGGCGACCGCGGCCGAGGTGGTGTCGGCGCTGCTCGGCGCGCCGCTCGGCTGGGTCCCGGTGAACGAGGTGGTCGAGCTCGCGGGCAGGACCACCTGGCCGGACACGGCCACCGCGGCCCTGGTGTCGGCGGGGACCGGCACGCTCATGCTGCTGCTGGCGATCGTGCCGGGCCGTACGAGGCTGGTGCCGGTGGAGACGTCCGACCCGCTGATCGTCATCGGCATCACCCGCTCGGGCCTGCGCCGCACGCTGTGCGCGGCGGCGCAGCAGGTGGCGGGCGTGGACAAGGCCCGCGTACGCCTGCGCCGGCGCACCATCGAGGTCACCGTCACGACCGGCGCGGAGAGCACCGGCCAGATGCTCAGGCAGGTCGGGACGGCCGTGGGCGACCGCCTGGCGGGCGTCGGCACGCTGGGCACGGGCGAGGTCGTGGTACGCCTGCGCAGGAGGGCCGCGTGATGCCCCGCCGCTCGCCTCGCACGCCGAAGCGCCGCACGCCGGCCGGGAGGGGGCTGTGATGCGTCAGTACGCCGGCAACCGCGCCGGCCTGGCGGTCGTCGGGGCGACGCTGCTGGGCGCGGGCGGGTACGCGTGGCTACGCGGCCACGACCGCTTCTTCGACCTCCCGCCCACCGCCAAGGTCCTGCCCGCCCAGGCGCACCGCGCGCTGGCGGAGGACCCGTGGCCGCTGTGGTTCCTCGCGCTTGGCCTGCTGCTGCTGGCCCTGGTCGCGCTGCGCTGGCTGCTGGTCGGCCTGGGCTGGGGCCGCCGCGGCACCCACAACGGCACGGGCACGGCCATGCTGTTCGTCGGGCTCAAGGGCGTGGACGGGCTGAGCAGGACGGGCGTGCGGGTCGCCGAGGACGGCCTGCGCATCGGCCTGACCTGCCCGGCGGCGGCCGACGTGGGCGCGGTGGTGAGCAAGCTGGACCAGGACATCGTGGGCCGCATCCGGCGCGAGGTCCGCGACGACGACACCCCCACGGTGGTGCGGCTCCACGTGCGGCGCTAGCACTCGATCACGTTGACGGCCAGGCCGACTACATGGTCCGCACCGGAAGGGGTTCCTACTCGTAGTGGTAACGGGCCTGCAGGACGACGATCTCGTCGTCCGCGGGAAGGTACACCAGGCGGTGCTCCTCGGTGATGCGCCGGGACCACGCGCCTGCCAGCGCGTACTTCAGCGGCTCGGGCTTGCCGATGCCTTCGAAGGGGTCGCGCAGTGCGTCCTCGATGAGCCGGTTGATCCGCTTGAGGATCTGCCGGTCGGCCGTCTGCCAGTGGACATAGTCTTCCCAGCCCTGACTGGTGAAGGCAACCTTCACCGGGGAGCCTCGTCGTCCAGCAGTTCGTGCCGCTCGTGGCGCCCCTCGACCGCCTCCCGGTACGACTCGATCAGACGGCGGGCATTGGCGGGGGAACGCAGCAGGTAGGCGGTTTCACGGAGGGCTTCGTACTCTTCCGCGGCCACCAGGTAGGCGTTTCCGTTCTTGGAGACGATCTCCACGGCGGTGCGGTCGTTGTTGACCTCTTCGATGAGCGGGAAGAGGCGACGACGCGCCTCGCTGGCAGTGATGGACATGGCCTTCCCTTCGAGTGGTACAACGTTACGGTACCACTCGAAGGTGGCTCAGCACTCGATCACGTTGACGGCCAGGCCGCCGCGCGAGGTCTCCTTGTACTTGTCGAGCATGTCCCTGCCCGTGTCCCTCATGGTCTTGATGGCCTTGTCCAGCGCCACGTAGTGCTTTCCGTCGCCGCGCAGCGCGATGCGTGCGGCCGTGATGGCCTTGTTGGAGGCCACGGCGTTGCGCTCGATGCACGGGATCTGGACGAGGCCGCCGATCGGGTCGCAGGTCAGCCCCAGGTTGTGCTCGATGCCGATCTCGGCGGCGTTCTCCACCTGCTCAGGCGTGCCGCCGAGCACCTCCGTGAGCGCGGCGGAGGCCATCGAGCAGGCCGAGCCCACCTCGCCCTGGCAGCCCACCTCGGCGCCCGAGATCGAGGCGTTCTCCTTGAACAGCACGCCGATCGCGCCGGCCGTCAGGAGGAAGCGGACCACGCCGTCGTCGTCGGCGTGCGGGACGAAGCGGGTGTAGTAGGTCAGGACGGCCGGGATGATGCCGGCGGCGCCGTTGGTGGGGGCGGTGACGATGCGGCCGCCGGCGGCGTTCTCCTCGTTGACCGCCAGGGCGAACAGCGTGACCCAGTCCATGGCCTGCAGCGGGTCCTTCTCCGGCGGCTCGGACTGCAGGCGGCGGTGGAGCTGGTTGGCGCGGCGCTTGACCTTCAGACCGCCCGGCAGCACGCCCTCCTTGGAGATGCCGCGGCGCACGCACTCGGACATGACCTGCCACAGGCGCAGCAGGCCCTGGCGGATCTCCTCCTCGGTGCGGCCGAACGCCTTCTCGTTCTCCAGCATCAGCGCGGAGATCGACAGGCCGGTGTTCGAGCAGTGCTTGAGCAGCTCCTCGCCGGTGGTGAAGGGGTAGGGCAGTACGGTGTCGTCGGGCTTGATGCGGCCGGCGCCGGTGGCCTTCTCGTCCACGACGAAACCGCCGCCGACCGAGAAGTAGACCTTCTCCCTGAGCCGCTCGCCGGAGGCGTCGAAGGCGGTGAAGCGCATGCCGTTCGGGTGCTCGGGCAGGGAGATCTTGCGCTCGAAGACGAGGTGCTCGCCGACGACGAAGGGGATCTCGCGGGTGCCGTACAGCTTCACTGTGCCCGACTCGCGCATCGAGGCGATGCGGGCGTCGACGGTGTCCACGTCCACCAGCTCGGGCTTCTCGCCGGACAGGCCGAGCAGGACCGCCTTGTCGCTGCCGTGGCCCTTGCCGGTCAGGCCGAGCGAGCCGTACAGGATGGTCTCCACGCGCGCCACCCGCTCCAGCAGGCCGTCCTCGTGCAGGCCGCGGACGAACTTGTGCGCCGCCGCCATGGGGCCGCCCGTGTGGGAGCTCGACGGGCCGATGCCGATCTTGAAGAGGTCGAAGACGCTGATCGCCATTGATGTGCGCCCTTCTTGAGAGGCCGGGGCCCGCGCGGGGCCCCGGCGGTTAGGTCAGGACTCGCCCGAGGTGAGAGCGGTGTACTCCTCAGGCGAGAGCAGGTCCTCAGGGTCGCCTTCCACGCGCACCTTGAACATCCAGCCCTCCCCGTACGGGTCGCTGTTGACGAGGCCCGGGTCGTCCACGACGGACTGGTTCACCTCGGTGACCTCGCCGCCGACCGGGGCGTAGATCTCGTTCACGGACTTGGTCGACTCCACCTCGCCGACGGAGTCGCCCTGCTCGACGTTCGCGCCGACCTCGGGAAGCTGCACGTAGACGACGTCACCAAGGGACTCGGCGGCGAAGGCCGTGATGCCGATCGTCACGGTGGCGCTGTCGTCCAGCCCGGCAACCCACTCGTGCTCCTTGGTGTAGCTCAGGTCGTCAGGGATGTTGCTCACTTGTTCCTCCTGTAAAAGGGCAGCTCAACCAGGTCCATAGGTTCATGGCTGCCCCGGATGTCCACGGCCAGGCCTGATTCGGCGCCGGTGTCCACGTAGGCCATCGCGATGGGCTTTCCCAGGCTCTGGGAGGGCGCACCGCTGGTGACCTCGCCGACGACGACGCCGTCCTTGGTGACCGGGTAACCGTGGCGCGGCACCCGGCGGGTCCGTGCGACGAGGCCGACGAGCCTGCGCCGGGGCGTGTCGTCCTTGACCGCCTCGAGCGCCGACCTGCCGACGAAGTCGCCCGGCTTGTCGAATTTCACCACCCTGCCCAGGCCCGCGTCGAACGGAGTGAGCTCCGCGCTCAGCTCGTTGCCGTACAGCGGCATGCCGGCCTCGAGCCGGAGCGTGTCGCGGCTGGACAGCCCCGCGGGCTTGAGCCCGTGCGGCTCGCCGGCCGCCGTGATCGCGTGCCAGAGCGGCACGGCGTCCTGGTTCGCCACGAACAGCTCGAACCCGTCCTCGCCGGTGTACCCGGTACGGGCGATCAGCGCCTGCCGGCCGTCCACCTGGCCGGGCAGGCCCGCGTAGTACTTGAGCCCGTCGAGGTCGGCGTCGGTGAGCGTGGCGAGGATCTCCTGGGCGCGCGGGCCCTGGACGGCGATCAGCGCGTACTGGTCCGAACGGTCCTCCACCACCGCGTCGTACGGCTTCGCGCGCTCCCGCAGCTCGCCGGCGACCTTCTGGTAGTTCGAGGCGTTGGCCACGACCATGAACTCCTCGTCACCGAGCCGGTAGACGATGAGGTCGTCGAGCACGCCGCCGCGCTCGTTCACGATCATGGTGTACCTGGCCCGGCCGGGCGCCAGCGCCGACAGGTGCCCGACCAGCGCGTAGTCCAGCGCCTCGCCGGCCTGCGGCCCGGTCAGGAAGATCTCGCCCATGTGCGAGAGGTCGAACAGCCCGGCCGCCTCGCGGACGGCCCGGTGCTCCGCGGACTCGCTGCCGTACCGGAGCGGCATGAGCCACCCGGCGAAGTCGGTGAGGGTGGCGCCGAGGCTCTCGTGAACGTCGCGTAGCGGTGTCGGTCGGGACATTTGTCGCACCTCAGGACAGGAGTGGATGCCAGCATCCTCCCCCTCTGTCATCGATGCCTGAGAGTTTCACCCGACTTTTGCCGGACTTTCACCTTCGGCGAGGCCCGCAGGCCTGCTTTCCAGAGGACACCTCGTCCGCGCGGTCCTTTGCCTTGAGAGGTTCGCGGGGAGGGCTTGCTCCTTCAGGGACCCTGACCGGCTGTCAGGGTGCTCTCCCGCGCGGTTTCGACGGTGATGTCCGTCAGCCTAGTGCCGTTACGGGGCTGTTGTCGCGTTGCGGGCCGGACGTGAACCACGGGGGCGCGATCACGTCTTGAGGGCATGCGTCGGTTACTGGCGTCAGCAGGCCCGGACGAGCGCCTCGAACAGCGCGTGGTCCTCGGCCGCCTCCGGGTGCCACTGCACGGCCATGGTGAACGTCCCTGAGGACTCCACGGCCTCGATGGTGCCGTCCTCGGTGGTGGCGGTGACCGTCAGGCCGGGGGCGAGCCGGTCCACGGACTGGTGGTGGTAGTGGGGGACCGTCACCGGCTCCTCGCCCAGCGCCTTGGACAGGCCGGTGCCGGGGACCGGGGTGACGGGCAGGTGCCCGAAGACGCCGGGCCCCGGGCAGTGGTCCGTGTGGCCGACCACGTCGGGCAGGTGCTGGTGCAGGCTGCCGCCGAGGGCCACGTTGAGCACCTGGAGGCCGCGGCAGACGCCCAGGAAGGGCAGCCCGGCGTCGAGGGCGGCCGCGAGCAGGGCGAACTCCGCCTCGTCCCGAAATTTCCGGACGTAGCCGCTGCGTTCGTGCGGCTCCGCGCCGTACCTGGCCGGATCGATGTCGCCGCCGCCGGCCAGGATCAGCCCGTCCAGGCGGCGTACCAGCCCGGCCGGCTCCCCGGCGGGCGGCAGCAGGACCGGCTGGCCGCCGGCCCGCACGACCTGCTCCACGTACGTGTACGGCAGCAGCGCGGCGCGGGTGTCCTGCCACACCGTGAACGAGGCGGTCTCGGCGTAACACGTGATGCCGATGACGGGACCCATGACCGCCCCCTACAGCGGCGTGACGTAGGCACCGGAGATGCCGCCGTCCACCAGGAACTCGCTGGCCGTGATGAACGAGGCGTCGTCGCTGGCCAGGAACGCCACCGCGGCCGCGATCTCCGACGCCTCGGCGAAGCGGCCCACGGGCACGTGCACCAGCCGCCGCTGCGCCCGCTCGGGATCCTTGGCGAACAGCTCCCGCAGCAGCGGCGTGTTCACGGGCCCGGGGCACAGCGCGTTGACCCGGATCCCCTCCCTGGCGAACTGCACGCCCAGCTCCCGCGACATCGCCAGCACCCCGCCCTTCGAGGCGGTGTAGGAGATCTGCGAGGTCGCCGACCCCATCACGGCCACGAACGACGCGGTGTTGATGATCGAGCCCTTGCCCTGGCGGCGCATGTACGGGATGACGTGCTTGCAGCACAGGTAGACGCTGGTCAGGTTCACCTCCTGGACGCGGCGCCAGGCGTCGAGGCCGGTCTCCAGGATCGAGTCGTCGTCGGGCGGCGAGATGCCGGCGTTGTTGAAGGCGACGTCCACGCTGCCGTACGTGTCGTGCGCCGTCCTGAACATCCTGACGACGTCGTCCTCGCTGGTCACGTCGGCCTTGACGAACAGGCCGCCCACCTCGGCCGCGGCCTTGACGCCCGCCTCCTCGTCGATGTCCGCGCAGACCACCCTGGCGCCCTCGTCGGCGAAGCGGCGGGCCGTGGCCAGCCCGATGCCGCTGCCCGCGCCGGTGATGACCGCCACTCGATCCTGCAACCGCTGCATGTGTGTCACTCCGTTGAGATGAAGACGTTCTTGGTCTCGGTGAACGCCGCCAGCGCGTCAGGGCCGAGCTCCCTGCCGAGGCCGGACTGCTTGAAGCCGCCGAACGGGGTCCAGTAGCGGACCGAGGAGTGGGAGTTCACCGACAGGGCGCCCGACTCGACGGCCCTGGCCACGCGCAGCGCCCGCCCGACGTCGCGGGTCCAGATGGAGCCGCTCAGGCCGTAGGGGGTGTCGTTGGCGATCCGTACGGCCTGCGCCTCGTCCTCGAACCTGACCACCGACACCACCGGCCCGAAGATCTCCTCGGTGAACGCCGGGTCGGTGAGCTCGGGGGTCAGGACGGTCGGCGGGAACCAGTAGCCCTTGCCCTGGGGACAGGACCCCTGCAGGTAGGGGGTGCCGTCGACGAAGCCCCGGACGCGTTCCAGGTGCTCGGCGCTGATCAGGGGGCCCATCTCGGTGGCCTCGTCGAGGGGGTCGCCGACCACGACGCCGCGCACGGCTTCGGCCAGGCGCTCCATGAACTCGTCGTACACGCCGGCCTGGACCAGGATCCTGGACCGGGCGCAGCAGTCCTGCCCGGCGTTGTCGAACACGGCATAGGGCGCCGTTCGCGCCGCCTTCTCGAGATCGGCGTCGGCGAAGACGATGTTCGCTGACTTGCCGCCCAGCTCCAGCGTGACCCGCTTGACCTGCCGCCCCGCCGTGGCGGCGATCTCCTTGCCCACCTCGGTCGAGCCGGTGAACACGATCTTGGCCACGCCGGGATGCTCCACCAGGCGGGCTCCCGCGACCTCCCCTGCCCCAGGCAGAACCTGGAGCACCCCCTCGGGGAGGCCCGCCGCCAGGGCCAGCTCTGCCAGCCTCAGCGCGGTCAGCGGAGTCCACTCGGCAGGCTTCACGATCACGGTGTTACCCGCCGCGAGAGCCGGGGCCACGCCCCACATCATGATCACCATGGGGAAGTTCCACGGCACGATGATCCCGACGACGCCCAGCGGCTCCTGGAAGGTGAGGTCCACGCCGCCGGGCACCGGGATCTGCTTGCCGTGGTTCCGCTCGGGCGCGCCGGCGTAGAAGTGCAGCACGTCGCGGACGTTGCCGGCCTCCCACCGGGCGTTGCCGATGGTGTGCCCGGCGTTGGCCAGCTCCAGCCGCGCCAGCTCCTCGCCGTGCCCGTCCACCAGGTCGGCGAACCTGCGCAGCAGCCGCGCCCGGTCGCCCGGCGACACCTCGCGCCAGGCCGCCTGCGCCTTCCTGGCACGCTCCACGGCCCAGTCGACCTCGGCCGCGTCGGCGAGCTCGACCTCGGCGACGACTTCCTCCGTCGCCGGATTGACGATCTTCATGTGCTTCTGTCACATCCGTTCGAAACCACGGAACAGCTCCCAGTCCGTCACCGCCGCGTCGAACGCGGCCAGCTCCACCCGCGCGTTGTTCGCGTAGTGCTCCACCACGTCCTCGCCGAACGTCTCGCGCGCCAGCTTCGACCCCTCGAACAGCGCCAGCGCGTCGCGCAGCGTGTGCGGCACGGTCTCGGCGCCGCAGTCGTAGGCGTTGCCGCCGTACGGGTCCTCCAACGGCAGCTCGGCGTCGATGCCGTGCAGCCCGGCCGCGATCAGCGCCGACACCGCCAGGTACGGGTTCACGTCGCCGCCCGGCACCCGGTTCTCCACCCGCAGCGAGCTCCCGTGGCCGACGAGCCGCAGCGAGCAGGTGCGGTTGTCCACGCCCCACTTGACGGCCGTGGGGGCGAAGCTGCCCGGCACGTACCGCTTGTAGGAGTTGATGTTGGGGGCGTACAGGAGGGTCAGCTCCCGCATGCAGGCGAGCTGGCCCGCGATGAAGCGGGCCCCGAGCGGCGAGAGCCCGTACGGCCCCTCGCCCGCCATCACCGGATCCCCGTCCACGCTCCGCAGGGAGATGTGGATGTGGCAGGAGTTGCCCTCGCGCTGGTTCGGCTTGGCCATGAACGTGATCGACCGGCCCTCCTGGGCGGCGATCTCCTTGGCGCCGGTCTTGTAGATCACGTGGTTGTCGCAGGTGCGCAGCGCCTCGTCGTAGCGGAAGGCGATCTCGTGCTGGCCCAGGTTGCACTCGCCCTTGGCCGACTCGACGTAGAGGCCGGCGCCCTCCATCCCGCGCCTGATGCGCCGCAGCAGCGGCTCGACGCGGGCCGTGCCCAGCAGGGAGTAGTCGACGTTGTAGAGGTTCGCGGGGGTCAGGTCGCGGTACGCGCGCCGCCAGGCGTCCTCGTAGCTGTCGTCGTAGATCACGAACTCCAGCTCCGTGCCCACGTACGCGGCCAGCCCCCGGTCGGCGAGCCGGGCGAGCTGCCTGCGCAGCACCTGGCGCGGGGAGGCGGTCACGTCGCCGCCTTCCTCCCAGGCCAGGTCGGCCATCAGCATCGCGGTCCCCTCGTGCCACGGCACCCGGCGCAGCGTGCCGAGGTCCGGCTTCATCACGAAGTCGCCGTACCCGCGATCCCAGGACGACATCGCGTAACCCGGGACGGTGTTCATGTCGACGTCCACCGCCAGCAGGTAGTTGCAGCCCTCGGAGCCGTGGTGCAGCACCTCTTCGAGAAAGTAGCGCGCCGACAGCCTCTTGCCCTGCAACCTGCCCTGCATGTCGGCGATCGCCAGGAGCACGGTGTCGATGCGGCCCGCCGCCACCTCGTCGCGCAGCTCGGCGACGGAAAGGAACCCGGTGCTCGCTCGATCGCTCACGCTGCCCAGCTCCGATCTGGCCTGAAGCGCTTTCCCGTTGATTGGGCTAGTCTCAGACCATTGATCAGCATGGCGGGATCGCTTGTCAAGACCTGAGGACACGTTGGACGAGTCGGCGCGTTTGATGACGGTGTTGCGCCCTGTCAGGGCGGGCAACGCCTTCGAGGAGACCGTGGAACGGCTGCTCCAGGCGATCAAGCTGGGCGTGGTCCCGCCCGGTCACAAGCTGCCCCCCGAGCGCGAGCTGGCCGTCCGGCTCGGCATCAGCCGGGTGACGCTGCGCGAGGCCATCCGCGCGCTGTCCGACGCGGGCTACCTCGACGTACGCCGGGGGCGGTACGGGGGAGCGTTCGTCACCTACGTGCCGCCCAAGCCGGACGCCGGCGACCTGCGCCAGGCCGTCAACGAGATGGGCATGGCCGAGCTGTCGGACGCGCTCACCTTCCGGCTCGCCGTGGAGTGCGGCGCGGCCCAGGTGCTGGCCGCCTCCGAGCTCGCGGAGGACAAGCGCGCCGTGCTCACGCGCCGGCTCGCCGAGCTGAACGGGGCGGGGCTGGAGGACTACCGCCGCCTCGACACGGCCTTCCACCTGTCCATCGCGGAGCTCACCGGCTCCACCCTGCTCGCCACCACCTGCGCCGACGCCCGCTCGCGGGTCAGCGACCTGCTGAACGCCATCCCGATGTTGCAGGTCAACCTCGACCACGCCGCCGTGCAGCACCAGGCCATCGTGGACGCCATCCTCGCCGGGGACCCCGAGGCGGCCCGGCGGGCCGTGGCCGAGCACCTGGAGGGGACGGCCGCGCTGTTAAGGGCGTTCCTGTCCTGAGTCGCCGGGAACATCCGCGGGCCTCGTACCATCTGAACCAGGGTCATATGGGCAACTGGTTTCAGCAAAGCATCGTCGCCACGGGACGGCTCCCGCTGTTCTGCTACTTCGTCATGCTCATCGCCGCCTTCATCGCCACCCGCATCAACGTCCGCCTGATCAGGGCGAAGGTCGGCTGGTTCCGCAACGTCAACGTGGGGGAGATGCACATCCACCACGTGGTGTTCGGCGTCGTGCTGATGTTAGTCGGCGGGGTCACGCTCATCGTCTCGCCCGGCTCCCAGGTCGGCACCGCCGTCGCGGCCTCCGTGTTCGGCGTCGGGTCGGCGCTGGTGCTGGACGAGTTCGCGCTCATCCTGCACCTGCACGACGTGTACTGGGAGGAGGAGGGGCGCACCTCGGTGGACGCGGTCTTCATCGCGGTCGCCGTGACCGGGCTGCTCCTCATCGGGCTGCGCCCGCTCACCTGGGACTACGGCACCCCCGTCAACCCCGCCGCGCTGATCGTGGCCAACCTGGCGCTGGCCGTCGTCACGCTGCTCAAGGGGAAGATCTGGACGGGGATGGCCGGGTTGTTCGTGCCGCCGATGTTGCTGGTGGGGGCGATCCGGCTGGCGCGGCCGGGGTCGCCGTGGGCGCACTGGTTCTTCGCCAGGCGGTCGCCTCGCAAGATGGCTCGGGCGATCCATCGGGAGGAGCGGTGGCGGAGGCCGGTGATCAAGGTGAAGATCGCGTTCCAGGAGTTCCTCTCCGGGCGTCATGACCTGCCTTCCACGCGGCGTGGTCGTCGGCATACTTGAGGCATGGCACTCCTTCCCCTGCGGAAGACCATCGCCTGATGGAGTTCCCGCCCTTCCAGGAGCGACTGCTGCGTGCCGTGTCCCCCGTCTGTGGCCACTACGGCCTGGTGCTCGCCGGCGGCTACGCGCTCAGAGCGCACGGCTTCACCGACCGGCCGGGCAAGGACCTCGACTTCGCCACCGCTGTGGACATGCCGCTGCCCGAGGTCGCGCAGGGCGTGATCGGAGCGTTCCGGGAGGCCGGATTGGACGCGTCCGTCATCGAGGTCACGCCCCGGATGGGCAGGCTGATGGTCCGGGATCCGGTGACCGGGGAGACCTGCGAGTTCGGCCTCCTGCGCGAGGCGCTCCAGCAACGGCCGGTCACGTGCGGCACGCTGAAGGTGCTCGGCCTCGACGACGCCGTCGGGTTGAAGATGCGGGCCGTGCACGAGCGCGGTCTCGCCCGCGACATCATCGACATCGCCGCCGTCTCCCAGCACTACTCCTACCGGGCATTCGAACAGCTCGCCGCCATGCACCATGAGCTCTTCGCCGTGCACGAGTTGCTTTCGCGGCTGGAATTCGTCGGCTTCATGCCGGATGAGGACTTCGAGGTCCACGGCGTGCGCGAGGAGCAGATCAGGGAGATCCGGCGGTTCACGCAGGGCTGGATGGACGACATCAAGCTGCGCCGGGCCGACGACGGTGACGTCGACCACGACTGCGACGACGTTCCGGAGATCGACTAGAGCGACGCCACCGAGCGCAGGGCCAGGCCCGCGCCCAGCAGGACGACCATGGCGGCCGTGCCCAGCGGGGCCAGGCCCGAGAGCCTGGCGGCCAGGCGCCGGCCGGCCGAGGCGCGGGCTTCCAGCCGGTCCACGAGCTTGACCAGCAGCAGGCCCGTGACGGTGAGGGTGGCGGCCATGCCGACGCCGTAGGCGGTCACCAGCGCCACGCCGAACCACGTCCGGCCGAGGGCGATCGCGCCGAGGAGCACGATGAGGGCCGAGGGGCTGGGGACGAGACCGCCCGCCACACCGAGCCCGATGAGGCCCGCCCGCTTGCTCCTGCCGGCGTGAGAGCCCTGCTCGTCATCACCGTGCCCATGCCCGTGGCCATGCCCGTGCCCATGTCCGTGCCCGTGGCCATGTCCGTGCCCATGTTCGTGCCCGTGGCCATGTCCGTGCCCATGTTCGTGGCCGTGACCGTGCAGGGCGGGGCGGCGGGAGTTGAGGAGGAGGCGCAGGCCGATGGCGGCGATCAGCACGCCGCTGGCCACCCCCAGCCACGCCAGCACCGACTCCCCGGCCAGCGCTGTGAACACCGTCAGCAGCAGCCCCACCACCAGCACCCCGGCCGTGTGCGTGGCCGTCACCGTCGCGCCCACCACCAGCGCGTCGCGCGGGCGGCCGCGGCGGCCTGCCAGGTACGCCGCCATGACGGTCTTGCCGTGCCCGGGGATCAGCGCGTGCCCCGCCCCGAGCACCACGGCCAGCCCCACCGCCAGCAGCCCCAGCGGCACCGTCAGCGAGTCCGAGCCGATCAGGTCCGTGAACGTCCGGTCCAGGGCGGACAGCGCCTCGCCGATCGGGCCGCCGATCTCGATGCCGAGCCCGCTCCCGCCGGACGGCGTGCCGCCGGTGGGGACTCCGGAGCCGGCGGGCAGGCCCAGGGCGGGGCCCGAGGCGGTGAACGTGGCCACGCGCTGGTCGAGCGGGGCCGACAGCAGGTCGTCGGGGTAGGCCCGCAGCTCCTGGCTGATGCTCGTCCCGGGCACCGAGGAGCCGGTCAGGCGTACGCCGTCCCCGGTCGCGGTGATCTCGCGCCAGCCGATCCTGTCCTGCTCGAACCCGTCGGTGAACCTCACGGCCCCCGAGGCGCGGACCTCCGCCACGAGCTGACAGGACAGGCGGCTGGTCTCCAGGCCCCCCTCCCCGGGGGCGTAGGCGAAGGCGGAGCTCGCCACGCGCCACGGCACCGCCCGGCCGGCCACCTCCAGCCGCTGGGCGCCCGCCAGCGCGGCGCAGCGGCGGGTGGCGTAGGCGGCGTCGACCTCGGGCCTGGCCTGCAGGGTCGGCAGCTCGGCCAGGTCCACGACGGCGTGGTTGCGCACCTGCGCGGGCGCGACCCGCAGGCCGTTGTAGTGGTTGACGGTGAACCGCCCCAGCGGGTGCGAGGCGGTGATCGCCTGAGGCGTGGTTCCCGCCCGGGCCGGGCCACCGAGCAGGACGGTCGCGCACAGCGTGAGGAGCAGGGCCGTCAGGGCGAGCCGGGCCGATCTCATGAGAACCTCGCCAGTGCGGAGAGCGTCGGGTCGAAGCCGGGGTCCACCCGCGCGGAGCGGCCGAGGGCCTGCTCGATCTTGGCGCGGTGGTAGGTGATCAGCGGGTTCCGCCAGCCGGTGGCGGTGGCCTCCCGGGCGTAGCGGAGCGCCTCGGCCGGCCTGCCCGCCTTGTGCAGCGCCCACGCCAGGGCGTCGGCGGCGACGAGGTTCGGGTTGCGGGCGTACTCGGCCCTGGCGTGCTCGACGGCCCGCGCCGGGTCCCCGTGGTCGGCCAGGAACTCGGCCCACGTCAGGTCGTCGCGCACGCCCGCGGCCTCGAAGAGCTTGCGCTGGGCTTCGAGCAGCGTCCAGTCGGCCTGCCGGCCCGCCTTGATCCGGGTCTCGCCCTGCTCGATGAGGTACTGGGGCAGGGGGAGCCGCTGGACCACGGTCTCGTAGAGGTCGAGCGCCTCGGTGAGGCGGCCGCCGAGGGCCGCGGCCCTGGCCTGGCCGGCGAGGGCGGGCGTGTAGGCGGGGTAGGCCTGCAGCGCCCTGGCGTACCAGCCGGCCGCCGTCTCCAGGTCGCCGGCGTGCAGCGCCAGCTCGCCCAGGTAGTAGCGGCTGTAGGCGAGGTCGGCCGGCGACCAGGCGTCGGCGTGGGCGTACTCGAGGTACTTGCGTGCCCCGTCGCGGTCGCCGCGCAGCTCCGCCGTGTACGAGGCGCGGGCGAAGGCGGCCACCCCCGGGCGCAGGCCCAGCATCCTGTCCACGGCCTGCTGCGCGCCCTTCAGGTCCCCGAGCTGGGTCCTGGCGTCGGCCAGCACGCCGTACGCCGCGGCCCCGTACGGGTTGGCGTCGATGGCGCGCTCGGCCAGCCGTACGGCGTCGCGGAACTCGTGGCGGCCGGCGGCCAGCGCGGCCTGGCCGGTGAGGACCGTGTCGTCGCGGTCGTTCAGCCTGGCGGCCGTGGCGAGCGCGCCTTCCGCCTTGGTGTAGAACGCCGGGTCGCCGGTGACCCTGGCCTGGTCGACGTACTGGAGGCCGAGCTCGGCCCAGCCGCGGTGGTCGCCGGGCAGGCGCTTGAGCCGCTCCTGCAGCGTCTCGCGGCGCGGCTGGCCGGCCGCCGGCGAGGTGGCGGGCGAGGAGGAGAAGGAGACGATCGTGAAGATCATCGCTCCGATGAGGGCGATGCCGGCGAATATCGCGAACGTGCGCATGTGCCAAGGCTCCGAAGCTGGGTGTGGGGCCGGCCGGCCGTGACGGGGAACGCGGCCGGCCGGCCCTTTTCTGTGGCGGCAGACGATGGGAGACGGGAGGTCTGCCGCCGGGGAGTGACCGGCCGGCTTGGAGAGGGAGCAGGCCGGTCAGGAGGTCATCGCTGGTTCACTGCCACGTTGCTCGGCAGCGGGATGTACGGGAACGTCTTGTCGAAGGGCTTGTCGTTCGCGTCCACCTTGTCCGTCAGGCCGGGGATGAGCTTGCCGCTCTGCGCGGCGCCGGCCACGGCCTGCAGCTCGATGTCCACGACGTCGTCGGCGAGCCGGCGGCCGTTCGGGAAGCCCTGCAGGTCGCCGCCGAGGACGCCGAGCCTGTTCGGGTCCTTGGTGACGGGGATCGACATGTTCAGCCGTAGCTGCTCGGAGCCGCGCTGCTTGCCGGCGTCCTTGTTGAGCGACTGCGCGTTCAGGTCGGCCTTGATGGGGCCGTTGTCCTTGGCGATGCCGCTCAGGAAGATCTGGACCAGGTCGTTGCGCGGCGTCGCGGGTGCCTTGATGCCGTAGATGGACTCGAGGAGCCTGGCGACCTCGGGGTTGGTGACCCGGTCGACCAGCGCCTTGACGTCCGCGTCCTTGGACGGGTCGAGCGCGTTGTAGGCGTCCTTCATGCCGGCGGCCGCCACCAGCTCGTTCGCCAGCGGGTTGCACAGGCGGGAGACCTGCACGAACGAGTTGCCGTTGAACTTGTCGGTGGTGGAGCAGACGCCGATCACCGGGTTGCGCTTGGGGTCGCCCTTGAGCGCCAGGTCGGCCTGGGGAACCTGGAGGGCCACGGTGTTGACGTTGTAACCCTTGAGGGTGTCCTGGCCGACGAGGGACAGGTCGCCGCCGTAGAGCAGGTCGAACACGCGCAGATCGAGGAAGAAGGCCTCGTCCGACTGCCCGGAGTAGGTCTTGCCGCCGCCGGGGAGATTCTTGATCGCCTGGTTGCGCAGGGTCGCGTAGTTCGGCATGGAGGCGGCGCCGACGTTGCTGGGGGCGACGATGCCGTCGCTGACCAGGGTCTTGGAGCCGCTGGGCGTGATCCGCTTGAGCGTGTAGCGCTGGCGGAAGAGCAGGTTCTCGTCGTTCAGCGAGGTGACGGGGCCGTTGTTGTAGAGGAACGTGGCGTTGCCGCGCTTGTCCTCGTTGCGGAACGTCCACTCGTACACGATGTCGGACTTGCCGTCGCCATCGTTGTCGATCTTTATGTTGTGCCGCGACCTGGTGGCGAACGGGTAGAAGTTCGGGCCGCCGTTGGGCTCCTCGAACGGGATCCAGTTCGAGATCAGGGTCACGGAGTCGGGCTTGTCAGGGCTGACGAACGCGTACACGTCGGTGTTGTCGTGCTGCGGGTCGTTCGAGATCGCTGGGGCCTCGCGGTGTGAGGAAGCGGTGCCGGAGTCGGTGCGGAGCACGGCCATCGACGAGGCGGCGACCGCTACGGCGAGACCAAGTCCGACTAGAGCGCGCCGGTTGATCCGGAGCTCCATGTTCGGTCCTTTCGGGAAGGGCTGATCGTGACGTTCGAGGTTCCGGCCGGATTCCTCGACGCCCTATTCGTCCGCGGGCCGCCGCCGGATGTCGGTCTCCTCCCCGAGAATGAGTGTCAACCAAAGTTGACATACTTAAGTCGTCAATCTAGGTTGACTCTGTCTCGGCGGTGCAGAACGGGGCGCTCCGTTCGTTGGAGAGAAGTTGAGAAATATCGTGAAAGGAGATGCGGTGGTCAAGGAGCTGCTCGCCTACGTCCGCCCGCACCGGAGAGTCCTCGTCCTGGGCGGGTTATTGAGCTTGATCGGGTCGGCGGCGGGCCTGTCGATGCCGTTGCTGGCCAAGTACGTGGTGGACGCGTTCGGCCAGGGCGGGTCGATGGCCGGGCCACTGATGTGGCTGACCGTGGCGGTGCTGGTCGGCGCCGTCGTCTCGGCCGGCGGAAGCTACCTGATGGAGCGGACGGGCGAGGGCATCGTGCTCGGCGCCCGGCGCAGGCTCGTGGACCGGATGTTGCGGCTCAAGGTCGCCGACGTCGACCGGCTCAAGCCCGGCGACCTGCTGTCGCGGGTCACCGGTGACACGACGTTGCTGCGCGCCGTGCTGACCAACGGCATCGTGGAGTCCGTCAGCGCGGCGTTCATGCTGGTCGGCGCGATCGTCCTGATGGCCACGATGGACGGCGTGCTGCTGCTGGTCACGCTGCTGATCGTGGTGCTGATCGGCGGGCTGGTCGCGCTCATCATGCCGAAGATCCAGCGGGCGCAGTCGCACGCCCAGGAGGCCGTGGGCGAGATGGGCGCCGTGCTGGACCGGGCGCTGCAGGCCTACAGGACGGTCAAGGCCAGCGGCGCGGAGGAGCGGGAGATCGCCGTGGTCGGCGAGGCCGCCACGCAGGCCCGGGATCGCGGGCTGCAGGTCGCCGGCTGGACGTCGCTCGCGGGGGTGGCGGCGTGGATGGCGGTGCAGATCGCGTTCCTGGCCGTGCTGGCGGTGGGCGGCGCGCGGGTCGCCTCCGGCACGCTGGAGGTGTCGTCGCTGATCGCGTTCCTGCTCTACCTGTTCTACCTCGTGCCGCCGATCGGGCAGCTCGTGCAGGGCGGGGTGCAGCTCCAGCAGGGGCTCGCCGCGATGAAGCGGATCAAGGAGATCGAGGAGCTGCCCGCCGAGCCGGTGAGCGTCGCGGCGCCGGAGGACGGCCGTCCGGTCGGGGTGCGCTTCGAGGACGTGGTCTTCAGGTACGGCGACGACCGGCCCGTGGTGCACGACGGCGTGAGCTTCGAGGTGCCGCCCGGCGGCATGACCGCGCTGGTCGGGCCCTCGGGAGCGGGCAAGTCCACGGTGTTCGCGCTGCTGGAGCGCTTCTACGAGCACCAGGGCGGCACGATCCTCGTCGACGGCAGGGACATCCGCGACTGGCCGCTGGCCGAGCTGCGGGCCGCGCTCGGCTACGTCGAGCAGGACGCGCCCGTGCTGGCCGGCACGCTGCGGGAGAACCTGCTGTTCGCCGCCCAGGACGCCACGGAGGAGGAGCTGCGCCGGGCGATCGCGCGTACGAGGCTCGACGACCTGGTGGCCAGGCTGCCCGAAGGGCTGGAGACGCCGGTCGGGCACCGGGGCGTGCTGCTGTCGGGCGGCGAGCGGCAGCGCGTGGCGATCGCCAGGGCGCTGCTGCGCAAGCCCAGGCTGCTGCTGCTCGACGAGGCCACCTCGCAGCTCGACGCGGTCAACGAGCTGCGCCTGCGCGAGGTCATCGCCGAGGTCGCGCAGGAGACGACGGTGCTGGTCATCGCGCACCGCCTGTCCACGGTGACGGGCGCCGACCGGATCGTGGTCATGGAGTCGGGCGGCGTGCGGGCCGTGGGCACGCACGACGAGCTGGTGGGCGAGGACGAGCTGTACAGGGAGCTGGCGGCCACCCAGTTCCTGGTGGGTTAACGATCTTGTCAGTTTACGGACATCCGTAATTAGGAGTTCGTGCCTACGGTCGGATGATGATTTCCGTGAAGCTCGCCAAGATCGGTCTTGCCGCCCTGGCCCTGGTGGGAGGCAGCGTCGTTCCCCTCGCGATCGGCGCCACCCCCGCCGAGGCCGCGTCCTGTGGCGGCAGGCTGGTCGACAGTATCGCCGTCAAGAAGGGCAGCAGGACCTACGGCACGCTCAAGCTCTACTACAGCTCCTCGACGGGCAAGAACTGCGCCCGTCTCGACCGCGTGGTCAACTACGGGACGAAGAAGGGCATGATCCTGTCCCTGTACGCCTGCGGCAAGGGCTGGTCCGTGAGCAAGTGCCACCGCGACTTCTACAAGGTCGGCCAGGACAGCGGCCAGTTCGGCCAGTACGCCGGCCCGGTCAGCGTCCCCGGCAAGGGCCGCTGCATCCAGGTCCAGGCGGGCGTCCAGGCCAGGGACAACTCGTGGGCCAACTACAACAGCCCGGTCTTCCACTGCGGCTGAAGCCGATATTCCGGTTAGTCTCTTCGTGAATGGGTTCATTCACGAAGGGACCACCACCCATGAGCAGGACAGTCCGCGCCCCGCGAGGCAGCACGATCACCGCGAAGGGCTGGCCGCAGGAGGCCGCCCTGCGCATGCTCCAGAACAACCTGGACCCCGAGGTGGCCGAGCATCCCGAGCAGCTCGTCGTCTACGGCGGCTCGGGCCGGGCGGCGCGTGACTGGCCGTCGTTCGACGCGCTGGTCAGGACGCTGACCACGCTGGAGGGCGACGAGACGCTGCTGGTGCAGTCGGGGCGCCCCGTGGGCGTCTTCCGCACCCACGAGTGGGCGCCCCGGGTGCTCATCGCCAACTCCAACCTGGTTCCCGACTGGGCGAACTGGGAGGAGTTCCGGCGGCTGGAGGCGGCCGGGCTCACCATGTACGGGCAGATGACCGCGGGCTCGTGGATCTACATCGGCACCCAGGGCATCCTGCAGGGCACCTACGAGACGTTCGCCGCGGTGGCGGACAAGAGGTTCGGCGGCACCCTGGCAGGCACCATCACGCTCACCGCCGGCCTCGGCGGCATGGGCGGCGCCCAGCCCCTGGCCATCACCATGAACGGCGGCGTGGCCATCTGCGTCGACTGCGACCCGCGCTCGGTGTCCCGCCGCATCGAGCACCGCTACCTCGACGTCGAGGCGGCCTCGCTGGACGAGGCTCTGCGGCTGGCGTACGAGGCCCGCGACGCCCGCAGGCCGCTGTCGATCGGCGTGGTCGGCAACGCCGCCGAGGCCGTGCCCGGCCTGCTGGCCCGCGGCGCCGAGATCGACATCGTCACCGACCAGACCTCCGCCCACGACCCGCTGATGTACCTGCCGCTCGGCGTGGCCTTCGAGGACATGGCCGCCGAGCGCGACAAGGACCCGGCCGGCTTCACCGAGCGGGCCCGCACGTCGATGGCCAGGCACGTCGAGGCCATGGTGGGCTTCAAGGACGCCGGGGCGGAGGTGTTCGACTACGGCAACTCCATCAGGGGCGAGGCCAAGCTGGCCGGCTACGCGCGCGCCTTCGACTTCCCCGGCTTCGTGCCCGCCTACATCAGGCCGCTGTTCTGCGCCGGCAAGGGCCCGTTCCGGTGGGCCGCGCTGAGCGGCGACCCGGCCGACATCGCCGCCACCGACCGGGCCATCCTGGAGCTGTTCCCCGAGAACGAGGCGCTGGCCAGGTGGATCAGGAAGGCCGGGGAGAAGGTGCACTTCCAGGGCCTGCCGGCGCGCATCTGCTGGCTCGGCTACGGCGAGCGCGACGTCGCCGGCGAGCGGTTCAACGACATGGTGGCCTCCGGCGAACTCCAGGCGCCGATCGTGATCGGCCGCGACCACCTCGACAGCGGCTCCGTCGCCTCCCCCTACCGCGAGACGGAGTCCATGGCCGACGGCTCCGACGCGATCGCCGACTGGCCGCTGCTCAACGCCATGCTCAACACCGCCTCCGGCGCCGCCTGGGTGTCCATCCACCACGGCGGCGGCGTCGGCATCGGCCGCTCCATCCACGCCGGCCAGGTGACGGTGGCCGACGGCACCGTGTTGGCCCGCGAGAAGCTCAACCGCGTGCTCACCAACGACCCGGGCACCGGCGTGATGCGCCACGTGGACGCGGGTTACGAGGAGGCCGCGCGGGTGGCCGAGGACAAGGGAGTACGTATTCCGATGCGGGAGTCGTGACTCTGCAACGGGATGAGAATGCCGGGTCCGCGGTGTTGGAGGTGGCGTGGCGGACGGATATCACGGTGGGCTCGACGTGCTCCTGGATGGCCGGCGGCTGTCGCCCGTACAGCGGAGGATCGCGCACTATCTCAGCGAGCACCTGGACGAGGCGATCTTCCTGTCCAGCGTGGAGCTGGCGGAGCGGGCCGGCGTCAGCCAGCCCTCCGTGACCAGGTTCGCCATGGTGCTGGGCTTCGCCGGCTACCCCGAGCTGCGGCAGGCGCTGCGGCCGCTGGTGCTCGGGGGCGGGGTCGAGGCGCCGCAGGAGAGCCTGCTGCGCGGCGCGATCGACTGCGAGATCCGCAATCTCGCCCTGGTCAGGGAGCGGCTGGCGGCGTTCCCGCTCAAGGAGCTGGGCGAGCAGCTCGCCGCCACCGAGCCGCTGCCCGTGCTCGGGCTGCGCGTCTCGTGCGGGCTGGCCACCACGTTCGCCTACTACGCCCGCCGCATCCACCCCGACGTGCGGCTGCTCACCCACGGCGGCTCCGAGCTGGTCGACGGGCTGCACGCCGCCCGCCGGGCCGGGGCCGAGTGGGTGGTGGCCGTGGTCCTGCCGCGTTACCCGGCGGAGGCGCTGCACGGCCTGGAGTACGCCGGGAAGCTCGGGCTCCGGGTGGCCGCCATCACCGACAAGCCCGACTTCCCCGCCGAGATCGTGCTGGACGCGCCCGTGGGCGACCGGCTCGTGTTCGACTCGCACGCGGCGCCGCTGGCGCTGGCCATGGCCCTGGTGGAGGCCATGGCCGACGCGGCGCCGCTGCGCACCCAGGCCAGGCTCGACGAGTACGAGCGGATGACCGAGGAGACCGGCACCTTCCACCCCGGCGAGCTTCAATAAGCTGCCTCCCATGACTGATCGACCGAAGGCGCTGGTCACAGGCGCCTCCAGGGGTGTCGGCGCGGCCGTCGCCAGGGCCCTGGCCCCGACCCATGACGTCCTGCTCGGCGGCCGCGACGAGGCGGCGCTGGCCGCCCTGGCCGCCGAGCTGCCCGGCTCCCGGCCCTGGCCGGTGGAGCTGACCCGGGTCACGGCGGCCGACGTCGAGGACGTCGAACGGCTCGACGTCCTCGTGCACAGCGCCGGGATCAGCGTGCTCGGCCGGATCGCCGACACGCCCGCCGACGTGTGGCTGCGGACCATGGAGGTCAACGTCGTCGCGGTCGCCGAGCTGACCCGGCTGCTGCTGCCCGCGCTGCGCGCCGCCGAGGGGCACGTCGTGTGCGTCAACTCGGGCTCCGGCCAGCGAGCCAACCCCCACTGGGCCTCGTACGCGGCCAGCAAGTTCGCGCTCAAGGCGTTCGCCGACGCGCTGCGGCTGGAGGAGCCCGCGCTCCGGGTCACCACCGTCTACCCGGGCCGGACCGCCACCGACATGCAGCGCGGCGTGCGCGACTACGAAGGCGGGGAGTTCGAGCCCGAGAAGTACCTCAAGCCGGAGACCGTGGCCAGGGCCGTGCTGGCGGCCGTCACGGCCGGGCCCGACGCGCACCTCACCGAGCTGACGCTGCGCCCCAGGGGAGGGCCGGTCAACTGAAGTGAATGGATTCATTCACTAGAGTTGGCTCCATGCTTGAGCAACTCTCGCACATAGGACGAGATCCGGAGACCGGCGGTTACGTTCGCGACGCGTGGTCGGAGGCCGACCTGGAGCTGCGCGAGTGGTTCGCGGGCGAGGCCGGGCGGCGCGGCCTCGCCCTGCGGGAGGACCGCAACGGCAACCTGTGGGCCTGGTGGGGCGCCCCGTCGCCGGAGCGCCCGGGCGTCGTCACCGGCAGCCACCTCGACTCCGTACGGCAGGGCGGCGCGTACGACGGGCCGCTCGGCGTCGTGTCGGCCTTCGCCGCGCTCGACCTGCTGCGCGAGCGGGACGTGACGCCGTCCGTCCCCCTGGGCGTGGCCTGCTTCAGCGACGAGGAGGGCGCCAGGTTCGGCGTGCCGTGCGCGGGGTCGCGGCTGCTCACCGGGATGCTCCCGCCCGAGCGGGCGCTCGCGCTCACCGACGACGACGGCGACACCCTGGCCGACGTGCTGAAGCGGGCCGGGCGCAGGCCGGACCGGCTCGGGCGGGACGACGAGACGCTGGCCGCCGTCGGCACGTTCGTCGAGCTGCACGTGGAGCAGGGCCGCGGGCTCGTCACCGAGGGCCGTCCCGTGGGCGTGGCCGGCGCCATCTGGCCGCACGGGCGGTGGCGGTTCGACTTCCGCGGGCGGGCCGACCACGCGGGCACCACCAGGCTGGCCGACAGGGACGATCCGATGTTGCCGCTGGCCCGCATGGTGCTGGCCGCGCGCGAGGCGGCCGAGCGCCGCGGGGTGGTGGCCACGGTCGGCAAGGTCCGCGTCTCGCCCGGCAACGCGAACGCCATCCCCGGCCTGGCCTCCGCCTGGCTGGACGCGCGCGGCGCCGACGAGGACGCCGTGCGCGCGCTGGTGGCCGAGCTTTCCGAGGTCTGCGCGGGCGCGGAGGTGCGCGAGGAGTCGTGGACCCCGGTCGTCACCTTCGACACCGGGCTCAGGGACCGGATCGCCAGGGCCGCCGGGGGCGACACGCCCGCGCCGATCCTGCCCACGGGCGCCGGTCACGACGCCGGGATCCTCGCCGCGGCAGGCGTCCCGAGCGCGATGTTGTTCGTCAGGAACCCCACCGGCGTGTCCCACTCCCCCGGCGAGCACGCCGAACAGGCAGACTGCGAGGCGGGAGTCGTGGCACTCGCGGACGTGCTGGAGGAGCTGTGTCGCTGACCTACTGGTGCGAGCGGGCCTGGCTGCCCGACGGGATCGCCGACGACGTGCTCGTCGAGATCGACGGCACCAGGATCAGGCGCATCGGCCAGGGCCCGCCGGGGTCGGCCGAGCGGCTGCCGGGGCTGACGATCCCCGGCCTGGCCAACGCCCACTCCCACGCCTTCCACCGCGCGCTGCGCGGCGCCACCCAGCGCGGCCAGGGCGACTTCTGGACCTGGCGCGAGCGCATGTACGAGGTGGCCGCCCGCCTCGACCCCCGCTCCTACCAGCGCTTGGCCACGGCGGTCTACGCCGAGATGGCGCTGGCGGGCATCACGTGCGTGGGGGAGTTCCACTACCTGCACCACGACCAGGGCGGGCGCCCGTACCAGGACGATCCCAACGCGATGGGGCATGCCCTCATCCACGCGGCCCGCGCCGCCGGCCTGCGCATCGCGCTCCTCGACACCTGTTACCTGTCGGGCGGCATCGGCGTGCCCCTGTCCGACGTGCAGCTCCGCTTCAGCGACGGCGACTCCGAGCGCTGGGCGGCCCGGGCCGAGCTGCTGGCGGCGGCCTACGAGGGGCAGCCCGACGTGGAGATCGGCGCGGCCATCCACTCCGTGCGGGCGGTGCCGCCCGACCAGATGCCTGTCGTCGCGGAGTTCTCCCACCGGCATGCGGCTCCGCTGCACATGCACGTCTCCGAGCAGCGGGCGGAGAACACGGCCTGCGTGGAGAGGTACGCGGCCACGCCCGTCCAGGTCCTGCACGAGCGCGGGGCGCTCGGCCCGCGCTCGACCGCCGTGCACGCCACCCACCTGACCGACGTGGACATCGAGCTGCTCGGGCAGTCGGGCACGTACATCTGCATGTGCCCGACCACCGAACGCGACCTGGCCGACGGCATCGGCCCGGCCAGAGCCGCCGCCGACAGGGGCGCGTGCCTCACGCTGGGCTCCGACAGCCATGCCGTGATCGACCTGTTCGAGGAGGCCAGGGGCATGGAGCTGAACGAGCGGCTGGCCAGCAGGAAACGCGGCCACTGGCCCGCCGCCGACCTGCTCGCCGCCGCCACGGGCGCGGGTCACACCTCGCTCGGCTTCCCCGACGCCGGGCTGCTCGTGCCCGGCGCCTGGGCCGACCTGGTGTCGGTGCGGCTCGACTCCGTACGCACGGCGGGCGCGTCCGGGCTGGAGGCCGTGGTGTTCGCGGCGACGGCGGCCGACGTGCACTCCGTGGTGTCCGGCGGGCGGCGGGTGGTCGCGGCGGGCAGGCACGTGCTGGGCGACGTCGCCGCCCTGCTGACCGAGGCGATCGAGGAGCTGAGATGACCACCACCACGTTGATCGACCAGATCGGGCTCCTCTACACGGGCGACCCGGAGCGGGAGGAGGTCCCCGACGCCGCGCTCGTCATCGAGGACGGCTCGGTCGCCTGGTGCGGCCCGGCGGCCGGGGCCCCCGCCGCCGACGAGCGCGTGGACGCCGGAGGCCGGGCGGTGATCCCCGGCTTCGTGGACAGCCACGCCCACCTGATCTTCGCCGGTGACCGTACGGCCGAGTTCCAGGCCCGCATGTCCGGCGAGCCGTACACCGGGGGCGGCATCAGGACCACGGTCGCCGCCACCCGCGAGGCCGGCGAGGCCGAGCTGGCCACCCACGCCTACTCCCTGGTACGCGAGATGCGCGCGCAGGGCACGACCACCGTGGAGATCAAGAGCGGCTACGGCCTGTCCGTCGAGCACGAGCGGCGCTCGCTGGAGATCGCCACCACGCTCACCGACGAGACCACCTTCCTCGGGGCGCACGTCGTGCCGGCGGACATGGACGCCGACTCCTACGTGCGGCTCGTGGCCGGGGAGATGCTGGAGGCGTGCGCCCCGTACGCGAAGTGGGTGGACGTGTTCTGCGAGCGGGGAGCGTTCGACGGGGACCAGACGCGGGAGATCCTGTCGGCCGGGCTGAAGGCCGGGCTGGGGGTGCGCGTGCACGCCAACCAGCTCACCGAGGGGCCCGGGGTGCGCATCGCCTGCGAGCTGGGCGCCGCCTCCGCCGACCACTGCACCCACCTGACGGCGGCCGACGTGGACGCGCTCGCCTCGTCGGGGACGGTGGCGACGCTGCTGCCGGGCGCCGAGTTCTCCACCCGGTCGCCGTACCCGGACGCGCGGCGGCTGATCGACGCCGGGGTGACCGTGGCGCTGGCCACCGACTGCAACCCCGGCTCGTCGTTCACGTCGTCGATGGCGTTCTGCGTGGCGCTGGCCGTGCGCGAGATGCGGATGACGCCGCTGGAGGCGATCAGGGCGGCGACGTACGGAGGGGCGCGCGCGCTGCGCCGTACGGACGTAGGCTGGCTGAGGCGCGGAGCTCGCGCGGACCTCGTCATCCTCGACGCCCCCTCCTACGTGCATCTGGCCTACCGGCCCGGCGTTCCCCTCGTTCACCAGGTGTTTCACGGCGGTCTCCTCCTTTAGGAGGACATCCAGAACCATCCCGCAGGCGTAGTTGTTGAGGGAATCTTTGCCTCTGGCCGGACGTTGGCCGGGTATAGAACGCAGCTGCGGAACGAGGTGCCTGGGGATGGCAAGGCCTACGGGGAGTCGCACGCAGGAGCAGCACGTCGCTGATCGCGATCTGCTGGGGACATATCTGGCCGAGATCGGCCGGGTCCCGCTGCTCACGGCGGAGGAAGAGGTGGAGCTCGCCAAGCGCATCGAGGCGGGCCTCTTCGCCGAGCAGCTGCTCGACAGCGGGGGCTCGGAGCCGCGGATCGGGGACGCGGCCGACGAGGAGCTGGAGCGCCTGGCCATTTCGGGCCAGCGGGCCAAGGAGGAGTTCATTCAGGCCAACCTGCGCCTCGTGGTGGCGGTGGCCAGGAAATATTCGGGGCGGGGGATGCCGCTGATCGACCTGGTCCAGGAGGGGAACCTGGGTCTGGTCCGCGCGGTGGAGAAGTTCGACTACCGCCGGGGGTACAAGTTCTCCACCTACGCCACGTGGTGGATCAGGCAGTCGGTGGGGCGGGCCATTCACGAGCAGGCCCGGCCGGTGCGGCTGCCCACGCACGCCGGGGAGCAGATGACCCGGCTGATGCGGGTGCGGCGCGACATGCTGGCGGAGTTCGACGCCGAGCCGACCGATGACGATCTCGCCGGCATGCTCGATCTGCCGATCGAGCGGGTTCGCGAGCTGCGGCGCTGGGCCTCCGACCCGGTCTCGCTCCAGCTCGGGGTGGGCGACGAGGACGAGACCGAGCTCGGCGACATGATCGCCGACGAGACGTGGGCCGATCCCGAGCAGCAGGCGATCGACATCCTGGAGCGGGAGCGGCTCGACCAGTGGCTCACCGGGCTGGAGGGCCCCACCAGCGAGATGCTGCGGTGGCGCTACGGGCTGGTGGACGGGCGCGAGCACACGCTGACCGAGGTGGGGGAGCGGTACGGCATCGGCCGCGACCGGGCCCGCCGCATCGAGCGTGACGCGCTGGCGCGGCTGCGCAAGATGGCGACCGCGGCCGCCTGACGATCTGTCCGACGGGCTGTCGCCGACGCACCTGGGGAGGTGGCGCGTCGGCGGCGGCCCGTTGTTTCGTTTCGCGGGTCAGTCCGTGCGCAGGAGGCGGCGCAGGAACTCCTCGACGGCGGCCTCCACCGTGGCGTGGTCGCCGCCCCGCGCCACCAGCAGCGCGCTCTCGTTGATCGCGGCCAGCAGCATGTGCGCGTGCAGGTCCAGGTACGCGGCCGGCACCGTGCCCGTGGCGTCGAGGGCCGACTTCAGCATGCCGAACGAGTAGCGCTCCTCCAGGGCGCGCCATCGCTCCCAGCCCAGCACCGCCGGCGCGTCGATGAGGACGATGCGCTTGATGACGGGGTCGCCGGCGAGCCGGATCCAGGTGCGGATGCCGATGCGCAGCGCCGCCTCCGGGCTTCCGGCGCCGCGGACCGCCTGCACGATCTTGGCGCCCACGCCTGCCTCCGTGGCCTCCAGCACGGCTTCGAACAGGGCTTCCTTGCCCGCGTAGTGGTGGTAGAGCGCCCCTCTGCTCAGCCCCGACTCCTGCAGCACCGTCTCGATGGAGGTGTCGTCGTAGCCGCGCTCGGCGAACAGCCGCGTGGCGATGGTCAGGACCCTTTCGCGGGTGGCCGCGCCGCGTTCCGCCTTGAGGTTCATGGTGCCACTCTAGACAAACCGACTATCGGTCGGTAATTTCGTAGACCGACAGTCGGTTTGTAAAAGGGGGATCACCGCATGGACGGCATCAGCTACGTGGACCAGGGCGAGGGCCCGGTCGCCCTGTTCGTGCACGGCGTGGGCACCGGCTCCCACCTGTGGCGCCACGTCATCGGCGAGCTGCGCGACGAGCGCCGCTGCGTGGCCATCGACTTACCGCTGCACGGTGGCAGCGACCCGCGCGACGACCTGTCGATCCCCGCGCTGGCCGAGGCCGTCGAGGAGCTCTGCGAGCACCTCGGCCTCACCGACATCGACCTCGTCGGCAACGACACCGGCGGCGCGGTGTGCCAGGTCTTCGCCGTACGGCACCGCGAGCGCCTGCGCACGCTCACCCTCACCAACTGCGACGTGCACACCAACACCCCGCCCGAGGCGTTCAGGCCCACGGTCGAGCTGGCGGCCAGGGGCGAGCTGGCCGGGCTCACCGCGCTCCTGCTCGACCAGCCGGAGCTGCTGGCCAGGACCGCCTTCGGTGACGGCTACGAGCGCATCGACGACCCGAAGGCGGTGGTGGAGGCGTACATCAGGCCGATCCTGAGCAAGCCGGGCGGTGGGCGGGCGTTCGAGCGGCTGCTGACCGCCATCGACGCCAAGGACCTGATCGCCATCGAGCCGCAGCTCACCGTGCTGACCGTGCCGACGCTGCTGGTGTGGGGCACGGGCGACACGTTCTTCGACGTGAGCTGGGCGCGGTGGCTGCGCGACACGATCCCGGGCGTCAAGGAGATCGTGGAGATCGAGGGCGGGCGGCTGTTCTTCCCGGAGGAGCGGGCCGGCGAGCTGGTGCCTCACCTGCGGAGGTTCTGGGCCCGGGATAGGCAGGCATAAGATCGGCGGCATGCGGGTCGAGACACTGCGCCGTTATCCGGTCAAATCCATGCTGGGGGAAGAGGTCGCCGAGAGCCGGGTGACCGAGCGCGGGCTCGCCGGGGACCGGGCGCGGGCCGTGCTCGACGTCGCGACCGGGAAGATCGCCAGTGCCAAGAACCCCCGGCTCTGGCGCGGGCTGCTGACCATCGAGGGCGCGCGGGCGCCCGGCGACGCGGAGCTGTCGGAGCTGCTCGGCCGCGAGGTCCGGCTGATCGACGTGCCGCCGCAGGGCGCCGAGCTGGAGCGGTCGGTGCCGGAGCAGGTGCTGGCCGAGGGCATCGAGGCCGAGGTGCCGCACACCATCACCACGCTCGGGACGGGCTCCCCCGAGGGCACGTTCTTCGACTTCGCCCCGATCCACCTGATCACCACCTCCACCGTCGAGCGGATCGGCGCGCTCGGCCCGCGCGGGCACGTCGAGGCCCTCCGCTACCGGCCGAACCTGGTGATCGCGACGGAGCCGGAGGGGTTCGTGGAGAACGACTGGGTGGGACGGGAGCTGCACGTCGGCGAGGACGTGGTGCTGCACGTCATCGTGGCCAGCCCGCGCTGCGCGGTGCCGACGCTGGCGCACGGGGCGCTGGAGCGCGACACCGACGCGTTGCGGACGGTGGCCAGGCACAACCGGGTGCCGGTGTTCGACCTGGCGCCGCAGGCCTGCGCGGGGGTGTACGCGCGGGTCCTGCGGCCCGGTGTCGTCAGGAAGGGCGACCCCGTACGGGTCGGCTGAGCGGCGCCGCCGTCAGGAGTCAGTTGAGCGGCGCCGTCGTCAGGATGGGCGGCCCGGCCCGGCGCGGCTCAGGCGAGCGGCGTCAGGTGCTTGTCCAGGTCGTCGAGGATCTTGCCGGCGGCGGTGACGCCGATTCCCGTCATCCAGATCTCGTCGTCCACGTTGAAGGCATGGCCGGCCTTGACCGCCTTGAGGTTCTTCCACAGCGGCCCGGCGGTGACCTCGGCCTGCGACTTGGCCGCCGCCTCGCCGTACGCGGTGTAGAAGATCGCGTCGGCGTCGCCCTTCGCGATGTTCTCCTGGCTGATCTTGCCGAAGCGCTTGTCCTCCTGGTCGGCGAGCTGCTGCGCCTCCGGCCGGGGGATGCCCGCGTCGCCCAGCACGATGCCGCTGAACGACTCCGGGCCGTACAGGCGGATTTCGGTCGGCATGAAACGCACGATGCCGACCTGGAGCTTGGAGAACTTGGCGCCCACCTCCTTGGCTCGCGTCTCGTACCCGGACAGGAGCTGCTGCGCCTGGTCCTTCTTGCCCAGCGCCTCGGCGTCGAGCAGGAAGTTCTCCTTCCAGGTGATGCCGACCTTCTCGGTGAACACGGTCGGGGCGATCTTGGCGAGCTTGTCGTAGAACGCCGCCTGCCGGAACTTGGAGCCGAGGATGAGGTCGGGCTTGAGCGCCATGATGGCCTCGATGTTGAGCTGCTGGAGCGTGCCGACCGGCTTGGTGTTCGCCAGGGCGGAGCCGAGGTATTCGGGCCAGGTCTGGTTCTCCTGGGCCTGGGCCGCGCCGACGGGGGAGAGCCCGAGGGAGACCATGGTGTCGAGCTTGTCCGTGTCGAGCACGACGACGCGCTGCGGGGTCATGGGCACCTTGGTCTCGCCCATGGCGTGCTTCACGGTCCTGGTGGGACCGGCTTCCTGAGTGGTGGTCGAGGTCCCGCACGCGGTAAGCGCTAACACGGGGAGCATGGCGACGATGGCCAGGCGGAGGCGCATGAGCATTCCTTGATCGCTTAGGTAAGGCAAGCCTAAGTATCGCATGTCCGGTTTGGCACAGCCAAAAACGGTTGTGTGAGAAGCCCGAAACGAACGTGAAACACCAGTGCGGCGAGATTCACGAATGTGAAACACGCCTGGTCGAGCCACGAAACCCCAGGCGAACACGCTGTGGCCACACGTCACATGTAAGAAGGAGGGTCGCTTCGATGATCGACAGCGGCACTACCGCCTGGATGCTGGTATGCACCGCCCTGGTGCTGCTGATGACTCCGGGCCTCGCGTTCTTCTACGGGGGTATGACCCGGGCCAAGAGCGTTCTCAACATGATGATGATGTCGTTCGTCGCCATCATCGTCGTGACGGTCGCCTGGGTGCTGTACGGCTACTCCCTCGCGTTCGATACGGCCGGCGAAGGCGGCGGTATCAACCAGATCATCGGAGGACTCGACTTCGTCGGTCTGAGCGGGGTCTTCAACGCCGTCTATGAGGGCCTGATCGTCGAGGGCGGGAACGTGACGGCCGAGGCCGCCGCCGCCGACAACTTCCCGCTGATGGTGTTCTCCGCCTTCCAGCTCACGTTCGCGATCATCACCGTCGCGCTGATCAGCGGCGCCATCGCCGACCGGGCCAAGTTCGGCGCGTGGGTGCTGTTCTCCCTCGTGTGGGCCACGGTGGTGTACTTCCCCGTCGCCCACTGGGTCTGGGGCGGCGGCTGGCTGACGCAGCTCGGCATCGAGGACTTCGCCGGCGGTACGGTCGTCCACATCAACGCCGGCGCCGCGGCCCTCGCGCTCGCGCTCGTCCTGGGCAAGCGCACGGGCTGGCGCAAGGAGCCCATGCGACCGCACAACCTGACCCTGGTGCTGCTCGGCACCGGTCTGCTGTGGTTCGGCTGGTTCGGCTTCAACGCCGGCTCCGAGCTGGCCCCCGACCAGACCGCCGGTCTGGCCTTCATGAACACCCAGGTCGCCACGGCCGTCGCCGCCGGTGCCTGGCTCGTGGTGGAGAAGCTGCGCGACGGTCACGCGACCACGCTCGGCGTCGCCTCCGGCGCGGTGGCCGGTCTGGTCGCCATCACCCCGGCCTGCGGTTTCGTGGACCCGTGGGCGGCCGTGGTCATCGGCCTGCTCGCCGGTGTGGGCTGCGCCTACGCCGTGGGCCTGAAGTACAAGCTGGGCTTCGACGACTCCCTCGACGTGGTCGGCGTGCACCTGGTCGGCGGCGTCATCGGCGCGGTCGCGCTGGGCTTCGTCGCGGCCTACCCGTTCCTGCCCGGCCAGAACAAGGGCATCCTGATCGAGGGCGGGCAGATCAGCCAGCTCGGCCTCCAGGTGCTCGGCCCGGTCGCCGTCGGCGGCTACTCCTTCGTGATGTCCTGGGTCATCGGTAAGATCATCGACAAGACCATGGGCTTCCGCATCGCCCAGGAGGCCGAGGTCACCGGCGTCGACGTCTCCACCCACGCCGAGACCGGCTACGACCTCGGCACCGTTTACGCCTCGGGCGTGAGCTCCCCCAACGGTCCCGTCGCCCCGGCTGCAAAGAAGGTGGACGCATGAGGCTCATCACGGCGATCATCAAGCCCTTCAAGCTCGATGACGTGAAGGCCGCACTCGAACAGTTCGGCGTCAAGGGCATGACGGTCAGCGAGGCGAGCGGCTACGGCCGCCAGCGCGGCCACACCGAGGTCTACCGCGGCGCCGAGTACCAGGTGGACCTGGTGCCGAAGGTCCGGCTGGAGGTCCTCGCCGAAGAGGATGACGCCGAGGACGTGATCGACGTCATCGTCAAGGCCGCGCACACCGGCAAGATCGGTGACGGCAAGGTCTGGTCGGTGCCGGTCGACACCGTCATCCGGGTGCGCACCGGCGAACGGGGTCCGGAAGCCCTGTGAGGAACCTGGCCAAAGGCGTCCGGGTGAAGGTCTTCAGGGTTTCCATGGATCCGTGGCGAAGCCAGGACAACGGCGTCCTGGCGGAGCTCGGCAAGGGGGCACGACAGTGAGGGGAGAGGCCCGTTCGTACGCCGCGGCCCGCAAGGAGCGGACCACGGACACCGATCGCTGGCTCAAGGATCTCTTCCGCACGGCGAGCGACGGCGACCACGTCTCACTGGTCGCCGTCGGGAGCCTGGGAAGGGGGGAGCTGGCGCCCGGCAGCGACCTCGACCTGGTGCTGCTTCACAACGGCCGGGCCGACGTGGCCAGGATCGCCGACCGGATCTGGTACCCGATCTGGGACTCGGCGGTCAGCCTCGACCACTCCGTACGCACGGTGGAAGAGGCGGTCTCCGTCGCCCGGCAGGATCTCAAGGCCGTGCTGGGCCTCATCCAGGCCAGGCACGTGGCCGGCGACCCCGACCTGACCAGGAAGGCCAGGGAGGCGGTGCTGGCCGAATGGCGCGCCGACTCCCGGCGCAGGCTCGGCGAGCTGCGCGAGGCGGCCGACAAGCGGGCCCAGACCAGCGGCGAGCTGGCCTTCCTCCTGGAGCCCGACCTCAGGGACGGCCGCGGCGGGCTCCGCGACGTGCAGGCGATGCAGGCCGTGGCCGCCGCCTGGGTCGCCTCGGCGCCGGGGCCGCGGGCGCGGGAGGCGTACGAGTTCATCCTGGACGTGCGGCACGCGCTGCACGTCGTCACCGCCCGCGGCACCGACCGGCTGGTGCTGCAGGAGCAGGACGCGGTGGCCGGGCTGCTCGGCCTGCTGGACGCCGAGGCCCTGATGCGCAGGCTGGCCGAGGCCGGCCGGACCATCTCCCACGCCTTCGACGCCACCTGGCGCACCGTTGACAGGCTGGTGTCAGGGCCCGCCCCGCGGGGCCGCCGCCCGCTGGCCGACGGCGTGGTCGAGCACGGCGGCGAGGTGGTGCTCGCCCGCGGGGTCGACCCGCGCAAGGACCCGGTCCTGGTGCTGCGTGCCGCCGCCGCGGCGGCCGACTCCGGGCTGCCGCTCGCGCCTGCCACGGTGTCCGTCCTGGCAGCTCAGTCGCCGCCGATGCCGGTGCCGTGGCCGGAGGAGGCGCGTGACGCGCTGGTGTCGATCCTCGGCGCCGGGCGTGCCGCCGTGCCCGTGTGGGAGGAGCTCGACCAGGCGGGCATCCTTGTCAAGCTGCTCCCTGACTGGGAGCGCGTGCGCCACCGCCCGCAGCGCAACCCGATCCACCGCTTCACGGTCGACCGTCACCTGATCGAGGCCGCCGCGAACGCCGCCAGCCACACCCGCGAGGTCTCCCGTCCCGACCTCCTGCTCATCGGAGCTCTGCTGCACGACGTGGGCAAGGGCTGGCCGGGCGACCATTCGGCGACCGGCGAGGTCGTCGTGCGCGACATCGCCACCCGGATCGGCCTGCCGCCGCACGACGTCGAGACGCTGGCCACCGTCGTACGCCACCACCTGCTGCTGCCCGAGACCGCCACGCGCAGGGACCTCGACGACCCCGTGACGATCGAGAAGGTCGCCGCGACCGTCGGCTCGCGGGAGGTGCTCGACCTGCTGGCCGCGCTGGCGGTCGCCGACGGCAACGCGACCGGCCCCGCGGCCTGGAACAGCTGGAAGGCCGGCCTGGTCGCCGACCTGGTGCGCCGGGTCAGGTCAGTGCTGGCGGGCTCGCCGCCGCCCAAGCCGCCCACGCTCTCGTCCGAGCAGGCCGCGCTGGCCCGCCACGGCGGCGGCGCCGTGCGCGTGAACGGGGGAGCGGTCACGGTCGTCGCGCCCGACCGGGTGGGCCTGCTGTGGAGCGCGGCCGGCGTGCTGTCGGCGCACCGGCTCGTCGTGCGCTCCGCCTCGTCCGCCTCCGCCGGCTCGACGGCGGTGATCGAGTTCTCGGTCATCCCCGAGTACGGGTCTCCGCCCGACCCCGCGACGCTGGAGTCCGACCTGCGCCTGGTCCTTGCTGGACGTCTTGACATCGAACAACGGCTGGCCCGCCGTAGCCGGTCGGTGCGGCCGCCTCGCGTACCCGTGGCGCCACCTCGGGTGACACTGGTCGACGACGCCTCCGCGACCGCCACTGTGGTGGAAGTCAGGGCCCATGACAGGCCAGGGCTCCTGTGGCGGATCGGACGGGCGTTCGGCGAGTGCGGTCTTGACGTGAGAGCCGCTCGCGTAGAGACTCTCGGCGCGGAGGCGGTGGACGTCTTCTATGTTGTGGACCGCGCTGGTCGCCCCCTCAGCGACGAAGCGCAGAGGGCTCAAGTCCGCGATCAAGTCCTTGCCGCACTGCGATAACCAACAGCACACAACTACCGGTCACGTTTGTAACGATTGTGTCCGATATGACTGTTAAGTCAGTTGCTGCGGATACTTTGTGGACGGCTTATGACCCGTTGCGGACGGGACGAATGAGGGGTAGCGGGAGCGGTGACTACGGGGAATTCGGGCGGTGGCCCAGCCGTGCGGCAGGACCGCGGCAAGCGGTCGCTGTCGCGGCTAGGCCTGAGAAACTGGCGCGTGAGGTGGCGTCTCACGGCGCTCATCCTGGTGCCCACCATCGCCGCCGTCGTGCTCGGGGGAACACGAGTGGTGGAGTCGGTCCAGAGCATCGACGTCTACGACCGCACCGCCACGGCGGCGGAGCAGGCAGGCCGCATCCGGGACCTCGTGCAGGCACTCGGCCTGGAGCGTGACACCGGAGGCTGGATCGGCGCCAACCGCGCGATGCGCAAGCAGCTCGCCGCCGACTACACGCAGCGCAAGGCCGCCGTCGACACGCTGGTCAAGGCCGTACGCGCCGACCTCGACGCCATGGACGACTCCTACGGCCCGCGCGTGGTCAGAGCCGCCTCCCAGGCGAGGTACGACCTGAGCCGCCTGTCGAAGATCAGGACCGAGGGTCAGACCGAGACCATCCGGTACAACTTCCTCACCGACACCCTGCTCAACCTGCACGACGAGCTTGCCCTGCTGACGGACGACTCCCAGATCGTCGGCCAGTTCCGCGCCCTGAGCGCGCTGGCGTCGGCCAAGGAGGAGATGTCGCGCCAGCGCGTCCAGCTCATCCAGAACTCCTACAACCCCAACAGCGCGGACGCCAAGGACGTCGAGCAGTTCATCGCCTCCAACGCCCGCCAGCAGGCCGACATCGCCTCCGTCGGCGCCGAGGCCGGCGTCGACGTGGGCCTGAAGCTGTCCAAGGGGCTGACCTCCAAGCAGGAGTACGTCAGCGTCCAGCTCACCAAGGCCCGCGCGGTCGCGCTGGTCAGCGGCCGGGCGCCCGGCGCCCGCATCACCGACAACCTCATCTCCGCCAGGGCGGAACGCGAGGACTGGTTCACCAACAACACCGCCTCCATCGAGGTGCTGCAGGGCATCGAGAAGGACCTGGCGGGACGGGTGAGCCTGCGCAGCCAGGAGCTGCGCTCCGCCGAGACCCGCAACGCGATCATCGCGGGGTCCCTGATCGTGGCGCTGCTGATCGTCGTCCTGCTCCTCACCGTCGCCATCGCCCGCTCCATGGTCGGCCCGCTGCGCCGGCTGCGTACGGAGGCGCTGGAGGTCGCCGGCTTCCGGCTGCCCGACGTGGTGCGCCAGCTGCGCGTCAGCGGCGACACGAGCGTGCGCGACGTGGCGCCCATCGAGGTCGAGGGCAACGACGAGATCGGCGACGTGGCCCGGGCCTTCGATCAGGTGCACCGGCAGGCCGTACGCCTGGCGGGCGAGGAGGCCGAGCTGCGCAGCAACATCAGCTCGATGTTCGTCAACCTCTCGCGCCGCACGCAGACGCTGGTCGAGCGGCAGATCTCGCTGATCGACGGCCTGGAGAAGGGCGAGGAGGACGGCCGCAGGCTGGCCGACCTGTTCAAGCTGGACCACCTGGCCACCCGCATGCGCCGCAACTCCGAGAACCTCCTGGTCCTGGCCGGCCACGAGGCCACCCGCCGGCGCAGCCAGCCGGCCAAGCTGGTCGACGTCGTGCGCGCCGCGCTGTCGGAGGTCGAGGGTTACGAGCGCGTCCAGGTGAAGGTGCACCGCGCCACGTCCGTGCTCGGCAGCTGCGCCAACGACCTGGTCCACCTGGTCGCCGAGCTGGTCGAGAACGCCATCCAGTTCTCCCCGAGCAACTCCCAGGTCACGGTCACCAGCGCGCTCATCGAGGGCGGCGGCGCGCTGCTGTCGGTCAGCGACACCGGCATCAGCATGACCGAGGACGAGCTGGCCGAGGCCAACCGCCGCCTGGCCGAGCCGCCCGTGGTCGACGTGTCGGTCTCCCGGCGCATGGGCCTGTTCGTGGTCGGCCGCCTGGCGCTGCGCCACGGTATCCGGGTGCAGCTGCGCAAGGGCGAGGGCGCCGGCCTGATCGCCATGGTGCTGCTGCCGCCCGCGCTGATCGCCGACGGGACGCAGCAGCCGCTGCCGCAGCGGCCGGCGTTCGGCGGCGGCACCGTGCCCAGCCAGCCCGCGGCGCCTCTCGGGCCGTCCGCGCCGAACGGGTCGTTCCGGTCGTTCGCCAGCTTCGACTCCTTCGACGCGGGACCTGCCAGGCAGGGACCGCCGGAGAACGGCAGGCCGCGGCACGCCGGACCGCCTTCGGACGGGCCCGGCACCTTCGGCAGCGGCGCGCCGGCACAGGGCTCCGGCACGTTCGGCAGCGGCGCGCCGGCACAGGGCTCCGGCACGTTCGGCAGCGGCGCGCCCGCACAGGGCTCCGGCACGTTCGGCAGTGACGCGCCCGGCCAGGGCGCGGGCACGTTCGGCGGCAGCACGCCAGGCCAGGGCACGGGCGCCTTCTCCAGCGAGGCCTTCAACAGCGGCGCCTTCAACAGTGGCGCGTTCGACAGCGGCCCCGCCAGGCGCGAACCGCGCTCGTACGACAGCACGCCCGGCATGCCCCGGCCGGGGCAGTTCAACTCCGACCCCGGCAGAGCGGGCGTCAACGGCTTCACCGCGGACACCGACGGCGGCTCCTACCGCAGGCAGCCCGCCGCGCAGGACCCCGGTTCCTACCCTTCGTTCCCGAGCGCGCCTTCCTACCCCTCTGGTAATGGTGCGTTCCAGACGCCGCCCCCGGCGTACCCAACGAACGACGTACGGCAGCCGGATCCGGCGCCGTCGGTGGACGTGTCGCCCCTGGAGCAGGAGCAGGAGGAGTTCCTGCCGATCTTCGCCTCGGTGGAGTCGGCATGGTTCCGCAGGCCACAGGGCGAGGCCGGGCAGCAGCGGGCGGGCGCGGGGGAACCTGGTGGTGAGTCCGGCCCCGCGCAAGCCGTACCCTCTGGGGAGGAAGCCTGGCGAACGGCCGCGGATGCCGGATGGCAGGCGGCGGCCAAAGCCAGCGAGCCCAGCCTCGGCGGCATCACCGCCGCCGGGCTCCCCAAGCGGACCCCGAAGGCCAACCTGGTGCCGGGCACGGCGAGCCAGCCCGCGCAGCCGCAACAGCAGCCGCAGCGGCAGGCGCCGATGCCCCCGGTCTCAGCGGACCGGATGCGCAGCAGGATGGCCAGCTACCAGCAGGGTGTCCGACGGGGTCGTCAGGAAGTACGTGGACAGGAGGAACGAAGTGAGTAAGCGTCCCGCCGGGGAGGATGCGTGACAACCCTTAGCCACGAGGCGCACAGGTTCGACTGGCTGATCACCGACTTCGTACGTAACACGCCCGGAGTCGCGCATGCCGTCGTGGTCTCGGCGGACGGGCTCTGCCTGGCCGCGTCGGAGGGTTTCCCTCCGGACCGGGCCGACCAGCTCGCCGCGGTCTCCGCGGGTCTGCTGAGCCTGACCGTGGGTGCGTCCAGGGTGTTCGAGGGCGGTGCGGTGACGCAGACCGTCGTGGAGATGCAGCGCGGCCTGCTGCTGGTCATGGCGATCAGCGACGGCTCCGTGCTGACGGTTCTGGCGGGTCCGGATTGTGACATGGGCCTGGTGGCGTATCAGATGACGTTGCTGGTAGACAGGGCTGGACAGGCGCTCACGCCGGCCCTGCGCGCGGAGCTGCAGGCCGCCAGGACCCGGTGATGTGATGGAACTGATGGGAGAGGGCCGTGTACGGCGCTGACGGAACCGGGGACGAAGAGCCCCTGTTCCGTCCTTACGCGGTGACGGGCGGCAGATCGGAGCCGCGCTATCACCTCGCGATGGAGACGTTGATCTCGTCGATGTCGATCCCGGACGACGAGATGGCCATGCTCACCCCCGAGCAGGAGGCCATCATGCAGCTTTGCAGGTCGTTCCGGTCGGTCGCCGAGATCTCGGCCCTGCTCCGCGTCCCGCTGGGCGTGGCCAGGGTGCTCGTGGCGGACATGTCCGACGAAGGGCTCGTCCGTCTGCACCAGCCACGCCTCAGCCAGGGACAGCCAGACCTCAACATGCTCGAAAGGGTGCTCAGTGGACTACGCAGGCTCTAGCGCCGGGCTCACGTCGACGAAGATCGTCGTCGCCGGTGGCTTCGGCGTCGGGAAGACGACGTTCGTGGGGGCGGTGTCCGAGATCCTCCCGCTCACCACGGAAGCGGTCATGACCGACGCGTCCGCGGGCATCGACGACCTCGGTCTGACTCCGCACAAGCAGACCACGACCGTGGCGATGGACTTCGGCAGGCTGTCGCTCGACCGTGACCTGATCCTGTACCTGTTCGGCACGCCCGGTCAGCACCGGTTCTGGTTCATGTGGGACGACCTGGTGCGGGGGGCGATCGGCGCGGTGGTGCTGCTCGACACCCGCCGCCTGGCCGACAGCTTCCCGGCGATCGACTACTTCGAAGAGGCCAAGCTGCCGTTCGTCATCGGGGTGAACGGCTGGGACGGGCAGTTCCCGCACTCCGACGACGAGGTCAGGGAGGCGCTCGCGCTGTCGCCGCACGTGCCGATCGTGCGTACGGACGCCCGTAACCGCGAGTCGGTCAAGTCGACGCTGATCTCGCTGGTCGAGCACGTCGTACGCCTGCGCGCCACCGCCGTCCACTAGCTCGCCGCCCAGGGCGCCTCCTTCAGGGAGTCGAGCACCGCTGCTCCTCCTCGTAGGCGAAGCGGGCCTCCAGCTCCGCGGCGATGCGGCGATGCGGCCGAGCGTCGCCGGGTCGGGGGCTGCTCGCCCGCGCGCGGGCAGCGTCAGGCCGAGGAGTCCTTGCGGCGCCTGCCGACCAGGGCCTCGATGCCGTCGAGCACGCGCTGCAGCCCGAACTCGAAGGCGTGCTCCGGGCTGTAGGCGGCGTTGAGCGCCTCGCCCGCCGCCTGCCCGACGCGGGAGGCCGTGGGGTAGCGGGCGGCGTCGGCGATCCGGCTGAGGAAGGGCGCGTGCGCGGCCCACCACTGCTCGTCGCTGAGCCCCGTCATGCGCTCCGCCTGCGCGGCCTCCACCGCGCCCCTGGCGGTGCCGTGCACGAAACCGGTGATCAGCGTGATCACCGAGTCCATCTCCAGGTCCGACAGGCCGATGCCGTCGACCGCACGCAGCTCGTAGTCGTACTTGGCCGTGACGTTGGGCCCGAGCACCGGCCGGTTGGCCGCCACCTGCAGCAGCCACGGATGGCGCAGGTAGAGCGCCCAGTTCTCCCTGGCGATCTGCTCCAGCCTGCCCCGCCAGCCGCCCGGCACGTCGTCCGGCCTGGCGGTCTCGCCGTAGACCGCGTCGAGCATCACGTCGAACAGCTCCGGCTTGCCCGGCACGTACGTGTAGAGCGACATCGTCCCGACCCCGAGCCGCTCGGCCACGCGGCGCATGGACAGCGCCTGCAACCCTTCGGCGTCGGCCACCTCGATGGCGGCGCGCACGATGCGGTCCACGCTCAGCTCCGGCTTGCCCTTGCGGCTGGCGCGCTCGCTGGTGCGCCAGAGCAGCGCGAGGCTGCGGGCGGGGTCGCCCTTCCCCGAGTACTCAACTGTCACCCTTGTACGGTACACCGTACGGTTGCCATCGTGTCTCGTATTCTGTACGGTACGGCGTACGATTCGAGAGGGTGACACCATGACAGCGGTACTCGCGCAGGGACTGCGCAAGACGTACGGCGAGCAGGCGGCGCTGGACGGCATCGATCTGGACGTGCGCCGCGGCACGGTCCACGGCCTGCTCGGCCCCAACGGGGCGGGCAAGACGACGACCGTGCGCATCCTGACCACGCTGCTGCGGCCGTCGGGCGGGCGCGCGGAGGTGGCCGGGTTCGACGTGACCACCCAGCCCCGCCAGGTGCGCCGCACCATCGGCCTGGTCGGCCAGCACGCGGCGGTGGACGAGCTGCTGACAGGGCGGCAGAACCTGGAGCTGTTCGGCCGCCTCTACCACCTGAGCGCGGCCGAGGCCCGCGCGCGGGCGGCCGAGCTGCTGGAGCAGTTCGGCCTGGAGCACAAGGGGCCGGCCAAGGAGTACTCGGGAGGCATGCGCCGCCGGCTCGACCTGGCGGCCGGCCTGATCCTGGCGCCGCCCGTGCTCTTCCTCGACGAGCCGACGACGGGCCTCGACCCGCGCAGCCGGGCGGAGATCTGGCGCGCGGTGCGCGAGCTGGTCTCCGGCGGCACCACGGTGCTGCTGACCACCCAGTACCTGGAGGAGGCCGACCAGCTCGCGGACCGCATCTCGGTGATCGACGCCGGCCGGGTGGTGGCCGAGGGCACCCCGGACGAGCTCAAGGCCAAGCTCGGCGGCGACCGGCTCGACGTGGTCGTCCACGACCCGGAGCTGCTGACGACGGCCGCCGAGATCATCGGCCGGGTTGCGTCGGGGCCCGCCGAGGTCGATCGCGACACCCGGCACGTGAGCGCGCCGGTGAGCGAGCGCGTGCAGGCGCTCACGGAGGTCCTGGCCGCCCTGGCGGCGGCCGGGATCGAGGCCGAGGACGTGGCGGTGCGCCGCCCGACCCTCGACGAAGTCTTCCTCAACCTGACCGATGCCGGAGGTGGCTCCCGATGACTGCGGTGACCTTGACGGAAGGCCCGCTCACGCGGCTGCGCTGGGCGCTGGCGGACGGCTGGACGGTCGCCCGCCGCGACCTGATCCACTGGGCGAACCAGCCCATGACGGTGGTGTTCGGGATCGTCTTCCCCATCATCATCACCCTCGCTTTCGGCTACCTGTTCGGCGGCGCGGTACGGGTGCCCGAAGGCGCGGACTACTTCGCCTTCCTCATGCCCGGCATGTACGGCATGACGATGCTGTTCGGCCTGAGCGCCACCATGGTCGCCGTCACCACCGACGCCTCCAAGGGCGTCACCGACCGCTTCCGCTCCATGCCCATGGCCCCGTCGGCCGTCCTCATCGGCCGCGCGATCGCCGACCTGCTCAACTCGGTCCTCGTCCTGGCCGGCCTGCTGGCCTGCGGCCTGGCGGTCGGCTGGCGCCCGGCCACGCTCTCCGGCGCGCTGGGCGCGGTGGGCCTGCTGCTGCTCCTGCGCTTCTCCCTGCTGTGGGCCGGGATCTACCTGGGCCTGCTGACCAGGGACCCGGGCGGCGTGGTGGCGATCCAGACGCTGGAGTTCCCGATCGGCTTCCTGTCCAACGCCTTCGTGGCACCCTCCACCATGCCGGGCTGGCTGGGGGCGCTGTCGGAGTGGAACCCGCTGTCGTCCACGGTGGCGGCGGCCAGGGAGCTGTTCGGGAACCCGGGGTGGGGCGGTGACTCGTGGGTGGCCCAGCACGCGGTCCTGATGGCGGTGGTGTGGCCGGCGGTGCTCACGGTCGTGTTCTTCGTGCTCTCGGTACGGCTCTACCAGCGCCTGGACCGCTGAGCGGGTCACCGGTGCCGGTAGAACTCCACCGGCTCAGGAGGCAGCGGGGTGTTGCCGAGGATGAGGTCGGCGGACTTCTCGGCGAGCATCATGACCGGCGCGTAGATGTTGCCGTTCGTCACGTACGGCATCGCCGACGCGTCCACCACGCGCAGCCCGTCGAGGCCGTGCACCCGCATCGTGTCCGGATCCACCACGGCCATCTCGCCGGTGCCCATCTTGCAGGTGCACGACGGGTGGAGTGCGGTCTCGCCGTCCCTGGCGACCCAGGCCAGGATCTCCTCGTCCGTCTGGACCGACGGGCCGGGTGAGAGCTCACCCCCGTCCAGGCCGGCCCACGCCGGCTGCGACAGGATCCGCCTGGCGTGCCTGATCGCCTCCACCCACTCCCGGCGGTCCTGCTCGGTGGACAGGTAGTTGAAGCGGAGCGCGGGCTTGCGGCGCGGGTCGGCGGAGGTGACGCGGACCGAGCCGCGGGCGTCGGAGTACATCGGCCCGATGTGCACCTGGTAGCCGTGCCCGCCCGCCGGGGCGGAGCCGTCGTAGCGGACGGCGATCGGCAGGAAGTGGAACATCAGGTTCGGGTACGCCACGTCGTCGTTGGAGCGGATGAAGCCCCCGGCCTCGAAGTGGTTGGTGGCACCCGGGCCGCGGCGCAGGAAGAGCCAGTTCGCGCCGATGAAGGGGCGGCGCCACATCGCCAGGGAGGGCTGCTGGGAGACCGGCCGCGTGCAGGCGTGCTGGACGTAGACCTCCAGGTGGTCCTGGAGGTTCTCGCCGACGCCCGGCAGGTCGTGCACGACGTCGATGCCCAGGGGCTCCAGGAGCGCGCGCGGGCCCACGCCGGAGAGCTGGAGGAGTTGCGGGGTGTTGATGGCGCCGCCGCAGAGGATGACCTCCCTGGCGTCGATGCGCCGGCCGTCGCAGATCACGCCGACCGCGCGGGCGCCGTCGAAGAGCACCTTCTCCACCAAGGCCCGGGTCCTGACCTTCAGGTTGGGGCGGCGGCGTACGGGGTGGAGGTAGGCGCGGGCGGCGCTGAGGCGGCGGCCGCGGTGGATGGTGCGGTCGAAGGCGGCGAAGCCCTCCTGGCGGTAGCCGTTGACGTCGTCGGTCAGCGGGTGACCGGCCTGCTGGACCGCCTCGAAGAACGCCTCGAACAGCGGCCCGCGCGCGGGCCCGCGCTCCAGCTTGAGCGGTCCTTCGCCGCCGCGGAAGGCCGTGCCCGGGTCGGCCAGGCAGTTCTCCATGCGCTTGAAGTAGGGCAGGCAGTGCGCGTAGTCCCAGTGCTTCATGCCGGGATCGGCGGCCCAGCGCTCGTAGTCGAGCGGGTTGCCGCGCTGGAAGATCATGCCGTTGATGCTGCTGGAGCCGCCCAGGACCTTGCCGCGGGCGTGGTAGACGCGCCGGCCGTCCATGTGCGGCTCGGGCTCCGACTCGTACTTCCAGTCGTAGAACCGGCTGCCGATCGGGAACATCAGCGCCGCCGGCATGTGGATGAACACGTCCCACGGGTAGTCGGGCCGGCCCGCCTCCAGCACCAGCACCGACGTCGAAGGATCGGCGCTCAGCCGGTTGGCCAGGGCACAGCCGGCCGAGCCGCCGCCCACGATGACGAAGTCGAACCTCAACGGGGGATCCAGTCCTTCCACACGATCTTGTTCTCCGCCACCCACCGCTCGGCGGCGTCCTCGGCGCTCATCTTCTCGTTGATCATGTCGCTGGCCACGGCGTTCTGGTCGTCGTTGGTCCAGTTGAAGTTGCGCACCAGCTCGTACGCCTGCCCGCCCCGCTCCGCGAACCGCCGGCTGACGATCTTGTCCAGCAGGTACGGCGGGTAGTCGCAGGCCACCTCGGCCGGATCGTCGTCGCAGCCCACGGCGTAGGCCGGGAGCGCCACCTTGACGAGCCTGACCTTGGTGAACAGCCATTGCGGTTCGTAGAAATACATGAGCAGCGGTGTCCGATTCTTCGTCGCCGCCTGGGCCGCTTTGATCAGCGCGGCCTCGCTGCCCGAGTAGACGACCTTGTAATTGAGCTTGAGGTTCTTGACGAGAGCTTCGTCATTCGTCACGAATGTCGGATCCCCGTCCAGGACCTGTCCAGCATTTCCGGTTTTTTCGGTCCGGAAGAGAGGGGCGTACTTATTGAGGTTTCGGTAGTCCGTAATGTCGGGGTACTTTTTGGCCATCCACTCCGGCACGTACCAGCCGATCACCCCTTTGTTGCCGGTGAGCCCGGCCGACAGCGCCACCTTCTTCTCTTCGATGTACTCCTTCTTCCAGTCGTTGTGACCCCAGCTTTCGACGATCACATCGACCTTGCCGGTCTCGAAATCCCGCCAGGACTGGTCCTCTTTCACGGCCCGCTTGTTGACCTTGTAGCCCAGCTCGTGCTCCAGCAGGTACGCCAGCACGGCGGCCTGGGCCTCGTACCCGACCCAGGCGTGGATGTCGATGTTGACCGTGCCCTTGGCCTGGGCCGTGGACTCCGGCTCCCCGCTGGAGCAGGCCGCCAGGAGCAGGGTCACCACGAGCATCCCCGAGAGCGTCTTGGCGCGCGGCCCCGCCGGGCGGGGCCGCGGTGGGGAGGGGATCACTTCGGGATCCAGGCCTGCCACTTGGCGGTGTTGGCCTCCACCCACTTCTTGGCGGCCTCCTCGCCGGTCATGCCGTTGTTGGTCATGTCGTCGGCGACGGCGTTCTGGTCCTCGTTGGTCCAGCTGAAGTTCTTGACCAGCTCGTACGCCTTACCGCCGGTCTGCGCGAACTTCGTGCTCACGATCTTGTCGAGGTCCATCTCCGGGTAGTCGCAGGCCACCTTCTTGGGGTCGGCGTCGCAGCCCTCGGTGTAGGCGGGCAGGTTGACCCGGACCAGGTCGGTCTTGCTGAACAGCCAGTGCGGGTCCCAGAAGTAGAACAGCAGCGGCTTCTTCTGCTCCTGCGCCTGCTGGGCGCCCTTGATCAGGGCCGCCTCGCTGCCGCCGACGACGACCTTGTAGTTCAGCTTGAGGTTCTTGATCAGGGCTTCCTCGTTGCTGACGTACGACGGGTCGCCGAACAGGAGCTGACCCTTGTCACCCGACTCGGAGGTCTTGAACAGGTCGGCGTACTTGTTGAGGTTCTTGTAGTCGGTGATGTCGGGGTGCTCGTCGGCCATCCACTTGGGGATGTACCAGCCGATGACGCCCTTGTTGCCGGTGGAGCCCGCCACCTGCGCGACCTTCTTCTCGTCGATGAACTGCTTCTTCAGGTCGGGGTGACCCCAGTTCTCGATGATGACGTCCACGTCGCCGGTCTCGAAGCCCTCCCAGGCGAGCTGCTCCTTGATCTCGGGCAGTTCGACGGTGTAGCCGAGCTCGTTCTCCAGCAGGTACGCCACGACGTTCGCGCTGGCCTCGTACCCCACCCAGGGGTTGATCGCGATCTTCACGGTGCCGGCGGAGCCCGACGCGGAGGCGGTGGACCTGGAGGCGGGGGCGGAGGTGCCGGAGGTGCTGGTGTCGACCGTGGCCCCGCCACAGCCCACGGCGGCGAGTCCAAGCGCGACGAGGCCTGCGAGCAGGCGAATCTTCATGTGAACTTCCTCTTTCGGGGGGAAGGACGCCTGTCGGCGCCCTGCGTGATGCGGTCGAGCATGACTCCGAGGAGCACGGTCGCGACGCCCGCGACGAAGCCCATGCCGAAGTCGGTGCGCTGGGAGAACCCCGTGACCACGTCGTAGCCGAGGGCCCCCGCCCCGACCAGGCCGCCGACGACCACCATGGCCAGCGTCATCACGATGCCCTGGTTGGCCGCCAGCAGGATGGCCTGCCTGGCCATCGGGAGCTGCACCTTCCACAGGAGCTGGCCCGGGGTGGACCCGGCGGAGACGGCCGCCTCCACGACCGTGGCGGGCACGGCCTTGATGCCGTCCTCGACCAGGCGCACCACCGGCGGCACCGCGTAGATGACGGAGGCGAAGATCGCGGTGAACCTGGTCGTCTCGAACAGCGCCAGCGCGGGCAGCAGGTACACGAACGCGGGCATGGTCTGCGCGGCGTCGAGCAGGGGCCGCTGGAGGGCCGAGTAGCGCGGCGAGCGAGCCGCGGCCACCCCCAGCAGCAGGCCGATGACGAGCGTGACGAGCACCGCGACGGCGACCGTGGTCATCGTCTGCATGGTGTGCTCCCACACGCCGAGCAGCGCGATCGCCAGCAGGCAGGCCAGCGCGGTGAGCGCGGGACGCATCCCGCTGACCCGCCAGGCGACGGCCAGCACGGCCAGCGCGACCAGCCACCACGGCGCCGAGGTGAGCAGCGACTCCAGGGGGTTGAGCAGGAGGTGGGAGGTCGTGTCCTTGATCCACGCGGTCACCGTGAACCAGTTGTCCTCGGCCCACCGCACGACGTCGTTGACCTCGGCGACCAGGTTGATCGTGAGGCTCTCCGGCCAGAGCCTGGGCAGGACGGGGATGAGCGCCAGCCCGGCGACGGCCAGCACGCCCGCTCCGGCGAGGTCGGCCCGCCCCAGCCTGGCGTGCGGGTCGCGGCGCGCCACCGCCATCATCATCCGGTCGAGCACCACCGCCATGATCACGACGGCGACGCCGGCCGGCAGCATGATGCCGACCTGCGCCCTGGACAGGCCGCGGATGATGTCGCCGCCCAGCCCGGGCGCCGAGATGAGGCTCGCGATGACGACCATGGACAGCGCCATCATGATCGTCTGGTTGATCGCCAGCGCCATCGTGGACCTGGCCAGCGGCAGGTAGACCTTGAACAGCGTCTGCCGCCGCGTGGCGCCCAGCGAGGCGGACGCCTCGACCGCCGTGGGGGAGACCTCCGAGATGGCCAGGGCCGTGATGCGGATGGCCGGCGGGATCGAGTAGATCATCGTCGCGATGGCCCCGGCGGGCGCCCCGATGTGGAAGAACAGGGCGAGCGGCGCCAGGTACGCGAACGTCGGCATGATCTGCATGACGTCCAGCACCGGGGTGATCGTGCGGCGCACGCGGGCGGAGAGCCCGGCCCAGACGCCGACCGGGATCCCGATCGCCAGCGACAGCAGCACCGCCACCGCGACCAGGGCCAGCGTGTCCACGCTCGACTCCCACAGCCCCAGCGCGCCGAACGCGCTCACGCCCCCGACCGCCAGCAGCGCGATCCGCCAGCCGCCCGCGAGCCAGGCCAGCGCGCCCATGACGCCGGTGATGCCGGGCCAGCCGAGCGCGTACAGGACGGTCTCGAACAGCGTGTAGAGCGAGCCCACGAAGAGCCGGATGTAGTTGAGGAAGTACAGGAAGAGCGGGTTGTCGTTGCGGTGGTCGTCGATCCACTCGCGCAGCTCCGTGACGGCCAGGAACTGCGGCGCCTCCTTGTCGTGCGGCAGCGTCCCCGTGCCCTGGAAGACCAGGTACGCCGCCACGAACAGCACCGCCACCCCCGCCGGCGCCGCCCACCTCGGCAACCCTGCGAGCCGGGAGGGCGACGGCACGGCCGTGCTGCTCATGCGGCGGCCTGTCCCGACAGGAAGGCGAGCAGGTCCACCCGGTCCACCACGCCCAGCAGCTCGTCGCCGTCCACCACCCTGATCGGCCGGGACGAGGAGGAGGCCACGCCGATGGCGTCCTTGATCACGGTGGTGGCCGGTAACGAGGGCCCGTCGAGCGGCTCGCCCGGCTCGGGGTCGCGGCTGATCCAGCGCAGGGTCAGCACGTGACTCCTGGGCACGTCGCGCACGAAGTCGGCCACGTAGTCGTCGGCCGGCGCGCCCACCAGCTCCTCGGCCGTGCCGAGCTGCACGATCGAGCCGCCCCGCATGATCGCGATGCGTTCGCCCAGCTTGAGCGCCTCGGACAGGTCGTGCGTGATGAACACCATCGTCTTGCCGACTTCCCGGTGCAGCCGGATGACCTCGGCTTGCATGTCGCGCCTGATCAGCGGGTCGAGCGCGCTGAACGGCTCGTCGAACAGCATCACCTCGGGCTCCACGGCCAGCGCCCTGGCCAGGCCCACCCGCTGCTGCATGCCGCCGGAGAGCTGGTCGGGGTAGGCGTCGGCGTAGCCGTCGAGGCCGACGAGCGTGAGGATCTCCGCCGCCCGCGCGTGCCTGGTCTGCTTGGCGGTGCCCTGGATCTCCAGCCCGTACGCGACGTTGTCGATGACCTTGCGGTGCGGCAGCAGGCCGAAGTGCTGGAAGACCATGCTGACCTGGTGGCGGCGGATCTCGCGGAGGCGGGCGGGGGAGGCGGCCCTGATGTCCTCGCCACCGATCCTGATCTCGCCGGCGCTCGGCTCGATGAGCCTGGTCAGGCAGCGTACGAGGGTGGACTTGCCGCTGCCGGACAGGCCCATGACGACGAAGACCTCGCCGGGGCGTACCTCGAAGCTGACGTCACGGACGGCGGCGGTGCAGCCGGTCTTCTCCCTCAGCGCGGCGGGTTCGAGGTGTCTGTCCTCGCTGTCCAGCACTTTCTGTGGTTTGGAGCCGAAGATCTTCCACAGGCCCGCAACGGTGATTGCCGCGTTGTCGGGAGAAACTCCCACACTCGCCTCCTCGCTTGACGTCGCTCAACATATGTCGCCAATGGCGAGATTCTCAACGCCGTGACTGTCAAGAGATCGGGGAGCGTCAACCGTGTTACCCGATTGGAACGCGCTAAACGCCCATAAGTGGACATTTATTCTGTTAAAGGTTTATTTCGTGCCGGGGATGCTTCCGGCGTGGAGCGCCAGGTTCTATCCTCAGGAGTCACGCGAACCAACATTTGTCGCGTTATGTTCGCTTGGCCACGAGCCATAGCATGTGTTCAAATAACCGGCACTTGCTGATTTCCCCCAGGACACAGACCCCTTAAATACGCCGATTCGGGCGAGGTGCGTTCGGTGAGTACAGAGCTGGGCGTCAAGCAGGCCAGCGAGAGCCGCTGGCGGCTGCGTAATTGGCGTGTCCGGGCGCGGCTCGTCGCCCTCATCATGGTGCCGACCGCGGCGGCCGTCCTGCTGGGCGGGATCCAGGTGCTCGCCTCGACGTCCGCGGCCTCCGACTACGCCCGCACCAACCAGTTCGCGCGGCTCTCCGCCGAGCTCGGCGGCCTGACCCACCTGGTCTCCGGCGAGCGGGCCAAGACCGCCTGGTACATCGCCCGCAACCGGCCGGCCGACGGGCTGTCCGAGGTGCGGGCCCAGATGGACCAGGTGGACCTGGCGGCCAGGACGGTACGCGGCATCGCCGGGCAGCTCATGACCGAGTCGAGCGGCCGTACCGCCGACCAGCTCGAGAACCTGCTCAACCGCCTCGACGACCTCGGCTCGCTGCGCAAGCAGGCCCTGGAGGCCAACCTGCTGCCCGGCCCGGCCGTCGAGCTCTACACCACCGTGGTCAGCGACCTGCTCTCCGTCCACAACGAGCTGGTCAAGGGCAGCGTGGACGACGAGCTGTTCCGCCAGACCAGCATGCTCGACGGGCTCGCCCGGGCCAAGGAGAGCGTCTCCTACCAGCAGGCCCTGGTCACCGTCGTGCTCGTCGAGGGCGCCTTCGACCAGGACCAGCTCAAGCGCTTCCTCGGCGAGCAGTCCGTGGAGGCCACCGAGCGCAAGGGCTTCGCCGCCGAGGCCACCGCGGAGGAGCGGCGCCTGTTCGACGAGACCGTCAACGGCAGATCCGCCGACCGCATGCTGTTCCTGCGCGAGCTGGTGCTGATCAGAGCCACCAAGGGGCTGCCGCTGCGCGGGCTCGACCAGGCCCGCGGCGACGACGCCAAGGAGTGGTTCGACGCGGCGAACGTGGTCGTCGACTCCATGCGCAAGGTCGAGGAGCGCCAGGCCCAGGGCATCGTGACCCGCAGCGAGGCACTCAGCGCCGACGAGCGCGGGCGGGCGTTCCTGACCGCGGGCGCCGTGCTCGCCCTGCTCGTCGCCATCCTGCTGATCACCACCGGCGTGGCCAGGTCGCTCGTCCGGCCGCTGCGCCGCCTGCGCGGCGAGGCCCTGGAGATCGCGGGCCGCCGGCTGCCCGAGTTCGTGCAGCACCTGCGGGAGTCGCGCGACGGCGAGGTCACCGCGGAGGTGCCGCCGATCGGGATCTTCTCCAAGGACGAGGTGGGCGAGGTCGCCCGCGCCTTCGACGAGGTGCACCGCGAGGCCGTACGGCTGGCGGGCGACGAGGCCACGCTGCGCTCCAACGTCAACGCCATGTTCGTCAACCTGTCCAGGCGCAGCCAGACGCTGGTCGAGCGGCAGCTCACGCTGATCGAGAAGCTGGAGAAGGGCGAGCGCGACGACGCCCGGCTCGGCGACCTGTTCAAGCTCGACCACCTGGCCACCCGCATGCGCCGCAACAGCGAGAACCTCCTCGTCCTGGCCGGCCAGGAGGCGGCGCGCAAGTGGAGCGAACCGGTCGAGCTGATGGACATCGTCCGGGCCGCGCTCGGCGAGGTCGAGAGCTACGACCGGGTCAGCATCCAGGTCCAGTCCGACGTCGCCATCGCCGGGCAGGCCGTCACCGACGTGGTGCACCTGCTGGCCGAGCTGGTCGAGAACGCCGTGTCGTTCTCCTCCCGCGACACCAAGGTGATCATCTCCAGCAGCCGGATCGACGGCGGCAGCCTGATGTTGTCGGTCACCGACCACGGCATCGGCATGGCGCAGGACGAGCTGGCCGAGGCCAACTGGCGGCTGGCCAACCCGCCCGTCGTGGACGTGTCGGTGTCGCGGCGGATGGGGCTGTTCGTGGTCGGGCGGCTGGCGCTGCGGCACAACATCCGGGTGCAGCTCAGGCGGCAGGACATCGGCGGGCTGACCGCCATGGTGCTGATCCCGCCGATGTTGCTGACCGCGGTGCCGGGGGCGAACTCGCGGGTGCAGGTGCCGCGGCAGGGGGGCGGGGCCGCGTACGGGGCGCAGGACGGGCCGCCGGACGGGCCGCCGGACGGGTCGCTGGACGTGCCGCGGCCGGGCTCCGTGCTCCGGCCGCCGTCCGGGCCGCTGTCGGGGACGCATCCCGGGCCGCCGTCCGGAGTGCCGTCTTTCGAGCCCGGCGGGTATCCGTCCTTCGTCACGGGTGGAGGACCGTCGTCCGGGCACCCGTCGTTCGACACCGTGCCGCCCGCGCCCGAGCCGTCGTCCTGGTTCAGCTCGGCCCGCACGCCCCCGGCCGAGCAGCCGCCCGCGGGCGCGCCCCGGGATCCGGGCCCGCCGTTCCCCGACCTGGCCACCCCCAGCACGTCGTTCCCCGCTCCGCCCGGCGCGCCGTCCCCGGCCGGCGGTGACGAGTACCTGCCGATCTTCGCCTCGGTCGAGGAGGGCAACTGGTTCAGCAAGCCCGCGCCCACCGCCGACCACCGCGACACCGCCTGGACCACCCCGGCCGACCAGGCCTGGCAGGCCGCCGACGCGACGGCCGAGCCCGCCAGGAACGGCACCACGAGCTCGGGCTTGCCCAAGCGCACTCCGCGAGCGAACCTGGTACCGGGCACCGCGAGCCCGCAGCCGCCGCCACCCGTTCCCGGGCTGCCGGTGTCCCCCGACCGTCTCCGCAGCAGGCTGGCCAGCTACCAGCAGGGCGTGCGCAAGGGGCGCGCCGAGCTCGAGGAGGACTCATGAAGGAGCTGAGCCAGGCCGCCAGGGACGTCAACTGGCTGGTCAGCGGCTTCGTCGAGGAGGTTCCCGGCGTGGCGCACGCCGTCGTCGTCTCCGCCGACGGCCTGCCCATGGCGTACTCCAGAGGCTTCCCCAAGGACCGCGCCGACCAGCTCGCCGCCATCGCGGCCGGGCTGGTGAGCCTGACCGGGGGCGCGGCACGGGTGTTCGAGGGCGGAGGGGTCACCCAGACCCTCATCGAGATGGAGCGCGGCCTGGTGCTGGTGATGTCGATCAGCGACGGGTCCTGCCTCGCGGTGCTGGCCGCGCCCGACTGCGACATGGGCCTGGTCGCGTACCAGATGACGATCCTGGTCGAGCGCGCGGGGCAGGTGCTCACACCTGCCGTACGGGCGGAGCTCTCCGCCACGCGCCAGTGGTGAGTGGGGAGTGAACCATGGCATCGTGGCACAACGGTGAGCAGGAGCCCGAGCGAAGTTCGCTCGTCCGGATGTACGCCGTCACCGGCGGCCGCACCACTCCGCGTACGGAGCTGGCCATGGAGGCCCTGGTGTCGTCGGCGACCTCGGCGCAGCTCGGCACCACGTACGCGCGCGAGTACCGGGCGATCAGCGAGCTGTGCCGGCAGGTGCGCTCGGTGGCGGAGATCTCCGCGCTGCTCAGCGTCCCCCTCGGCGTGGCGAGGGTGCTGGTCGCCGACATGGAGGCGGACGGGCTGGTCAAGGTGTACCAGCCGCAGCTCGAGGCGGGGCTGCCCGACAGGGGACTGCTCGAAAGGGTGCTGAGTGGACTTCGCAGGCTCTAGCCGGCTCACCTCCACGAAGATCGTCGTGGCGGGCGGGTTCGGCGTGGGGAAGACCACGTTCGTGGGCTCCGTCTCCGAGATCATGCCGCTGACCACCGAGGCGGTGATGACCGACGCCTCGCACGGCATCGACGACCTCGGGCACACCCCCGGCAAGACCACCACCACCGTGGCCATGGACTTCGGCCGGCTCTCGCTCGACCAGGACCTGATCCTCTACCTGTTCGGCACGCCCGGGCAGCAGCGGTTCTGGTTCATGTGGGACGACATCGTGCGTGGGGCCATCGGGGCCGTGGTGCTGGTCGACTCGCGGCGGCTGGCCGACAGCTTCCCCGCCGTGGACTACTTCGAGGACTCCGCGATCCCGTTCGTGATCGGGCTGAACGGCTGGGACGGCGAGTTCCCGCACGTCGAGAGCGAGGTGCGGGAGGCGCTCACGCTCTCCTCGCACGTGCCGATCGTCCGTACGGACGCGCGTGCGCGGCAGGCCGTCAAGAACACCCTGATCACGCTGGTCGAGCACGCGCTGACCGTGCGGTCGTACTGATTACTGTCCCGACCACCAGTAGGCGGCCACCAGCTCGGCCACCAGCGTCTCCGTGAGCAGGGCGACGTCCGGGTCGTCGTCGCCCGCGTACCGGATCGCGGCCGTCGCGTCCCGCACCTCGGGGCCCACGGTGATCACCGTCGAGCCGCGCTGACGCACCCAGTCCATGGCCTGGGCGTCGTAGCGGGAGCCGGGGAAGAGCAGCGCGCGGTAGTCGAGCGTCTTGGTGAGGTACACGTCCACGTGCGACCAGTCGCCGCTCTCGCAGGCGTCGGCCGGGCGGCGCGGGCCCTCGCGGAACATCAGCGCCGACTGCTCCGCCGACGACAGCCGCTCGGCGGGGGCGATCGTGTAGACGCCGTCCGGGCCGTCGAGCAGCTCCATCGCCAGGGGGAGCCACTCGTCCCTGCGGTCCAGCAGGTCGGCCGAGGCCTTCGCGGCCCGGTCGAGCAGGGCGGGCAGGTCGCTCGTGCGGCCCGTCAGCCTGGACTCCAGGGCGAGCAGGAGGGCCAGCGTGTGCTGGAACGTCCGGCACGCGACGCCGCCGCGCTCCTCGCCCGCCCGCATGTCGACCACCAGGTCGGCGGCCTCGGCGAGCGGGGAGCCCGGCTGGTTGGTGAGGGCCGCCAGGTAGGCGGGGCCGCCCGCGTACCTGGCCGTGGCGTCGAGGGTCTCCCTGCTGGTGCCGGTGGCCGAGATCGGGATGACCAGGGTGCCCTCCGCGTTCGGCAGGCCGGCGGCGGCGGAGGCGTACTCGGCGTGCGCGTTGACCCCGGCGGTGCGCAGGCGCAGGGCCGCCACGCCGGCGGCGTAGCGGGAGCTGCCCATGCCGAGGAACAGGACGCGGTCGATGCGCTCCGGGAGCTCGCGGAACGGGTCGCCGGTGCGGAGCTCGTCGGCCAGGGCCGCCAGGTGCTCCGGCTTGGACTCCAGGTCGGAGAGGTAGAGCTCAGAATTCACGCGATGTTCTCCTTGCGGGGTTCTTCTCCGTACCAGGTGTGCAGGACGCCCATGGGGGCGTAGCGCCAGCGGGGGAGGTGGCGGGCGGCGTAGATCAGCTCGCGGCACTCCTGCTCCACCTCGAACGGGCGGATCAGGGTCTCGTCCAGCAGTTCCGGCCTGTTCCTCGCCGCCAGGCGGGACCGGTACGCGGCCAGGAAGCCTTGACGGGCCGTTCTCGCCCAGCGGGCGGCGTGCGCGGGCGGGGTGGATCTTCTCTTGATCGCCACCTGGGCCACGTGGTCGAGGCTGGTGGTGAGCTGGGCGACGTCGCGGGCCGCCGGCTGGTAGGGGTCGGCGTCGGTGACCGTGGGGTTGCCGTCGAAGTCGATGACGGCGTAGCCGTCCCGCCACTGGAGGATCTGGCCCACGTGGAGGTCGCCGTGGATGCGGATCAGGGGGCTGGTGATGCCGGTTTCCAGGGCTGCCAGCTCCTGGCGCATGGTGTCCGCCCTGGTGGCCAGCCACGCGCCGTCGTCGCCGCCGGTCAGCGCCAGCGCTTCGGCCAGCGCCTCGTACGCCCTGGCCGCCGTACGGCTGCCCGCCGCACCGCCGGCCGTGCTCGTGATCGGCAGGGTGGACAGGGCGAGGTGCAGGTCGGCGGTGAGGCGGCCGAGCTCCGTGGCGAAGGAGGCGGAGCCGGCCGCGGCCTCGTCCACGCACCACTCCCAGCCGTCCCGGGCCTCGGGCAGGTAGCCGGTGACCAAGGCCAGGAGGTGCTCACGGCCCTCCAGCACGCCCGTCAGGGCCGCGTAGGGAGGCGCGGTGTCGTTGAATCCTGAATCAACGAGGTGCGCGAAGATCTCGGGGGTGGGATGGGGAAGCGGGACGGGCGGGGTGAGCCACTTGACCACGACGCGCTCGCCGACCACCACCGAGTAGTTCGTCTGGTCGACGTGTGATCCGAAATCCCGTTCACCTGGGGCCCCAGTGTGGAGATCTCCAGGACCGTGCGAGAAGGTGGGCAGCGGGCGGAAGCGTCGTACGGCGAAGGGCGGCGGCACGCCGTCCGCCAACCGCGCCAGGAGCGCGGTTGTGAGCCCCCGATCTCGAGCGGTGAGGGGCCTCTCACCGAGAGAGATCAAGCGGCGACTTATTGAATCCCAATTCAACAGCTGGACCAAACTTCCAGGTAGCAATGTCATCAAAAGTCTTGCTCATGTTGATTTCTGCTGCAACACTCCTGGTCTGGTCCGCTGTGTCCGGTAAGGTCGCGCGACCCCTCAAACAGCACAAATTTCAGAAGGAGTAGCGGCCGTGTCCCGTACCCGGTTCACCCGTCGTCTCCCGGCCGCCGCCGCGGCGGCCGGACTCGCGCTCGCCGTCGCGGCGTGCGGGGGTGGGTCGTCGTCAAGCTCAGATGGTACGGCGCCGGCGGCGGCCGACCAGCTCAAGCCCAACGCGGACCTGTCGCAGCAGACCTTGGACATCACCGTCTGGGACGGTTACACACCCAAGGAGCTTCCCGAGAAGGCCAAGGCCGAGCTCAAGATCAAGGACGTGCAGATCCAGACGCACGACACCAACGAGACGGCGATGACCAAGCTCACCGCTCCCGGTGACAGCGGCATCGACGTGGCGTTCGTGTCCGGCCAGTACGCCCAGGCGCTCAACGAGCAGGGCCTGCTGGAGCCGATCCACCACGAGCTCATCCCCAACCTGGCCAACCTCTACCCCGAGGCCACCCAGCTGTCCTACGACAAGGGCAACAAGTACTCCGTGCCCTACACCTGGGGTACGACGGGCATCTGCTACCGCAGCGACCTGGTGAAGAGCAAGCCCACCAGTTGGAACGATCTGCTGAAGCCGCCGGCCTGGGCCGACAAGAAGGTCACCATGCTCGCCACCGAGCGCTGGCTGGCCCTGCCCGCGCTCAAGTCGCTCGGCTACTCGATCAACACCGACAAGGACGAGGAGCTCGAGAAGGCCAAGGAGCTGCTCATGTCGCAGAAGCAGCACCTGCTGCGCTACGACGACACCACCTTCGGTGACCGGCTCATCTCGGGCGAGGCCGTGATGGCCGAGGCGTGGGACGGCTGGTGCCCGACCACCGACGCCAAGGGCAACATCGAGTTCGCGGTGCCGAAGGAGGGCAGCGACCTCTGGGTGGACACCATGGTGATCATGAAGTCCTCCAAGAACAAGGAGGCCGCGCACGCCCTGATCAACTACATCCTCAGCCCCGAGATCCACTCCTGGGCGGCCGAGAACATCAACTACAAGGTGCCCAACAAGGCCGCCATGGAGAAGGTGAAGATCGCCAAGGGCTCGCTGCTCGGCATCACGCCGGCCGAGCTGCTGAACGGCGAGGCCGCCATCGACCTGGGCCAGGCATCGACCAAGTACAGCCGGCTCCAGCAGGACGTCACGGCCAGTTGAGCCTTTGCCGCTGTGAAGTCTGAAGTCAAGACCCAGCCAGTGTCCCGCGCCCGCGGACGCTGGCTGGGCGCGTTCGTTTTCCTGTCGCCAGGGCTGGCGTACCTGGTCGTGCTCATGCTGGTGCCGCTGGCGCTGGTGTTCAGCTACACCGTTTTCCAGCGCGGCCGCTTCGGCGGGGTGGTGTACGAGTTCACCACCGAGAACTTCGAGCGGCTGTTCGACCCGCTCTACCTCGGCGTGCTGGGCGACTCGCTGAAGATCGCGGCGCTCACGACGCTGATCGCGCTGCTCATCGGCTACCCGACGGCCTACCTGATCGCGCAGCTCCCGAAGAAGTGGAAGACGCTGGCACTGGTGGCGGTCGTGCTGCCGTTCTGGACGAACTTCATCATCCGGGTCTACGCCTGGACGATCCTGCTCAGCGGGCCGGGGCTGGTGAACTCGGCGCTGGCCAAGATCGGGCTGGGGCCGTACGAGCTGCTCTACAACCAGGGCACGATCGTGGCGGGGCTGCTGTACTCGTACCTGCCGCTGATGGTGCTTCCGTTGTACGCCGCGATCGAGAAGCTCGACCCGCAGCTGCGCGAGGCGTCCGCCAACCTGGGGGCGTCGGGGTTCACCACGTTCCGCAAGGTCACGCTGCCGCTGACGGTGCCGGGCGTGCTGACCGGCAGCCTGTTCGTGTTCGTGCCGAGCTTCGGCAACTTCGTCATCCCCGAGATGCTGGGCGGCAACAAGTCGATCATGGTGGGCAACCTGATCAGGAACCAGTTCCTGTCGGCGCGCGACTGGCCGTTCGGGGCCACGCTGTCGCTGGCGCTCATCGCGGTGCTGGTCGTGCTGCTCATCGTGCAGGCCTGGGCGGCGCGCCGTGCGTAGACCGAAGCTGCTGTACGTGCCGTTCTGGCTCACGTTCGTCTTCCTGTACCTGCCGATCGTCGTGCTCGTCGTCATGTCGTTCAACTCCGGCGAGTCGGCGTACACCTTCGACGGTTTCAGCCTCAAGTGGTACGGCGTGCTGGCCGAGGACGAGCGGATCAGGGACGGCCTGGTCAACACGCTGATCGTGGCCACCGGCTCCACCCTGATCGCCACCGTGCTCGGCACGATGCTGGCCGTCGGCCTGGCCAGGTACACCAGGTCCAAGGTCATGGACGCGCTGACGCTGATGCCCGCCGTGCTGCCCGACCTGGTGCTGGCCATCGGCCTGCTGGTCTTCTACGGCACCATCCAGCTCACGCTCGGCCTGTACTCTGTGGTGCTGGCCCACGGCCTGTTCGCGATGGCGTTCGTCGCGGCGGTGGTGCGCACCCGGCTGACCGGCACCGACACCTCGCTGGAGGAGGCGTCGCGAGACCTGGGCGCGGGGCCGGTGACGACGTTCATGAAGGTCACGCTGCCGCAGCTGATGCCGGGCATCGTGGCGGGGGCGATGCTGGCGTTCACGCTGTCGCTGGACGAGTTCGTGATCGCGTTCTTCACGATCGGCAACAACGAGCAGACGCTGCCGATCGTCATCTACTCAATGATCCGTTTCGGGGTCACCCCGAAGATCAATGCGCTGGCCGCGATCCTGCTCCTCGTGAGCTTCACGGCGGTGATCGCCGGGCAGCGCCTGACCAAGATCGGGGAGACGCGTGCTCAAGATTGACGGGATCTCCCGCAGGTTCGGGGACGTCACCGCGCTCGACGACGTCTCGCTGGAGATCGGCCAGGGCGAGTTCTTCGCCCTGCTCGGCCCCTCCGGCTGCGGCAAGACCACGCTGCTGCGCATCATCGCCGGGTTCGAGACGCCGGACCAGGGCAAGGTCACGCTCGACGGCGAGGACCTGCTGTCCAGGCCGCCGAACCGGCGGCCGATCAGCCTCATGTTCCAGTCGTACGCCCTGTTCCCGCACATGACCGTGGCCAAGAACGTGGCCTACGGGCTGGAGCGCGAGCGGCTGTCCCGCCAGGAGATCAAGCAGCGCGTGGGCGAGGTGCTGGAGACGGTCGGGCTGTCCGCGCACGCCTCCCGCAGGCCCGCCCAGCTCTCGGGCGGCCAGCGGCAGCGGGTGGCGCTGGCGCGTTCCATCGTCAAGCGGCCCCGGCTGCTGCTGCTCGACGAGCCGCTGTCGGCCCTGGACAAGAAGGTCCGCGCCGACATGCAGCTCGAGCTCAAGCGGCTGCAGCACGAGGTGGGCATCACGTTCGTGGTCGTCACGCACGACCAGGAGGAGGCCATGTCGCTGGCCGACCGGATCGCCGTCTTCGACAGCGGCTCCGTACGCCAGGTGGACGAGCCGATCTCGCTGTACGAGCGGCCGCGCTCGCCGTTCGTGGCCGACTTCGTCGGGGCCAACAACCTCTTCCGCGGCGAGGCCAGCGGCCTCGACGGGATCAAGAGCGAGCAGTTCGGCATGCTGGCCGGCGCCCCGCTGGCGGAGCTGGAGGCCGGCGCCGAGGCGCTGCTGGCGGTGCGGCCCGAGAAGATCGAGCTGGCGGACGGGAACGCGACCAGGGGGCTGGCCGGCGAGGTCCTCGACGTGAGCTTCTACGGCGGCGTCTCGCACATCTCCGTGGACGTGCCCGGCCATCCCAAGCCGGTGCTCGTGGCCGTGCAGGGGGCCGCCTCCGTGCGTCCCGGCGCCAAGGTGAAGGTGCGCTGGAACGCCGAGGACGCCGTGATCATGGCGGTCGATCAGTGAGCCAGGTCGTTGCCCGTGGCCGCGCGGGCGTAGGACAGGATGAGCTCGGCCGCCTCCTCCGGGCCGATCAGGGGGTGCCTGGCCGTGATGCGGTAGCCGTACGCGTCCTCCAGGGCCACCAGGTTGCGCGCGATCGTCACCGAGTCGGCGCTCAGCCTGAACACCCCCAGCGCGGCCCCGGTGTCCAGGATCGCCTGGTACATCGACACCTGCCGGTCGTAGAGCGAGGTGAGCAGGACGCCGTAGACGCGGTTGCGGCCGGCGGCGCCGCCCAGCTCGTTGAGCAGGCGCACGTCGGGGTCGAGCGGCCCGGTGGGCAGCCCCGACCTGATCGTGACGACCAGCTTCTCGACGGGGTCGGTGAGCGTGGCGAGCTGGCGCAGCCGCTGCTCGTAGAAACGTTCCATGCCGGCGTGCTGCGCCTCGACGAGCAACTCGCTCAGATCGGGGTAGTGGTAGAGCACGGCGCCCGAGGTCAGGCCGGCCTCCTCGGCGACGTGCGAGAGCTGTACACCGTCGATGCCATGGCGGATGATGGCCCTGCGTGCGGCCTCGATCAGATCGAGCCGCCGGTCGCTGCGGCTTTTGCGCTGAGCCACCCTCACCACCTTCACTCGTTCGGCTGCTGTTCAGTTAGCCGTGACCATAGTGCCCTTAAGTTGACCTTCACGCTAGATCCCGTTTTGAATTCCTCTTCAAATTGACGAGTTCCCCCGGAGTCGCGATGTCTCTCACGTTCCTGTTCATGCCGGAAAGCGCCTACGGCCCCACCAACAACTCGATCGGCATCGGCGACATCCTGCGCCGCCGCGGCCACCGTGTCGTCTTCGCCGCCGAGGCGTCGTGGAAGGGCAAGCTCGAAGCGCTCGGCTTCGAGGAGGACCTGGTCGACCTGGCCCCGCCCGCGGAGGAGGAGCAGGAGCAGGACGCCGGCCAGTTCTGGAAGGACTTCATCCGCGAGACCGCGCCGGAGTACCGCAAGTCCACGCTGGAGCAGCAGGAGACCGTCACCAAGCCCATCTGGGAGAGCCTGATCGACGGCGCGAAGTACTGCGAGCCGCAGCTGCGGGCCATCATCGAGCGCGTCGACCCGGACGTGATCATCGAGGACAACGTGATCACGTTCCCGGCGCTGCTCACCGCGGGCAAGAAGTTCGTCCGCATCGTCTCCTGCCAGCCGCTGGAGATGCGCGGCGAGAACATCCCGCCGGTCTTCTCCGGCCTGCCCACCGGCGACCGCTCCGAGTGGGACGCCTTCCGCGCCGAGTACGAGCGCACCCACCGCGAGCTGTGGGCCGCCTACAACGAGTGGTGCGTCGAGCAGGGCACCGAGCCGCTGCCCGACCTCGACTTCATCCACGAGGGCGACCTGAACCTCTACGTCTACCCCGAGATCCTCGACTACACCGCCGAGCGCCCGCTGGGCCCGACGTGGCACCGCCTCGACTCCTCCGTCCGCGAGACCGAGGAGGAGTTCACGCTGCCCTTCGAACGCAACGACGGCGCGCTGGTCTACTTCTCGCTCGGCTCGCTGGGCTCCTCCGACGTGGAGCTGATGCAGCGGGTGATCGACGTGCTGGCCACGACCCCGCACCAGTACATCGTCTCCAAGGGCCCGCTGCACGAGGAGATCAAGCTGGCCGACAACATGTGGGGCGCGGAGTTCGTTCCGCAGACTAAGATCATCCCACTGTGTGACTTGGTCATCACCCATGGCGGCAACAACACGACCACCGAGGCGCTGCACTTCGGCAAGCCGATGATCCTGCTGCCGCTGTTCTGGGACCAGTACGACAACGCCCAGAGGGTCGATGAACTCGGCTATGGTGTCAGGCTCTCGACCTACACCTTCACCGACGAGGAACTCAAGGGGGCGGTCGCGAAGCTGCTCGGCGACACCGAGCTGCGCGCGCGACTCGCCGCCGCGGGCGAGGAGATCCGGCGCCGCGACGGCCTGCGCAAGGCCGCCGACCTGATCGAGCAGCTCGGCCAGTAGGCATTTCAGTCAGTAGCACGACCCCCTGAAAGATGAAGTCTTCCTGATGCGCGAACTGATCAACCCCGCCACTGGCCTTCCCTGTGCCGAAATTCCGGATACGCCGGTGGAGGGCGTGGCGTCGGCCGTCCGGGCCGCACGCGCGGCGTTCGAGGAGTGGTCGCAGACCACCCCCGCCGAGCGCCAGCGGCTGCTGCTGCGCGTGGCCGACCTGGTGGAGGCCGACGCCGAGGAGCTGACCAGGCTCGAAGTGGAGGAGACCGGCAAGCCGGCCGCGGTGTTCAGGGACGGCGAGCTGCCGTTCGCCGTGGACAACCTGCGCTTCTTCGCCGGCGCCGCCCGCTCGCTGGAGGGCACCGGCGCCGGGGTGTTCAGCCCCGGCTACACCTCGGTCATGCAGCGCCGTCCCGTCGGGGTGGTGGGGTCGATCGCGCCGTGGAACTTCCCGTTCGTCATGGCCGTCTGGAAGGTCGGCCCGGCGGTGGCCGCGGGCAACGCCGTGGTGATCAAGCCCGCGCCCCAGACGCCGCGTACGACGCTGCGGCTGGCCGAGCTGTTCGCCAAGGCGGGCGCGCCCGGCAACCTCGTGCAGGCGATCACCGGCGACGCCGAGGTGGGCCAGGCGCTGGTCACCGACCCGGGCGTGGACATGGTCAGCGTCACCGGCTCCACCGAGACCGGCCGCGCCGTGATGAGCGGCGCGGCGGCCACGCTCAAGCGGGTCCACCTCGAACTCGGGGGGAAGGCGCCGGCGCTGGTGTTCGAGGACGCGGACCTGGCGGAGATGGCCCGCGGGGTGGCCATGGGGGCGACGTACAACACCGGGCAGGACTGCACGGCGGCCACCCGCGTCTACGTCGCCCGCGGAATCTACGGCGAGGCCGTGGAGGCGCTTCGGGCAACTCTTGCCGAAATCTCCGTCGGCGACCCCTGGGATCCGGCCACGGACATCGGCCCGCTGATCTCCGCCGCGCACCGGGACCGGGTGCACGGGTTCGTCTCCCGGGCCGGTGGGCGGGTCCTGCACGGCGGCTCCCCAATTGGGGGCCCCGGCTTTTTCTACCCGCCCACGCTTGTGACCGATGTCGCACAGACCAGCGAGATCGTGCAGGGAGAGCTGTTCGGACCGGTCCTGGTGGCGCTCCCATTCGACGGCGAGGACGAAGCGGTGCGGATGGCCAACGACACTAGATATGGTCTGGCCTCGTCGTTGTGGTCGCGCGACGTGGGCCGGGCCATGCGCGTCTCGCATCGGCTCGACGTGGGTGTGACCTGGGTCAACGACCATCTGCCCATCGCCAGCGAGGCGCCGCACGGCGGGGTGAAGGGCAGTGGGTTCGGCAAGGACATGAGCCAGGAAGCGGTGCAGGAGTACTCAGTGACGCGGCACCTGATGATCAAGCACGCGGCGCCGGCCGAGCGGGATTCTTTCCGGCCGGCCTGAAAACACGTACGGCGATATGCACCCAAAGTCCCTCTTTGGGTGCGTGTGATGGGATATGTTCGGTTGGCCGATCTGGTACGGGTTGTGTTCCAATTACCCAGCCGGACAGAATCCCATGCGCCCCACGCGTGTCTGATTTTCTTCGAGCACGTACCGGCGAGAGGTTGCGAGACTCAGTGAGGACGAAAGACCCCAGGCACACGAGGTCAGGGGAGTACACAGGCGGACGGTTCCGGCTGGCGAACTGGCGTGTGCGCTCCCGGCTGGTCGCCCTGATCCTCATCCCCACCGTCGTGGGTGTGCTGCTCGCCGGCATCCAGCTGGCCGACGCCATCGGCACCAGCGCCGAATACCGCCGGCTCACCCAGGTGGCGGAGCTGGTCCAGCGCATCGGCGCGCTCAACCACGAGCTCGCCAAGGAGCGCACGCTCACCGCCTGGTATGTCGCCGACCGCCGCCGGGGCGGGCGCTTCGTCCAGCTCAAGACCCAGCGGCAGGCCACCGACAAGACCAAGCAGGACGTGCTCGCCGCGGCCAACGCCATCGACGCCGCGCACTCCACCCGTGTGCGCGACGGCGTCGACAACACCCGCCGCTGGCTGGAGGGCCTCGACAGCCTGCGCGACTCCATGGTCGACAACGTGCCGGCGCGCGCCTCGATCAGCACGTACAGCACGATGATCGAGATCTTCTCGGGCATCCAGGCCGACCTGGGCGACGGCGTCAACGACGACGGCCTCCAGGGTGACGTGGCCGCGCTCGGCTCGCTCCAGCGCATGAAGGAGGAGGTCTCGCGGCAGCAGATCATCCTCATCGTGACGCTCCTGCAGCCCAACCGGAGGGTCGACAGCGCCGACTGGGCCGAGTTCCTCGGCTCCTGGGACAAGCAGCAGGCCGAGCTCGCCTCCTTCGAGGCCGAGGCCGGCACGAAGGACCTGGAGGCCTACCACAAGGGCGTCCGCGGCCTTCAGGTGGACCTCGCCGACGCCATGCGCCAGCGCGCGCTGGCCCAGGTGCGCCAGAGCAACAGGATCGAAGACCTCGACGTCACCGAGCCGACCCTGACCCGCGACCTGAACAACTGGTACGAGAGCACCACGGTGACGGTCAACGCGATGCGCAAGGTCGAGGGCAACCTGGCCGGCAAGATCGTGAACACCACCACCGACCTGAGCAACACCGAGCAGCGCGACGCCATCATCTCCGGCGCGCTGATCCTCGTCCTGCTGCTCCTGGTGCTGATCATCACCACCCGCGTGGCCGGTTCGCTGGTCCGGCCGCTGCGCCGGCTGCGGGCCGAGGCGCTCCAGGTCGCCACGACCCGGCTGCCCGACACCGTCCGCGTGCTGCGCGAGTCCGGCGAGGGCGCCCAGGTGCCCGAGGTGCCGTCGATCGGCATCAACACCCGTGACGAGATCGGTGAAGTGGCGCGGGCCTTCGACGAGGTCCACCGCGAGGCGATCCGGCTGGCCGGCGACGAGGCCAAGCTGCGGGCCAACGTCAACTCGATGTTCGTCAACCTCTCCCGCCGCAGCCAGACGCTGGTCGAGCGGCAGCTCCAGCTCATCGAGGGCCTGGAGCAGGGCGAAGAGGACGAGCAGCGGCTCGCGAACCTCTTCCGCCTCGACCACCTGGCCACCCGCATGCGCCGCAACAGCGAGAACCTCCTGGTGCTCGCCGGCCAGGAGGCCGCGCGCAAGTGGAGCGAGCCGGTGCCGCTGGTCGACATCGCCCGCGCGTCGCTGTCGGAGGTCGAGAACTACGAGCGGGTCCAGATCCAGATCCCGTCCGGCACCCTCATCGTCGGCCCCGCCGTCACCGACGCCGTCCACCTGCTCGCCGAGCTGATCGAGAACGCCATCTCCTTCTCCCCGCGCGAGAGCAAGGTCACCGTGACCAGCACGCCCGCCGAGGGCGGCGTCCTGGTGACGATCAACGACCTGGGCATCGGCATGAGCCAGGAGGAGCTGGCCGAGGCCAACTGGCGGCTGGCCAACCCGCCCGTCGTGGACGTGTCCGTCTCGCGGCGCATGGGCCTGTTCGTGGTCGGCCGCCTGGCCCTGCGCCACGGCATCCGCGTCCAGCTCAGCATGCGGGAGACCGGCGGCCTGAGCGCCCTGGTGTTCATGCCCGACATGCTCATCAGCAACGGGCAGGGCCTGCCGCAGCAGGGCGGGCAGTACGAGGCGTTCACCTCGTTCGACCCGAGCATGTTCCAGCAGCAGCCGCCGTCGCGCAACGGCTCGCACCCCTCCTTCGACGACGTTCCCGGCCAGGTCGTGGACACCCAGTGGCCCGGTTCGCTGCCGGCGCCGGGGACGGGCAACTGGCCCTCGTTCGGCGAGCAGCCCGCCGCCCCCGAGCCGCAGCCGTCGTCCTTCGGCGACCAGCCGTCGGTGTTCGGCGACCAGCCGTCGCCCGGCTTCGGTGACCAGCCGTCGCCCGCCTTCGGCGACCCCTTCGGCGAGCAGCAGCCCCAGGCCGACGAGCCCCGCTGGCCGTCGTTCGCCGAGGAGCCGCCCGCCGCGGCGCCGCAGCAGCCCGCCGCCTTCGGCGAGCAGCGCTGGCCGGCGTTCACGGAGGAGCCGCCCGCCCCGGCCGCTCCCGCCGCCGAGCCGTCGCCGTTCGCCGAGAACAGGTGGCCGTCGTTCGCCGAGCAGCCGCCTGTGCACCAGGACGACGAGCCGCGCTGGCCGTCCTTCGCGACCGAGCCTCCGCCGCCGCAGCCGCAGCAGGAGGAGCCGCGCTGGTCGTCGTTCTCCGACCCGCTGCCCCGCAGGTCCCTGTTCGAGGCCGAGGAGCGGCCGCGGCCGCAGCTCGGCGACTCCTACCGTTCCCCGTTCGCCGAGGAGCCCAAGCCCGCCGACCAGTTCGAGCAGAACGGTCACTCCGGCTACAACCCGTTCGGTCCCGGCGAGTACTCCTCGCAGGACATGACCGGGCCGCTCCCCGTCGTGCGCAGCTCGCCGCTGGAGGAGCAGAGCGAGGAGTTCCTGCCGATCTTCTCGTCGGTCGGGTCGGACTGGTTCCGCCGGCCGGACCCCGAGGTCCTGCAGCCGCACTCCGAGCCCGGGGTCGAGCACGAGATCACCGCTGTGCACCCGGCCGTGCCCGCCGAGCCGCCGCCGTCCGCCCCGCCCTCCGGCACCGCGGGCAAGTCGGCGCTCCCGCAGCGCAAGCCCGGGCAGTCGGGCGTCAGCGCCCCCTCCTGGTCGTCGCCCGCCGACTCCGGCTTCCAGGCCGCGCAGGCGGCCGCCCAGCCGCAGCAGGCCGGCACGACGCCGTCGGGCCTGCCCCGTCGCGTCCCCAAGGCGAACCTGGTGCCCGGCACGGCCAGCCTCGCGGAGCCGCAGCCCACGTCACCGGCGCCGCAGATCTCGCCCGAGCGGTTGCGCAGCCGGCTCTCCAGCTTCCAGCAGGGTGTCCGGCAAGGCCGGGCGTTCACCCGCGGAGAAGAGAATCAGCAGGAGGACAAATGAGAGAAATGAGCCAGGGAGCGCGCGGCATAAGCTGGTTGATCACGGACTTCGTGAACAACGTGCCGGGCGTCGCCCACACGGTCGTGGTGTCGTCCGACGGGTTGCCGCTGGCCTACTCTGAGGGCTTCCCCAAGGACCGGGCCGACCAGCTCGCCGCTGTCGCCTCCGGCGTGATCTCCTTGACCCAGGGCGCTGCGCGGGTCTTCGAGGGCGGTATGGTGACGCAGACCGTTATCGAAATGCAGCGTGGGCTCTTGATGATCATGTCGATCAGTGATGGATCCTGCTTGGCGGTCCTGGCTGCTCCCGACTGTGACATGGGTCTGGTCGCGTACCAGATGACCTTGCTGGTCGAGCGGGCGGGTCAGGTACTGACTCCGGCCGTACGCGCTGAGCTGCAAGCGGCCCGCCCCCGCTAGCGGGGCGGTGACAGGAGAAGAATGGTGTCAGGTCAGCAGGGTTGGGCTGGTGATAGCACTCCGCCGCATCCGGCGGCTCCCCGTCCGCAGAAGCCGAGCTCCCTGGTACGGCCCTATGCCGTGACCGGGGGGCGCACCGCGCCGCGGATGAAGTTCGCCATGGAGGCACTCGTGTCCTCCGTGACGTCGGAATACCAAGACATTTCCCTACTAAGTCCGGAGTATCAGGCGATCATTAACCTGACCCGGAACGTCCGGTCGGTTGCCGAGATCTCCGCCCTTTTACGCCAGCCTCTGGGTGTGGTCCGGGTGCTCATCGCCGACATGGCGTCGGAGGGCCTGATCCGCGTGCACCAGCCTGCGCTGGACGCGGGAAAGCCGGACCTCAACTTGCTCGAAAGGGTTCTCAGTGGACTTCGCAGGCTCTAGCCCCGGCCTAACCTCGACGAAGATCGTCGTGGCCGGGGGCTTCGGCGTGGGCAAGACGACGTTCGTGGGAGCGGTCTCGGAGATCCTGCCGCTCACCACGGAAGCGGTCATGACGGACGCCTCCGCGCACGTCGACGACGTCTCGCTCACGCCGAACAAAACGACCACGACCGTGGCGATGGACTTCGGCCGGGTCTCGCTCGACCGTGACCTGATCCTTTACCTGTTCGGCACGCCCGGACAGCACCGCTTCTGGTTCATGTGGGACGACCTGGTACGCGGCGCCATCGGCGCGGTCGTCCTCGTCGACACCCGCCGCCTGGCCGACAGCTTCCCGGCCATCGACTACTTCGAAGAGGCGAAACTCCCGTTCGTCATCGGCATCAACGGCTGGGACGGCAACTTCGCACACGCGGAGGAGGAGATCAGGGAAGCGCTGTCGATCGGCGACCACATCCCGATCGTCCGCCTGGACGCCAGGCAACGCGAGTCGGTCAAATCCACCCTGATCACCTTGGTGGAACACGCCCTGACCCGCCACATGCACACCCCGGTCTAAACAGGGACGGGTGCCGCCTGTTTGCTCCCCGTCGTTTCCGGGAGCAGGTGGGCCAGGCGGCGCCCACCCGTCGCCAGTGAGGGCGGCGGGCCATCGGAGGCCGGGACCCCCGCCCACCCAGCAGGCCCCGAAGGGCGCGCACTCGATCGGCTTGCAGCTCAGGGAGACGCCCCTTCGCCGCACTTGCCTTCAAGCCGGCTTGAAGGTGTTGACTGCGGGCTCATGAACACGCGATCAGCGAGCCTGCCATGGCCGCAGTGAAACAACGGATCACCAAGACCCTCGTCGGGCAGTTCGGCCGCCCCCGGGGTGTGGTGGGGCGCGTCGTCGGCCGGGTGATGGCGCACCGCTCCTCCAACCGCCGCCGCAACCTCTGGGTCGCCTCGCGGCTCGACGTGCGCCCCACCGACCGGATCCTCGAAGTCGGATTCGGGCCTGGAGTCGCGATCGCCGAGCTGAGCCGCCGGATCGGCGATGGGGGACACGTCTACGGCATCGACCACTCCGAGGTGATGCTCCGGCAGGCGAGCCGCCGCAACGCCGCCGCCATCAAGGCCGGCCGGGTCACGCTGGCCTGCGCTGCCGTCGATGACCTCCCACCCGACCTGAGCGGCCCCTTCGACGTGATCTTCGCCGTCAACTCCCTCGGCCACTGGCCCGCTCCGGCCGAGCGGCTGAGGCAGCTGGGCGGACGGCTCGTACCCGGCGGCCGTCTCGCCATCGTCTCCCAGCCACGCTGTCCCGGAGCCACGGCGAAGACCTCGGTCAAGGCCGCCCGCGAGATCCAGGGCCTCCTCGAAGGCGCGGGTCTCGTCCACGAGAGGACCGAGACCCTCGCCCTCGATCCTCCCGTCGTCTGCGTCCTGGCCAGGCGGCCCGCCGACGAGGTGGAATGACCTGGTCCGAGGCCGTCCGGGCGGGTGCGAGAGCTGACCTGCCGCGCCTGCGCGGCCCCGTCACGGCGTGGTCCGTTCAGCCGGCAGGGAGGACCCGCACGAGATAGTCGGCCAGTTCGCCTGGCCGCGACAACATCACCATGTGGCTGCCCGGCATCTCGTCCGGGGTGACGCCCAGCCGCTCCTTCACGTGGCGGCGCGCGAACTCGGGAGTGAAGAACCGGTCGTCCCGGCAGAGCAGGTATCTCGTCGGGACATCCGGCCAGGCGGCCAGCGGCCATGGCTCGTTGTAGGCGCGGTCCATGTTCATCTTCTCGGCCAGCGCGCCATCGTGGGCCAGCACCCGCTCGCCCAGCTCGCGCGGGACGTCGTGCAGGTAGAGCTCGTACTCGTCCTCGATGCCGGGCGCGGGATGGCCGGTGCGTTCCCACCAGTCAGCGGGCGGCTCGCCCGGGCTCGGGATCATGGCGGTGACCATGACGAGCGCGGCGGCCTTGGCACGCTCGGCGACGAGAGGACCGACGAAGCCGCCCCACGAGTGGGCCACCACCACGAGAGGCCGGCGCGCGCCGGCCGCCCGGACGACGGCGTCGGCGTAGTCCCAGAGCCCTGCCTGGGGGTCGGACGTCGGCAGGTCCACCGCCACCGTGTCGTGCCCGCGGTCGCGCAGGCCCGCTTCGACCAGGTGCCAGTCGAAGGCGCTGCCGCCGCCACCGTGGATGAGAGCGAAGGTTGTCATGACGGTTATGACCGGCGGCGGCGCGAGAACTCATCGGTGCCGCCCGAGCCGCCCGTCCGCGTGTTCGGGCGAGGGGTGTTCACGCAGATGCCCGCACCTTCTCGCAGGCGGCTTCGGCGACGCCGAACAGCTCCACGACCATCGGCTCCACCGAGGTCTGCACCTCGCCGGCCGGCTCGCCGGAGTGCGCCGGGTCTCCTGTGTCACGTCGGCCAGCCTCGGGCTGTCGCCGGCCGCGCCGCTGGGCCAGAGGTTGCTGATCGGCAGGGTGGTGCGGCCGCTGTATCGGCACATGTACGCCGACATGGCGCTGATGGAGCGCATCCTCGCCGCCGCCGGCGACCTCGACTGGACCGTCGTCAGGCCGCCGCGGCTCACCGACGGGCCGCTGACCGGCGCGTACGTGACAGCCGTCGATCGGCACCTGCCGCGAGCCCGCTCGTTGTCGCGCGCCGACCTCGCGCACTACCTGCTCCACCATCTCGACGATCAGGAGAGCCTGCGGGCCACGATCGAGATCTCCCGCCACTGATCATCCACGCCCGCCACTGATCCATGCCCGCCACTGAGGGTGAGCGAGGCACCTGCCCGAGGCGGGGCGTCACAGGCGCGACAGCAGCTCCGCCTTCTTGGCCTGGAACTCCTCCTCCGACAACACCCCGGCGTCCCGCAGCTCGACCAGCTTGGTCATCAGTTCGGCCACCTGGATCCCGCGTGCCACAGGCAGGCACCGCCCGGGAGACGGGATGGCGGCCAGGACGGCGGCGGCGAAGGGCAGCGACGGGGGCGCCCCAGCCGAGGCTGAAGGTGACGGAGGCCGCGTCCTTGCCGTCGAAGGAGGCGGCGCCGGCCGCATAGGGAACGACCTTTCCCGTGCCGTTCGTCACCGGGCCCGCGAGGGAAGGGGCCGCCGGCGACGGGCCCCTTGCCCTCGGACGCTAGACGGTGGCGTGGCCGCGGACGAGCCGTCCCACCTCGGCGCGCAGGTGCACGAAGTCGGGGTGCTCGCGCGTCGAGATCTGGTCGCGCGGCGCGGGCAGGTCCACCTTCAGGTCGCCCACCACGTGCGCGGGCGCCTTGGACAGCACGACCACGCGGTCGCCGACGTAGACGCTCTCGTCGATGTCGTGGGTGATGAGCACGATCGTCATCTGGTGGTGGCCGCGGACCTTGAGCACCAGGTCCTCCAGGTCCTCCCTGGTCTGCGCGTCCACCGAGCCGAACGGCTCGTCCATGAGCATCAGCGTCGGCCGGTACGCCAGCGCCCGCGCGATCGCGACGCGCTGCTGCATGCCGCCGGAGAGCTGGAACGGGTACTTGCGGCCCGCGTTGGCCAGGCCCACCGACTCCAGCGCCTCGGCGGCGGCCTCGCGGCGCTGCTTCTTGTCCATGTTCCTGCGGCGCAGCGGCAGCGCCACGTTGTCGGCCACCGACATCCACGGGAACAGCGAGCGGCTGTAGTCCTGGAAGACCACGGCGAGGTTGTCCGGCGTCTGGCGGACGAGGTTGCCCTCCACCCTGACCTGCCCGCCCGTCGGCTGGATCAGGCCGGCGATGGAGCGGAGCAGCGTCGACTTCCCGCAGCCCGAGGGCCCCACGATGCAGAGCAGCTCGCCGGCGGCGACGCTCAGGTTGAGTCCTTCGATGGCGTGGTGTGCGTTGGGAGTACCGCCGCCGTACACATGGGAAAGGTTGTCTATCTCGAGCATGGAATTCCTAGGGGGCGAGACCGCGGTCAGCACGGCAACTCTTTCGGAGTCGGAATTGACTCTAGCGGAGCGGTAAATGCTGGACATGTCAGTCAGGTAAACCTAATCTGGCGCGATCTTACTCTCGCACAATCCTGACTGCCATGGGAGTCACAGGCTCACACACTCCACGACTCCCTTTCGTTCAGTGCCTGCACGTCGGCGTCGGACAGGCCGCGCTGCGCGGCCTCCATGGCGGCCAGTTCCTCCGCCGTGAGCACCTCGCCGATGTGGCCGAATCCGCCGGGTGCGCGCTCGGTGACCAGAGAGATCGTCTTCTCGATGGGCAGGGACCGGTGCGCGAGCACCAGCGCCGACGTGGGCGGGCGCCGCTCCGCCTCGTACGCCGCCAGCGCCGCGGCCGGGTCGTCGTGCGTGGCCAGGCAGCGGGCCAGGAACCGGGCGTCGAGCACGGCCTGGGAGCCGCCGTTCGAGCCGATGGGGTACATGGGGTGGGCGGCGTCGCCGAGCAGGGTCACCCGGCCCTCGCCCCAGTGGGGGAGGGGGTCGCGGTCCACCATCGGGTATTCGAGTATCCGCTTCGTGGCGGCGAGTAATGCCGGGATGTCGACGAGCGGGTACTTCCATGACGCGAAATGTCCGGACACGTCGGCGTGGCTGCCCTCGCGGGACCAATCGGCGTCCGGGACGATCCCCGGCTCGGCCACCTTTACCTCCGCCACCCAATTGAGCAGCCGCGGATTGCGCGCCGAGATGTGATAAGTCACGAATTTCGCGGCGGAGTTCGAGCCGCCGGCCAGCACCGTGGCGCCGTCGAGCACCGGGCCGCTCTCCGCCACCCCGCGCCACATCCTGATCCCGCCCCACCGCAGCGGGTCGCCGGACGGCCACAGCCGCGCCCGTACGGAGGACTGCACCCCGTCCGCCCCGACCAGCACGTCCACCCGCTCCCGCGTCACCCGCCCGCCCTGCCGGAGCGTGACGAGCACGCCGTCGCCGTCCTGCTCGAAGCCCCGGAAGGCGACCCCGGTGCGCACCGGCCCGATCCGCTCCTCGACCGCGGCCAGCAGCGCCATCTGCAGCTCACCCCGGTGCACGCTGTACTGGGGCCAGCGGTAGCCGGCCGACCGGCCGCGGGGCAAGGCCATGATGATGTTGCCGTGCCGGTCGGCGAACGTCATGAAGCTCGTCTCCACGCCCAGGTCGGCCAGCACGGGGCCGAGCCCGAGCTCGGTCAGCTCGCGTACGGCGTGCGGCTGCATGTTGATGCCCACCCCGAGCGGGCGTAACGCGCGCGCCGCTTCCACGACCACGCAGTCGAGCCCGGCCGCGTGCAGGCTCAGCGCGGTGCTGAGCCCCCCGATGCCCCCGCCAACGATCATCGTCCTCATGGCGCCCCCAGACGCGACGGCGTCCCCGTGGCAAGGACTCTAATCGACGAGTTGCTGGGCGGCGTGGTGCCAGCCGAGCACGCGGCGCTCGACGATCAGGAACAGCTCGTTGAGCAGGTAACCCAGCACGCCGAGTAGCACGATCCCGGCCCACATGGCGGGCAGGTCGAAGGTCGAGTACGCGTCGGTGATCTGGAAGCCGATGCCGTTCGTGGTGCCGGGCAGCAGCTCGGAGAAGACCATGACGATCAGGGAGAGCGACAGGGCCAGCCGCAGCCCGGCGAACATCTTGGGCAGCGCGGAGGGCAGCACCACGCGGAAGAGCCGCTCGCCGCGCGACAGCCGGAACGCCTGGCAGGTGTCCAGGTGCAGCGGCTCCACCGAGCGGGCCCCGTCGGCGGTGTTGAGCAGCACCGGCCACACGATGCTGAACATGATGAACGCGAGCTGCATCCGCAGCCCGAACCCGAACAGCACCAGGAAGACGGTCACCAGCGCGGGCGGCGGGATGGCGCGCAGGAACTGCAGCACCCCGTCGAGATAGTCGTACGCCCGCGCCGACAGCCCCACCGCCAGCCCGAGCACGACCCCGGCCAGCGCGCCCCCGGCGAACCCGAGCGCCATCCGGCCCAGGCTCGGCAGGATGTTGCCGATGGCCAGGTCGGTGAGGAACGCCCGCTCGACAGGGCCGGAGAACCACATCGCGTGCATCCGGCTCACGATCGTGCTCGGCGGAGGGAAGAACGGGCCGGCCGCCAGCCGGGTGGCGGCCTCCCAGAGCAGGACCAGGACCACCAGCACCAGCGTCCGGAACAAGGCGGTCCGCATCCCCCGCCTCCTCATGAGCGCTCTCCCAACCGCGCGTGGTGCCAGCGGAACGCCCGTCGCTCGGCGGCCACCAGCAGCGCGTTCACCATGACGCCGAACAGCCCCACCCAGAACACCCCGGCCAGGATGTCGGTCATGCGCGCGGGCACGGCGATGCCGGCGAAGAAGATGAACACGCCGATGCCCTCGCCGCGCCCGGCCACGATCTCCGTGCTGACGGTGAGGATGAGCGCCACGCCCGCGGCCAGCCGGACGCCGGTGGTGATGAAGGGCGCCGACGACGGCAGCGAGACCCGCAGCAGCACCGACAGGGGGCCGAAGCCGTAGGCGCGCAGCGACTCCTTGGCCAGGGGGTCCACGCCGCGCAGGCCGTACATCGTGTTGTAGAGGATGGGCCACAGCGAGGCGTAGACCACCAGCGCGATCCGGTGCTGCAGCCCCGTGCCGATCACCAGGGCGACCAGCGGGATCAGCGCCACGGAGGGGATCGGCCTGAGGAACTCCACCACCGAGCGCATGGCCGCGTCGATGATCGGCACGCTGCCCAGCAGCAGGCCGAGCGGCACGGCCACCAGGGCCGCCACGCACAGCCCGATCGCCCAGGCGAGCAGGCTGGTCAGGGCGTGCGCGCGGAAGGCCGGATCGAGCAGCAGCGCGCCGGCCCGCCCGACGATCTCGGAGGCGGGCGGCAGGAACTCCGGGTCGGCCAGCCCGGTCCGGCTGGCCAGCTCGATCAGGGCGGCGAAGGCGAGAGCCCCGGCCGCCCGGCGGTACCAGCGGGATGCGGAGGACGCCGGGCGGGCACGGGACAGGGTCTGAGCGCTCACCCGGACGTGGTGGGCGACATGAGCGACTTGACGTCGATCTCCTTCGTCAGCCACTTCGCTTCCCACATCCAGTCGGCCACCCGCTGCAGCCGGACCGGGTTGTCGTTGCTGGAGAAGTAGGGGAAGGTCACGGTGGCCGCGGTGGCGGCGTCGATCTGCGTGAAGTTCGGCAGCACCTTGGCCACCACCTCGCGGTTGTTCTCCATGAGCTTGGCCGCGTTGTGGATGGCCCGCTGGAAGGCCGCCGCCGTCTTCGGGTTCTTGTCGTACCACTCCTGCGTGCTGACGTAGCCGGAGATGGGGAACTCGGCGGCGGGGCCGGAGGCCGGGTCGAGGATCTTGCGGGCTCCCATGGTGGAGGTGGCGGCGGTGACCATGGGCTCGCCCAGGTAGGCGGCGTCGATCTGGCCGCCCTTCCACGAGGGCATGATGTTCTGGAACGTCACCTGGACGTACTTGATGGTGGCCGGATCGACGTTGTTGGCCTTCAGCACCTGGGTGAGCGCCAGCTCCTGGAAGTTGTGCAGGACGTTCACGTTGATCGTCTTGCCTTCCAGGTCCTTCGGCGTCTTGATGGGCGAGGCGGGCAGGGCCATGATGCTCAGCGAGTCGGGGGCCGCGCGAGAGCCCTCGGCCAGGATGCGCAGTTTCAGCGCCTGCTTGTCGTGGGCGGCGAACATCGACACGTAGTTGCCGAACATGGCGTCGATCTCGCCCTTCACCATCATGGGGATGGCCTCGGGCGCGGCCTGGACCACCTCTGGGGTGACGTCCAGACCCTCCTGCTCGAACAGCCCCTGGTCGATGGCGACGTAGATGGCGGCACTGTCGATGGCGGGCAGGGTTGCGATCTTGAGCTTCGTCTTCTCCAGACCTGCGCCGGCACCGGCGCCGCCGGCTGCGGCGGAGGGTGGCGCGCTGGCGGTCGGTTCGGTGCCCGTGCTGCATGCCGCGGCGCCGAGTGTCAAAGCGAACCCGATGATGGCGGCTCTGGCGGAACGGCCAAGCCTCATGTCAGGGACTCCCTTCGGGTGGAGCCGGGGGGGGACCGGGTGGCTTCTGCTCCCGGGGGCTGTGTGCCTGACGCACAACAGGGATTGACCGTAGCACCAAATGGGTGGTCATTATCGCGAAGATAACACTTGTGGTTGCAATGTCCGATTGCCGCTATATCGTGAAAATTTGACGACCTGCAAGAAAGCTGGTGTTTGTCCGGTTTGGGAAAGGGGGTGGCTCGCGGGGCATCGGTTACTGGTGTGGCGTCCACTCGATCCTTTCTGCGAGTCAGGATGGGGCTCGCGGAGCGATCAGTTGTTGCCATATATCCCCTGGTAGAAGGCCACTTACCGATTCTGTCGGATTTTCTGGACATCTAGGTATAAACACCTCATCGGGGCACTAGTGGTGGTTGGCCCTGGTCGGCCCGTGTGCTCAAATGGCGCTTATCTCGATGGACAAAATTGCCCGACGTGAAACTCCGCATGTCACCGAGAATTCCCTCAAGGGCGAGAGGTTGCGAAGGCAAGTGAGAACGCAGAGCGCTGAAGCTTCCGCTGACCGCGAGCCGCACGGCCATCAGAAGCGACGGCCGCCCAATCCGCCTTCGAAGCGATTCGGATTGGGCAACTGGCACGTGCGATCGCGCCTCATCGCGCTGATCGTCGTTCCGACGGCCGTCGCCGTGGGCCTGGGCGGGCTGAACGTCGTCACCTCACTCAGTGACGCCAACACGTACCAGACCCTCAGGGAGGTCGCCGAGCTCAGCGAACAGCTCGGGGCCGTCACGCACGAGCTGTCCTTCGAACGTGACGAGACCGCGCTCTTCATCGCCCAGGGGCGGCCGCAGGACCGCGAGGGTCAGCTCGGCACCACCCACAGCCAGGTGAACAACCTCATCGAGGACGCCAAGCAGCGCGCGCTCGCGCTCACCGAGACCCACGCCGAGGCCGTACGGCCGGTGCTGCGCCGGCTGGAGGAGGTCCCGACGCTGCGCGAGACGGCCGTCAACGGCAAGATCCAGCCGCTGCCGATGATCCAGAAGTACTCGCAGATCATCGCGCGGCTGCTGCAGTTCCACGACCAGGTCGGCCAGGTGGCGGTGGACGACCAGGTGGCCGACAGTGCCAGCGCCATGGCCGCCATCTCGCGGGCCAAGGAGCAGGCCTCCAAGCAGCGCGGCATCCTGGCCAGCGCGCTGGACAAGAGGGGATTCGACAGCGGCGAGCTCGACGCGCTCACCGACGCCAAGTCGCGCGAGGAGAGCGAGGAGACGCTGTTCGGCGTCCTGGCCGACCTCGACCAGCTCGAGCTCTACCGCAACACCGTCGTGGGCCGGGACGTCGACCAGACCGACCTGTTCCGGCTGCGGGCCATGGCGCAGTCGGCCGAGGGCAAGGAGCTGAGCATCGGCGTGCGGCCGGACCGGGACGTGGCCACCTGGTTCGAGGTCAGCACCGGCAAGATCGACGCGCTGCGGACCGTGGAGAAGGAGCTGTCCTCCTCCGTCATCCTGCGCGCCCGTGCCCTGGAGGAGGCCGCCAACCGCTCGGCGCTGATCTCCGGCGTCCTCATCCTGATCCTGCTCGTCGTGGTGATCGCGATCATCTCGCTCATCGCCCGCTCGCTCATCAGGCCGCTGCGCCGGCTGCGCCGCGAGGCCCTCGACATCGCCGGGCAGCGCCTGCCGGAGACCGTGCGGCAGCTGCGCGAGAGCGGTGACGGCACGGTCGGCCCCGTGGTGCCGATAGGCGTGGACACTCACGACGAGATCGGCGAGGTGGCACGGGCGTTCGACGAGGTGCACCGCGAGGCGGTCCGCCTGGCCGGTGAGGAGTCCCGGCTGCGTTCCAACGTCAATGCGATGTTCGTGAACCTGTCGCGGCGCAGTCAGACGCTGGTGGAGCGGCAGATCACCCTGATCGACGGCCTGGAGCAGGGTGAGCAGGACGAGCAGCGGCTGGGGAACCTGTTCAAGCTGGACCACCTGGCCACCCGCATGCGCCGTAACAGCGAGAACCTGCTGGTCCTGGCCGGCCAGGACCCGCCCCGCCGGTGGAGCCAGCCGGTCAAGCTGGTCGACGTGGCCCGCGCCTCGCTGTCGGAGGTCGAGAACTACGAGCGGGTCGTGCTCCAGGTGCCCGACGGGGTGTCGGTGGCCGGCCAGGCCGTCAACGACGTCATCCACCTGCTCGCCGAGCTGGTCGAGAACGCCCTGTCGTTCTCGCCGCGCGAGACCAGGGTGACGGTGTCAGGCAGCCGGATCGACGGCGGCGGAGTGATGTTGTCGATCACCGACTCCGGCATCGGCATGACGCAGGAGGAGCTGGTCCAGGCCAACGAGCGGCTGATGGAGGCGCCCAGCGTGGACGTGTCCGTGTCGCGGCGGATGGGCCTGTTCGTGGTAGCCAGGCTGGCGCACCGGCACGGCATCCGCGTCCAGCTGCGCCCGCACAGCTCCGGCGGGCTGACCGCGATGGTGCTGATCCCGGAGAACATGCTGGGCTCCCAGGCTCCGGCCTTCGCCGGGATGCCGTCCTTCTCGGGCAACCAGCCCCCGTCCTTCTCCGGCAACCAGCCTCCGTCGTTCCCCGGCGAACAGCCGCCGGCCCTGTCGGGCAACCAGCCGCCGTCGTTCGGCGACCAGCCCCCCTTCTCCGGTGACCAGCCGCCGGCCTTCGCGGGCGCGGCGGCGGGCGGGCCGGGCGGCGAGCCGTACTCGGGGCCGCATCCCGCCCCACCGGCCACCGACTGGCCGCAGCCGACGTACCAGATGGGTCCGGGACATCCGTCGTTCCCGTCCAACCCGGAGGCCGGCGGCAACTGGGGCAGCTCGGGACCGCCGTGGCAGCCGGACCCGGGCGCCTGGCCGGCCGAGCCGCGCAGCGGCTTCCAGAGCGGCGACGTCTGGAGCCCGCCCCGGGGCCCGGCCTGGAACGGCGACCGCAGCTTGCCCAAACGGCCCGTCCCCGCACCGCCCCCCGGCGGCTGGAGCCAGGACACCAACCCGCCGCAGCGACCGGGGTTCGACTTCCAGGACTCCGGGTCCGAGCCAGGCGGCAGCCCCATGCCGGCGGCACCGCCCGCGTCCGCCGGTGACGACTACCTGCCGATCTTCGCCGCCGTGGAGTCCGCCTGGTTCGGCCGCGACACGAACGGCGCGAGCTGGGGCTCCTCGAAGTCGGACGCGGGCTGGAGCGCTGCGGAGGCAGTGGTGGAACCGGTACGCGACGGCGCGACGGCGGCGGGCCTGCCCAAACGGGTGCCCAAGGCCAACCTGGTGCCCGGCTCGGCGGACACCTCCGCCTCCCCGCAAGGCATGACGCCGCTGCCGTCGGTCTCCCCCGACCGGATCCGCAGCCGGCTGTCCAGCTTCCAGCAGGGCTTCCGGGCGGCCCGCGACGACATCAGCGAGGGCAGGGCGCTCCCGCCTTCCGGCCAGAAGCAGAACGACAGAGAGGAGGACGCGTGAGCGAGCGCATCGAGCGGCCCCTTGCACACAGCCGACCGTCGGTCATGCGACCGGCGAAGGAGGGAGCATGAACGACCTCAGCCACGCGGCACGCGGCGTCGACTGGCTGATCACGGACTTCGTCAGCACGGTCCCGGGCGTGGCGCACGCGGTGGTCGTCTCGTCCGACGGATTGCCGCTGGCGGCTTCGGCGGGCTTTCCGGCTGATCGGGCCGACCAGCTGGCCGCCATCGCGTCGGGTCTGGTCTCGCTGACGCAGGGCGCGGCCAGGGTCTTCGAGGGTGGTGTGGTCAATCAGACGATCGTGGAGATGCAGCGCGGTCTGATGCTGATCATGTCGATCAGTGATGGTTCGTGTTTGGCGGTGCTGGCGGCGCCGGACTGTGACATGGGTCTGGTGGCGTATCAGATGACGCTGATGGTCGATCGCGCCGGTCAGGTGCTGACTCCGGCTGTGCGCGCCGAGCTGCGCGCCAGCCAGACCAGGTGATGTACGTGACAGACCCGAGATGGAACAGCGGCGGTTGGGCCCCTCCGCCTCAGCCCCAGTCCCAGTCGCAGCTGAATCCCGACCCCGCTTCGCCCGTCCGCCCGTACGCGGTGACAGGTGGACGGACGGCGCCGCGGGTCAAGCTGGCGATGGAGGCCCTGGTGTCCTCGGCGACCGCCGAGCAGCGGGAGTTCTCCCACATCACGCCGGAGTACCAGGCGATCAGCCAACTGTGCCGGCAGGTCCGGTCCGTGGCAGAGGTGTCGGCCCTGCTGCGGATCCCGCTCGGCGTGGTGCGCGTGCTGATCGCTGACATGGCCGCCGAAGGTCTGGTCCGCGTGCATCAGCCACAGCTGGACGCCGGCAGGCCGGACGTCAATCTGCTCGAAAGGGTGCTCAGTGGACTTCGCAGGCTCTAGCCCCGGCCTCACCTCGACGAAGATCGTGGTGGCTGGAGGTTTCGGGGTGGGCAAGACGACGTTCGTGGGAGCGGTGTCGGAGATCATGCCGTTGACGACGGAGGCCGTCATGACCGACGCCTCCGCCGGGATCGACGACCTCGGCATGACGCCGCTGAAGTCGACCACGACCGTCGCCATGGACTTCGGCCGGGTCTCCCTGGACCGTGACCTGATCCTGTACCTGTTCGGCACGCCCGGGCAGCACCGGTTCTGGTTCATGTGGGACGACCTGGTGCGCGGCGCGATCGGCGCGGTCGTGCTGGTCGACACCCGTCGTCTGGCCGACAGCTTCCCGGCCATCGACTACTTCGAGGAGGCGCAGCTGCCGTTCGTGGTGGGCATCAACGGCTGGGACGGGCAGTATCCCCACAGCGACTCCGAGGTGCGCGACGCCCTGACGCTGGCGCCGCACATCCCCATGGTCCGGTTGGACGCTCGCAAGAAGGACTCGGTGAAGAACGCGCTGATCCAGCTCGTCGAGCACGCGCTGACAGTACGGATGGCGGTCCCCGGCTGGGGCGGCTGACCCGAAGCGGGGCCCCGGGTGCGTTGACGCGGGGCCGATCACATGATCACAATGGCTCCCGCCGAGCATCGCAGGAGCCCGCACCGCATGAACGTGAGGAACCCGATCACCGGGCAATCCGACAGACCGCTCGCTCCGATCCCGCCCGATCGGCTGGCCGCCGTCGCGGCCGGGCTGCGCGAGCGGGCCCCCGCCTGGCAGAACGCCGATCGAGGTGCGGTCCTGGCCCGCTTCGGGGCCGCGCTGGCCGACGACGACGCCCTGCTCTCCGCCCTGGTGGCCGACACCGGCAGGGTGGGGGAGTCGCTGCTGGAGCGCCGGCTCGTGGCCGGGCTCGTCGAGCGGTGGGTACGCCAGGCGCCCGCCCTGCTCGCCCCGCCCGCCGAACGCCCCGCCTCCCTGCCCGGGGTGTTCGTGGCGGGCGACGCGGTGCCGTACGAGCTGGCCGGGATGATCACCCCGTGGAACCTCCCGCTCCTGCTCGGCCTCATCGACGCCGTGCCCGCGCTGGCCGCGGGCTGCACGGTGCTGGTCAAGCCGAGCGAGGTGACGCCCCGCTTCATCGAGCCGCTGATGCGGCTCGTCCCCGAAGAGCTGCCGTTGCGGGTGGTCGAGGGCGACGGGGCCACGGGCGCCGCGCTCGTGGGCCTGGTGGACGCCGTCGTCTTCACCGGCAGCGTCGCGACGGGACGGCGGGTGGCGCTGGCGGCGGCCAGCGCGTTCGTGCCGGCGTTCCTGGAACTGGGCGGCAAGGATCCGGCGATCGTGCTGGCCGGGGCCGACCTCGGCCGCGCCGCGTCCGCCGTCCTGTGGGGCGGCACCGCGAACGCCGGGCAGTCCTGCCAGTCCATCGAGCGCGTCTACGTGGCCCGCGAGGTGCACGACGAGTTCCTCGACCGGCTGGTGGCCGAGGCCGCCCAGGTCGGCCTGACCTGCGAGGGCGGCCCGATCGGCCCCATCATCAAGCCGGGCCAGGAGGACGTGATCGCCGCCCACCTCGCCGACGCCGTGGCCAAGGGCGCGAGCGTGCACACCGGCGGCCGCATCGAGCGCCACGGCGGCGGCCACTGGTGCCGCCCGACCGTGCTGTCCGGGGTCGATCACGGCATGCTGGTCATGACGGAGGAGACGTTCGGGCCGGTGCTGCCGGTCATGGCGGTGTCCGGGCCCGACGAGGCGGTCGCGCTGGCCAACGACTCGGTGTACGGGCTGTCGGCCGCCGTCTTCGCGGCCGGCGAGGAGCAGGCCCGCGCCGTCGCGGCCCGCCTTCAGGCCGGCGCGGTGAGCATCAACGACGCCGCGCTGACCGCGCTCGTGCACGAGGGCGAGAAGAACTCCTTCCGCCTGTCGGGCCTGGGCGGCTCCCGCATGGGCCCCGCCTCCATCGGCCGGTTCCTGCGCCGCCGGTCCTTCCTGGTCAACCGATCCGACGCCGCCGACCCCTGGTGGCACAGCACGAAGGAGTAACCGGATGGGACTGCGCGCGCAGATGCCGCTGCTGGCCCGGCACGAGGGCGAATGGGAGGGCGAATACCGCCACGTCGGCCCCGACGGCGACCTGCTCGACCGCCACCGGGTACGGATGACCTGCGAGATCCGCGACGACGCCGTCTACCACCAGACCAACCGCTACACCTGGGACGACGGCCGCACGGAGGTGCACGAGTTCCCCGGCGCCTACCTCGGCGGCGGCCGGTGCGGGTTCGACACCGAGCGGCTCAAGGGCGAGTTCTGGGAGCTGGACACCAGCACGATCTACCTGACCTGGCAGTTCAAGGGGCAGGACCTGCGCCTGTTCGAGCTGATCGTGCTGAGCGAGGACGGGCGCTCCCGCAGCCGGGTGTGGCAGTGGCTGCGCGACGGGGTGTGCGTGCGGCGGACGCTGATCGACGAGAGGCGGGTCGGATGACCGCGTACACCGCGCTGGCCCTGCAGGTGGAGACCCGTGTCGGAGCCGGGATCGGGACCGCGATCGACCGGATCGGCGTCCAGGTGGGCGGCTCGAAGGCGTGGCTGGGGCCGGAGCTGCGCCTGGTCGTGCTGCCCGAGTACGTGCTGACCGGCTTCCCCATGGGGGAGAGCACCGGGCAGTGGCGGGACCGGGCGGCGCTCGACCCCGGCGGCCCCGAGTACCGCGCGCTCGGCACCATCGCCGCAGATCACGACGTGTTCCTGTGCGTCAACGCATACGAGCGGGACGAACACTTCCCCGGCCTGTTCTTCCAGGCCACGGTGATCTTCTCCCCGGCGGGCGAGGTCGTGCTGCGCTACCGCAGGCTGCACTCGCTGTTCTCGCCCACCCCGTACGACGTGTGGGAGCGTTACCTGGAGATCTACGGCATCGACGGCGTGCTCCCGGTGGCCCGCACCGAGCTCGGGAACCTCGCCGTGGTCGCCTCCGAGGAGATCCTCATGCCGGAGCTGGCCCGGGCGCTGGCGTTGCGCGGCGCCGAGGTGCTGTGCAACCCGACCTCGGAGGCGTCGTCACCGGCGCTCACCCCCAAGGCCGTCGCCCGCCGCGCCCGCGCGGTGGAGAACCTGGCCTACGTGGTGTCGGCCAACAGCGGCGGCCTGACCGGCATCGCGATTCCCGGCGACTCCACCAACGGCGGCTCCGAGGTGATCGACCACCAGGGGCGGGTGCTCGCGCAGGCCGGGCCGGGGGAGACGCTGGTCGCCGCGGCCGAGCTGGACCTCGCCGCGCTGCGCAGGGCACGGCTGCGGCCCGGCATGGCCAACCTGCTCAGCCGGGTCAAGACCGGGCTGTGGGCCGAGGAGTACGCCAGGCACGACGTCGAGCGGCCCGCGGAAGGTGTGCCCGATCGGGCGGAGCTCCGGGCGAGGCAGCTTGCCGCCATCGCCCGGTTGTACGGCTGACCCCGCGATCAAGCGTCGCCGGTGCGCGCGCTCGTGTGCCAGCCCAGCACCGCCCGCTCCACGCCCAGGAACGCCGCGTTGAGCCCGATGCCGAGCAGCCCCAGCAGCACGATCCCCGCCCACATGGCCGGGATGTCGAACTGGCTCTGCGCCTCCAGCATGCGGTGTCCGATCCCCTCGCTGCTGCCCACCAGCTCGGAGATGACCATCATGATCAACGCCAGCGACACGCTCAGCCGCAGCCCCGCGAAGATCTTCGGGGCGGCGGCGGGCAGGATGATCCTGGTGAGCCGCTGCCAGGAGCTCAGCCGGTAGACCGCGCCCGTCTCGATGTACTGGCGGTCGACGTGGCGGGCGCCGTCCATGCTGTTGATCAGCACGGGCCAGACGACGCCGTACACGATCGAGGCGAGCTGCATCGGCGTGCCCACCTTGAACAGCACCAGGAACACCGGCAGCAGCGCGGCGGGCGGGACCGAGCGGCCGAAGTGCACCAGCGGCTCCACCAGCCCCGACAGCCACGCCGAGCGTCCGAGCACGACCCCGAACAGCACCCCCGCCGCGCACGCGATCGACCACCCGGTGAACAGCCTGGACAGGCTCGGCAGCAGGTCCGCCACCGCCTCGTCGGTGAGGAACACCCGCGACAGCGGCCCGGAGAACCACAGCTCGTGCAGCCGCGCCACGATCTGCGACGGCGGCGGGAAGTACGTGGCCTGCACGGCCCGCGTCACCAACTCCCAGGCCGCCACCGCCACGGGCAGCAGCCAGTACCACGCCACCCGCCGCACGACGCTCACGTGCCCTCCCCCGTCCGCGTGTGGTGCCACCGGAACAGCCGCCGCTCACCCGCCGTGAACAGCAGGTTGGCCGCCAGCCCGAGCACCCCGGCCCACACCGTGGCCGCCAGCACCCGGTCCAGCCGGTTGGCGCTGCCCGCCAGCGACTGGAACGCCCCGATCCCGCCGCCGCCGGGCGCCAGCAGCTCCACGCTCACGGCCACGATCAGGGTGACCGCCACCGCGATCCGCACCCCCGTCGCGATGAACGGCGCCGCGCTCGGCAGGCTCACCCGCAGCGCCACCGCCAGCGGGCCGAAGCCGAAGCTGCGCAGCGTCTCCTTGGCCAGCGGATCGACGTCGCTCAGGCCGTACATCGTGTTGATGAGCAGTGGCCACGAGCAGGTGTAGACGACCAGTGCGGTCTTGGCGTCGTGCCCCTCGGGGAACAGGAACACCGCCAGCGGGATCAGCGCCACCGACGGGATCGGCCGCAGGAACTCCACCAGCGGCCGCGCCGAGCGCTCCATGAACGGCACCGTCCCGAACAGCAGCCCGACGGGCACGGCGACCGCGATCGCGATCACCAGCCCGAGCAGGCACGGGCCGAGCGTGGCCAGCACGTCGGTCCTGAACTGCGCGTCCAGCGGCAGCGTGGCCGCCGTGGCGAGCACGTGCGACACGTACGGCAGGAAGTCCGGGATCAGCCCGGTCCGCCCGGCCACCTCGGCGGCGGCGAGAAACCCCACCACGCCGGCGAGGCCGAGCACACCGCGCCGGGGCTTGGCGCTGATCGCGCCGCGCCCGGTCCGAGGGGTCATCCGCCCACCGACGCGAAGAGCTGGCCCACGTCCACCTTGGCCTTCAGGTAGCCGTAGCCGTGCATGAGGTCGGCGAGCTTCTGCACGCTGGCCCTGTCGGGCTCCATGGTGAACGTCCCGAGCGTCATCGCCGCCGCGGTGTCCGCGGGGATCTGCGTGTACGTCGGCACGACCTCGTCGATCGCCCTGCGATCGGCGCCGGCGACCTCCTGGGCCTTGGCCAGCGCCCGGTGGAAGGCCGCGGCCGTCTTCGGGTACTTGGTCAGCCACTGCTCGGTGACACCCCAGCCGTCGATCGGCACGCCCTCGGTGACGCCGCTCGTGGTGTCGACGATCTGGGTGGCGCCGCCCTTCTTGGCCGCGCTCAGGAACGGCTCCACCAGCCACGCCGCGTCCACCTTGCCCGTGGACAGCGCGCCGAGCTGGTCGGCGAACGGCACGGGGACGAACTTGACCTCCTCCGGCCTGACCCCGGCCTCCTGGAGGTGGGCGTTGGTCACCGTCTGCCCCAGCGCCTTCAGCACGTTGACCCCGACCGTCTTGCCCTTCAGGTCGGCGACCGTCTTGACCGGCGAGCCCTTGGCCACGACCACGCCGGAGACGTTCGGGGCGCCGCCCATGGTGTGCTGGAACAGCTTCAGCTTGGCCGCGCCCGAGTCGTTGATGGTCATGAGCACCACGTAACTCGTCATGAACGCGTCCATGCTGCCGTTAACGATCTTCGGCATGACCGCCGTCGGAGCCTGGATGATCTCGGTCTTGACCGTCAGGCCCTCTTCCTTGAAGAAGCCCCGTTTCTCGGCGATGAACAGGGACGCCGAGGACGGCACCGGCACCACGCCCACCAGGAGCTGGGTCTTCTCCAGCCCTCCGGATGACGCGGCGCCGGTCGTGCCGGCCTGTCCCTCTCCTCCTCCGCCTCCGCACGCGCTGAGCGCCAGCGCCACTGCCATGCCCGCGACTACGATCCTGGTCAGTTGCATCGCCACTGCCTTTCTGAGTCCGGTGGTCCGGCGGAGGCTGGGAAGGGGTCAGCGGCGGCGCCTGGCCTCGATGAGGTTGGCGCCGGATCCGAGTTCGACGACGTCACCGAGAACCAGCCCCGCCTGGTCGAGCACGGCGGCGTACTCGTCGCGGCTGCGCTCGGTGCCGCCATTGAAGATCGCCAGCATCCGCATGTCAATGTCCTTGCCGAGGTGCGGCTCCTCGCTGTCGGGGAGCACCACCTCGAGGATGAGGACGCGCCCTTCGTGGTTCATTGCCTCGCGGACGTTGCGCAGAATCCTGACCGCATCGTCATCGTCCCAGTTGTGCAGGACGCTGGCCAGCAAATAGACGTCGCCGCCTGCCGGAACCCCGGCGAACATGTCGCCGGCGACCACCTGCGCCCGGTCGGCCAGGCCCTCGGCCGCCAGCGTCTGCCTGGCGTGCTCCGTCACGTACCCCAGATCGAGCAGGACACCGCGCATCTGCGGGTTGGCGTGCAGGATCGTGGCCAGGATGTGGCCCTTGCCGCCGGCCACGTCCACCACGGTCGCGGTGGCGGGGAAGTCGTACCGCTTGGCCAGGCCCTCGGTGAGGGGGATGGCCCTGGCGGTCATGTAGTCGTCGAACATCCGGCTGACGTCCGGATGGGCGGCGAGGTGGTCGTACAGGGGCCCGTAGCGCTTGATGAAGGCCGAGCCGCCGTCGCGGACGGTGGCGGGCAGCATGCCCATGGCGTACCAGAAGCTCTCCTCGCCGAGCATGCGGATCGACGAGCGGACCGAGTCGGGCACGTCGGAGCGCAGCGGCGTGCCCTTCTCGGTCAGGTCGTACAGGTCGGGCCCGGCCACCCTGACCACGCCCATGCTCGCCAGCTCGCGCAGGACCCTGCGCAGCGAGGGAGCGTGCGCCCCGCAGCGCCGGGCCAGCTCGGCGCTGCCCAGCGGCCCCTGCGCGAGGTGGTCGGCCAGGCCCAGCTCCGCCATGGTCAGCAGGGCCGCGAAGCGGGAGATGTCTCCTACGGCTCCCCATAAGAGGTCATCGGAATGCGGCATGTGTCCTTCCAGGGGATCACGGGTTGCGGTTGGCCTGCCGGTGCCAGACGAGCACGCGCCGTTCGGCCAGCACGAACAGGCTGTTCACGACGTAGCCGAGGATGCCGAGCAGCGCGATGGCCGCCCACACCCCCGCGCCGTCGAAGCTGCGCTGGGCCTGCAGGAGCTGGTACCCGATGCCGTCGGAGCCGCCGAGGAGCTCGCTGATCACCATCATGATCAGGGCCAGGGACAGGCTCAGCCGCAGCCCGGCGAAGATCTTCGGCGAGGCGGCGGGGAGCAGCACCACGCGCAGGTACTGCAGCTTGGACAGGTTGAAGACCGTCGCCGTCTCGGTGTAGGTGCGGTCCACGGCCCTGACGCCGTCGATGGAGTTGAGCAGCACCGGCCAGATCACGCCGAACACGATCGTCGAGAGCTGGGTGATCAGGACACCGCTCACGGTCTCGCTCGACAGGCCGGCCATGACCACGAGGAACACCGGGATCAGCAGCGGCGGCGGGAGCGCGCGGCCGAACTCGATCAGCGGGTTGACGAAGTCGGTCGCCGCGCGGGAGCGCCCGAGCAGCACGCCCGCCAGGATCCCGATCAGCGCCGCCAGGATCCAGCCGCCGAACATGCGCCCGAGACTCGGCAGGATGTTGGCGATCGCGTCGTCGGTGAGGAACACGCGGGCGACGGGGCCGGAGAACCACAGCTCGTACATGCGGACGACGATCGTCGTGGGCGGCGGGAAGTCGGGGTCCCCGATCGCCCGGGTGATCAGCTCCCACACCACGAGCACGGCGGGGATCACCAGGAATCTGGGGAGGTTCTTCATGATTGCGTGGCTCCCGTCCGCATCCGGTGCCAGTGGAAGAGGCGCCGTTCGCCGGCCATCAGGAGCACGTTGGCGAGCACCCCGATGACGCCGGCCCAGAACGTGGCCGCCATCATGAGGTCCGTCCTGTTGCCGCTGCCCGCGACCGTCACGAAGACGCCGATCCCGTTGAAGCCGCCGGCCAGCAGCTCGGCGCTGACGGCCAGGACGAGCGCGATGCCGGCGGCGATCCTGATGCCCGTCGCGACGAACGGGGCGGCGCTGGGCAGGCTCACCCTGGCCAGCACGGCCAGCGGGCCGAAGCCGAAGCTGCGCAGCGACTCCTTGGCGAGCGGGTCGACGTCGTGCATGCCGTACAGGGTGTTGATGAGGATCGGCCAGACCGAGGCGTACACGATGACCGAGATCTTCATCAGCCCGTCCACCGGGATCAGCAGGATCGCCAGCGGGATGATCGCCACGGAGGGGATCGGCCGCATGAACTCGAGCAGCGGCCGGATCGCCCGCTCCAGCGGGGTCAGCGCGCCGAGCAGCACGCCCACCGGGACGGCGATGACGGTCGCGATGAGCAGGCCGAGCACCCAGTTCGTGAGGGTCGTGCCGACGCCGGCCATGAACTCGGGGTCGGCCGGCAGGCGCGCGGCTTCCAGCAGGATGGTCGAGGGGGCGGGGAAGTCCAGCTGGCCGCTCACGCCGAAGCGGATGACCAGCTCCCCCACAACGAGGAACCCCGCGGCGCCGATGGCGCCGCGGAGCAGACGTGCACCGGTCATCCGTTCGACGAGGGAGCCGCGATGACCGACTTCACGTCGATCGGGCTCTTCAGGTAGCCGTACTCGAGCATGAGGTCGGCGACCTTCTGCAGGCGGTTGGCGTTCAGCTCACTGGGGAACGAGCCCAGCGTGATCACCGAGGCCGTCTTGGCGTCGATCTTCGTGTACTTCGGCAGCATGGCCTCGATCTCCTTGCGGTCGCTGGAGGCGAGCTGCTGCGCCTTGGCGATCGCCCGCTGGAAGGCGGCCAGCGTCTTCGGGTACTTCGCGGCCCACTCCTCGGTGGCCATCCAGCCGGCGATGGGCAGGTCGGCGGTCTGGCCGGTCATCGTGTCGGCCAGCTTGCGGAAGCCGTGCTGGCTCTGGTTGGCCGTGATGAACGGCTCGGTGATCCAGCCCGCGTCGGCCTGGCCGCTCAGGATCGCGTTGCCCATTTCGGGGAACGGCTTCTCGACGAACTTGACGTCGGTCTCCGCGAGGCCGGCCACCTTGAGCTGCGAGGTCGTCGAGAGCGTGGCGATGTTCCTGAGGTTGTTGACCAGAACGGTCTTCCCCTTGAGGTCCGCCACCGTTTTGATCGGCGAGTCCTTCGGGACCATGATGTTGAAGGTGTTCGGGGCGGCCTGGTACATGTCCGCGACCAGCTTGATCTTCTTGCCCTGGCTGACCGCCAGGAACGTCGAGACGTAGTTGGTCTGCGAGATGTCGAGCGAGCCGTTCTCGATCGCCGGAATGGCCGCGGCGCCACCGGTGATGATCTTCGGCGTGACGGTCAGGCCCTCCTCCTTGAAGAAGCCCTTGGCGTTGGCGATGTAGAGGGATACCGGGTCCGGAATGGGGAGCGCCCCGACCGTGATGGTGGTTTTCTCCAAGCCGTTGCTGTTGGCGGAGGTCTCCGGAGTGTCGGAGCCTCCGCAGCCGGCAAGGGTGAGAGCGACTGTGACGCCGAGAACAATGGCGTGACAGCGCAGTTTGCGTGTCATCGGGGGGTTCTCCTACCAGGGGGAAGTCTTCTGGAGATCGGCACGGCATGCCGGGCGTGAAGCGTACCGGAGGGGAGATCCGAACGGCAGCACTATGCCACATTTATGCCGTTTATCGGCAAAATATGTCTGTGCGCCGCTATAGATGTAAATAGCGCTGTAAGTGGTGCTTAGTGACTGTATGTCCGGATTGAAGCGTTGGTTGCGCTCCGTGTCCAGGGGTTTGCCACGTGAACAATGTGTGAGTTGGAACGGTTGAAAACCGTCGAGACGTTGGCCTAAGTATGAGGTTTGTGCTCAAATTGGGCCTCGAACTTGCCTGCGATCACTCGTCCGTGTGACGAAGCCGCTGAGACCCCCTAAAGCAGGCCATGGCGAGAGGTTGCCACCAGTGAGGACAACAACGACCGGCTCCGGTCGTGGTAGCGCTCCGGACGTTCCGGAAGAGTCTGCGGGCGGTGCGGCGCCGCCGCAGCCGCAGCAACCGCCCCGCTCGGGCAGCTCGTTCGCGCTGCGCAACTGGCGCGTGCGTACCCGCCTCATCGCTCTCATCGCCATCCCCACGATCGTGGCCGTGATCCTGGGCGCGCTGCGCGTCACCAGCTCCATCAGCAGCGCCCAGCAGTACCAGCTCATCAGCGACTCAGGAAGGCTGGTCGCCCAGATCGGCGAGCTCTCCCGCGATCTCGGTATGGAGCGTGACCTGGCCGCCCGCTTCGTCGCCGAGGGCAGGCGGGACGAGGAGAAGCTCAAGAGCCAGCAGGGCATCGTGGACGCCAACGTCACCCGCACGCTGGATCTCGCCAAGACCGTCGAACCGTCGCTGTCGGACCTGGGCCGCAGGACCCTCGACCGGATCGAGGTCCGGCTCAGCCAGCTCGCCTCGCTGCGCCAGACGGTCGTCGGCTCGGAGCTCCCGCCGCTGCCGACCGTGGAGAAGTACTCCGAGACCGTCGCCGACATGCTGCAGATCTACGACGAGCTCGGACAGGGCTCCACGGACGAGCAGCTCATCGCGACGGCCTCCGCGCTGCGCGCCATCGCCCGCGCGCAGGAACAGGCATCCAAGCAGCGCGCGCTGCTGACGATCGCGCTGGTCAGGGGCGAGTTCGAGGAGCCGGAGTTCAACGCCTTCCTCGACGCCCGCTCCCGCCGCGAGAGCGAGCGGACCGCGTTCAACACGGTCGCCACGGCCGCGCAGCGCCAGAACTTCGACAACACGGTCGCCAGCCGGAAGATCGGCCTCGCCGAGCTGTACATCAGCCGCGCCGTGCTGCTGAACAACAACGGCCAGTCCCTGCGCCGGCTCGACAACAAGACCGTGAACGACACCGACAGCTGGTTCGACGCCATCTCCGAGACCGTCGACCGGCACCACCAGGTGCAGAAGTCGCTGTCGGAGCAGGTGGCCACCCGAAGCGCCGACGTCGCCAGCGGCGACAGGCAGCTCGCCGCGATCAACATCGGCATCGTGATCGCGCTGCTGGTCCTGGTCCTCGCGATCACCGCCCTCATGGCCGGCTCGCTGGTACGCCCGCTGCGCCGCCTGCGCGGCGACGCCCTGAAGATCGCCGGGCACACGCTGCCCGACCTGGTCCGCCAGCTCCGCAACACCGACGTCGACCCCGACCAGCTACGGGTCCCGCCCATCGAGATCAACTCCAGGGACGAGATCGGTGAAGTCGCCCGGGCCTTCGACGAGGTGCACCGCGAGGCGGTCCGCCTGGCCGGTGAGGAGTCCCGGCTGCGTTCCAACGTCAACGCGATGTTCGTGAACCTGTCGCGGCGCAGTCAGACGCTGGTGGAGCGGCAGATCACCCTGATCGACGGCCTGGAGCAGGGTGAGCAGGACGAGCAGCGGCTGGGGAACCTGTTCAAGCTGGACCACCTGGCCACCCGTATGCGCCGTAACAGCGAGAACCTGCTGGTCCTGGCCGGCCAGGAGCCACCGCGCCGCTGGAGCCAGCCGGTCAAGCTGGTCGACGTCGCCCGCGCCTCGCTGTCGGAGGTCGAGAACTACGAGCGGGTCGTGCTGGAGGTGCCGGAAGGCGTCTCCATCGCCGGCCAGGCCGTCAACGACGTCATCCACCTGCTCGCCGAGCTGATCGAGAACGCCCTGTCGTTCTCGCCCCGCGAGACCCGCGTCCCCGTCTCCGGCAGCCGGATCGACGGCGGCGGCATCATGCTCTCCATCAGCGACTCCGGCATCGGCATGACCGCGGAGGAGCTGGCCCAGGCCAACGAGCGGCTGACCGACGCGCCCACCGTGGACGTCTCCGTCTCGCGCCGCATGGGCCTGTTCGTGGTCGCCAGGCTGGCGCACCGGCACGGCATCCGCGTCCAGCTCCGCCCGCACGGCTCCGGCGGCCTGACCGCCATGGTGCTCATCCCCGAGTCGCTGCTCGGTGCGCAGGCCGCCCCGGTCAGCACCCCCGCCGCCGCGGGCGGCGCCTCCAGGGAGGCCTTCCACACGCCGCAGCCGGCGGCCGCCAGCCCCTGGCCCGCCTCGTCGTTCCAGCTCGGCCCGGGACACCCGTCGTATCCGTCGTACCCGTCGGAGCCCGTCCCGCAGGGCGGCAGCGGCTCCTGGGCGTCGGGCCCGGCCTTCCCCGCCGAAGCCGGCGGCTGGATGTCGTCCGACTCCTCCAACGACGTCTGGGTCAGCTCGCGCGGCCCCATGACCGGCGACAGCGGGTTGCCGCAGCGGGAGAGCGGCCTGCCCCAGCGCGGCGTGCTGCCCGACGAGACCCGCCCGTGGACGCGCGGCCCCGAGCAGCCGCTGCCCGCCAAGGGCAGCTTCAACAGCTTCCCCGAGACCGAGTCGGCCGCGACCGGCCCCATGCCCGCCGTCAAGCCGGCCTCGGCGGGGGACGAATACCTGCCGATCTTCGCCTCGGTGGAGTCGGCCTGGTTCGACCACAACGCGGCCGAGGCCAACGCCACGTGGGGCTCGGCCAACGCCGACGCGGGCTGGAGCAGGGCGGAGGCCGTACGCGAGCCGGTGCGCGACGGCGCGACGGCGGCGGGCCTGCCCAAACGGGTGCCCAAGGCCAACCTGGTGCCCGGCTCGGCGGACACCGTATCGGCGCCCAAGGGCGTCGCACCCATGCCGGCGGTCTCGCCCGAGCGCGTACGCAGCCGGCTGTCGAGCTTCCAGCAAGGCTTCAGGGCCGCGCGCGACGACATCAGCGAGGGCAGGACGTACGGGTCCGGCCCCAGGAGTGACAGTAGGGATGAGGGCGCATGAGCGAGCGCAGCGAGCGGCCAGTCACACACAGCCGACTGTCGTTCATGCGATCGACGAAGGAGAGCGCATGAACGACCTGAGCCACGCGGCACGTGGGGTGGACTGGTTAATCACCGACTTCGTCAGTACCGTTCCAGGAGTCGCGCACGCGGTGGTCGTCTCGTCCGACGGATTGCCGCTGGCGGCTTCGGCGGGTTTCCCCGCCGATCGGGCCGACCAGCTGGCCGCCATCGCGTCGGGTCTGGTCTCGCTGACGCAGGGCGCGGCCAGGGTCTTCGAGGGCGGCGCGGTCAATCAGACGATCGTGGAGATGCAGCGCGGTCTGATGCTGATCATGTCGATCAGTGATGGTTCGTGTTTGGCGGTGCTGGCGGCGCCGGACTGTGACATGGGTCTGGTGGCGTATCAGATGACGCTGATGGTCGATCGCGCCGGTCAGGTGCTGACTCCGGCTGTGCGCGCCGAGCTGCGCGCCAGCCAGACCAGGTGATGTAGGTGACGAATTCGTGGAACAGCGGCGGTTGGGAGCCCCCGCCCCCGCCCGTCAGCTCTGACCCCGCCTCCCCTGTACGGCCGTACGCCGTGACAGGCGGGCGGACCGCGCCCAAGGTCAAGCTGGCGATGGAGGCCCTGGTGTCCTCGGCGACCGCCGAGCACCGGGAGTTCTCCCACATCACGCCCGAGTACAAGGCGATCAGCCAGCTCTGCCTGCAGGTCAGGTCGGTGGCCGAGGTTTCGGCGCTGCTGCGGATCCCGCTCGGCGTGGTGCGTGTTCTGATCGCGGACATGGCGGCGGAAGGCCTGGTTCGGGTGCATCAGCCGCAGCTCGAGGCAGGCAGACCGGACGTCAACCTGCTGGAAAGGGTGCTCAGTGGACTACGCAGGCTCTAGCCCCGGCCTCACGTCGACGAAGATCGTCGTCGCCGGTGGGTTCGGGGTGGGCAAGACGACGTTCGTGGGAGCGGTGTCGGAGATCATGCCGTTGACGACGGAGGCCGTCATGACGGACGCCTCCGCCGGGATCGACGACCTCGGCATGACGCCGCTGAAGTCGACCACGACCGTCGCCATGGACTTCGGCCGCGTGTCCCTGGACCGTGACCTGATCCTGTACCTGTTCGGCACGCCCGGGCAGCACCGGTTCTGGTTCATGTGGGACGACCTCGTACGGGGCGCGATCGGCGCGGTCGTCCTCGTGGACACCCGTCGTCTGGCCGACAGCTTCCCGGCCATCGACTACTTCGAGGAGGCGCAGCTGCCGTTCGTGGTGGGCATCAACGGCTGGGACGGCTCCTACCCGCACAGCGACACCGAGGTGCGCGACGCCCTCACCTTGTCGCCGCACATCCCCATGGTCCGGTTGGACGCCCGCAAGAAGGACTCGGTGAAGAACGTCCTGATCCAGCTCGTCGAGCACGCGCTGACGGTCAGGATGGCCGTGCCAGGCTGGAGCGGCTAGCGGAGCGGATAGGCTGGAGTCTTAGACGTACATTCGCTTCGAGGACTGGCCAACCACGTGTTCGAGACGCTATCCGACCGGCTGACATCGGTCTTCTCCTCCCTCCGATCCAAGGGGCGGCTGTCCGATGCCGACATCGACGCCACCACCCGCGAGATCCGCATCGCCCTGCTCGAGGCCGATGTCGCGCTGCCGGTGGTCAAGGCGTTCGTCGCCCAGGTCAAGGAGCGCGCCCGCGGTTCCGAGGTCTCCCAGGCGCTGAACCCGGCGCAGCAGGTCGTCAAGATCGTCAATGACGAGCTGATCGGGATCCTCGGCGGCGAGACCCGCAGGCTCCGCTTCGCCAAGACGCCGCCGACCGTCATCATGCTGGCGGGCCTCCAGGGCGCGGGCAAGACGACGCTGGCGGGCAAGCTGGCCAGGTGGCTGCGGGAGCAGGGGCACGCGCCCATGCTCGTCGCCGCCGACCTGCAGCGGCCCAACGCCGTCCAGCAGCTCCAGGTCGTGGGCGAGCGCGCCCAGGTCGCCGTCTTCGCGCCCGAGCCGGGCAGCGGCGTGGGCGACCCGGTCGAGGTCGCCCGCAGGTCGATCGACGAGGCCAGGCGCCTCAACCACGACATCGTCATCATCGACACCGCCGGCCGCCTGGGCATCGACCAGGAGATGATGCAGCAGGCCGCCGACATCCGCGACGCGGTCACGCCCGACGAGACCCTGTTCGTGGTCGACGCCATGATCGGCCAGGACGCCGTCACGACGGCGCAGGCGTTCATGGAGGGCGTCGGCTTCGACGGCGTGGTGCTGACCAAGCTCGACGGTGACGCCCGCGGTGGTGCGGCGCTCTCGGTGCGGCACATCACGGGCCGGCCGATCATGTTCGCGTCCACGGGTGAGAAGCTCGAGGACTTCGACGCCTTCCACCCCGACCGGATGGCCTCGCGCATCCTCGACATGGGTGACATCCTCACCCTGATCGAGCAGGCCCAGAAGACGTTCGACGAGGAGCAGGCCGCCAAGATGGCCGGCAAGCTCACCTCGGGCGAGAACTTCACGCTCGAGGACTTCCTCGAGCAGATGATGATGGTCCAGAAGATGGGCCCCATCAAGAACCTGCTCGGCATGATGCCCGGCATGGGGCAGATGCGCGACCAGATCAACTCCATCGACGACCGCGACCTCGACCGCATCGCGGCCATCATCCGCTCGATGACCCCGGCCGAGCGGCAGGACCCCAAGATCATCAATGGCTCGCGCCGCGCCCGCATCGCCGCCGGTTCCGGCGTGACGGTGAGCGCGGTGAGCAGCCTCGTCACCCGCTTCTTCGACGCCCAGAAGATGATGAAGCGGATGGCAGGCGGCATGGGCATTCCCGGCATGCCCGGCGGGAAGGGCAAGGCCGGCAAGGCGCAGAAGAAGGCCAAGAAGGGGCGGCGCGTCAGCGGCGACCCGCGCAAGGCCGCGCTGGGCAAGCCGTCGGCCGCCGAGCCGGCCGCCGACGCGCCCCAGCAGGGCGGTGTGCTGGGCAACCTCGGCGGGAAGCTGCCGCCGGGGATGGAGCTTCCGCCCGGCTTCGACCCGTCCAAGCTGCGCTTGCCCGGGCAGAAGTAGGACGTCGGCGGCGGGGTGGGGGTATCCACCCCTTGCCGGACCTTTGCGGTGCGCTGTCGTGACAGGTCGTAGGCAGTGCCGTCGATCTGGCACAATGACATGTTGGAACACCGTGGCCATGCGGGTGCCCTCTCACCTCCCGCCGGACACGCCTGTCCCTGGAGCGTCATCCCGTCGTGCCCCACTCGGCGAGGTGCCGTTCACCACGCTCGAATGCAGGAGAGACCACACCCGTGGCAGTCAAGATCAAGCTCAAGCGGCTCGGCATGATCCGCAACGCTCAGTACCGTATCGTCATCGCCGACAGCCGCACCAAGCGTGACGGCCGGGCGATCGAGGAGATCGGCCTGTACCACCCGAAGGAGAACCCTTCGCGCATCGAGGTCAACGCCGAGCGTGCGGCTTACTGGCTGGGTGTCGGCGCGCAGCCGACCGAGCCGGTGCTCAAGCTGCTCAAGCTCACCGGTGACTGGCAGAAGTTCAAGGGCGAGCCCGCTCCGGCGCCGCTGCTGGTGGCCGAGCCCGCGCCCGACCGCCACGCCGTCTACGAGGCCGCGGCCAAGGAGGCGCTGTCCGGTGGCGACACCGGCACGACCGCCACCACGCCGCGGAAGAGCAAGAAGAAGGACGAGGCCGAGGCCGCCGCCGAGACCCCGTCCGAGGGCGAGGCCTGACGTGCTCGAGGAGGCTCTCGAGCACCTCGTTAAGGGCATCGTCGAACATCCCGACGATGTCCGGGTCCGCGCACGCCGCATTCGCAGCGGGCGCGTCCTGGAGGTCCGGGTGCACCCCGAGGACCTGGGCAAGGTCATCGGACGCGGCGGGCGCACCGCCAAGGCGCTGCGCACGGTCGTGAACGCCCTGGCCGACGGGAAGTACGTGCGGGTCGATCTGCTCGATCTGCACGAAGCAGTCCGTTAGCGTCAGGTTTGTGCGCCCTCATCGGTCTCGTTCCGATGGGGGCGCTCCGCGTTGAGAGAGAAAGCAGGTTCACGTGCAGCTGGTCGTCGGCCGGATAGGCCGCCCGCACGGGGTACGCGGTGACGTGACCGTGGAGGTGCGCACCGACGATCCCGAGCTGCGCTTCGTCGCCGGCAAACCGATCGCGACCGATCCCGCCGACCGGGGGCCGCTCGTGGTCACCGGGCGCCGGTGGCACAAGGGTGTGCTGCTGCTGACGTTCGAGGGGGTCGCCGACCGCGACGCCGCCGAGGAACTGCGCGGCACCATGCTGGTCATCGACTCCTCCGAGGTGACGCCCTCCGACGACCCCGACGAGTTCCACGACCATCAGCTCATCGGGCTGAGCGTGCAGACCGTCGCGGGCGAGCCGGTCGGGGAGGTGGAGGACGTGCTCCACCACGGCCAGGACCTGCTCGTGGTGCGGCGGAAGGGCCAGGAGGACGCGCTCATCCCGTTCGTCAGGGAGCTGGTGCCCGAGGTCGACCTGGAGGCGGGCCGGCTGGTCGTCGACCCTCCGGAAGGGCTGCTGTGATGCGGCTCGACATCATCTCGATCTTCCCCGAGTACTTCGCGCCGCTCGACGTCTCGCTGATCGGCAAGGCCCGTGAGCGGGGCACGCTCGACGTACGGCTGCACCAGCTGCGCGACTGGGCCCACGACGTGCACAAGACCGTGGACGACACCCCCTACGGCGGGGGTCCTGGCATGGTCATGAAGCCCGAGGTGTGGGGCGAGGCCATCGACGCCGTCGCCGAGGGGGGCTCGCCGCGGATGATCGTGCCGACCCCGAGCGGGCGGCCGTTCGACCAGGAGCTGGCGCAGGAGCTGGCGCAGGAGCCGTGGCTGCTGTTCGCGTGCGGCCGCTACGAGGGCATCGACTCCAGGGTCATGGCGGAGTACTCCTCGCGGATGCGCGTGGACGAGGTCAGCATCGGCGACTACGTGCTGGCCGGCGGCGAGGTGGCGGTGCTGGTCATGGTGGAGGCCGTCGGCAGGCTGCTGCCCGGCGTGCTGGGCAACGCCCAGTCGGCCGTGGACGACTCGTTCGCGCCCGGGTCGATGCGGAACCTGGTCGAGGGGCCCGTCTACACCAAGCCGCCCGTGTGGCGCGGGCACGAGGTGCCTGCCGTGCTGCTGTCCGGACATCACGGAAATGTCGCCCGCTGGCGGCGTGACGAGGCGATCCGGCGCACCGTACGGAACCGGCCCGAGCTGGCGGCGGCGCTCGACCCGGAAACGCTCGACAAGCACGACAGGAAGCTGCTCGAAGAGCTCTCGTTTCGCCTCCAGCCGGAAGATGTGGCAAACTGAATCGCTGCCAACCGTCTATCGGTTGGTCCGTCATGCCCGGGAAACGGTCCCGGGCACATCAAACCAGCAAGCGTGTCCGCCGCGAGCTCAGGCCGGGTGGACCTCCGCGTGCTCGCGAGGACTTGAGGACAGCTCTCATGCACACGAAGATCCAGGAGCTCGAGAAGGCGACCCTGCGCGGCGACGTGCCGGCGTTCCGCCCCGGTGACACGCTCGAGGTTCACGTCCGAGTCGTCGAAGGAAACCGCTCCCGCATCCAGGTCTTCAAGGGCTTCGTGCTGCGCCGCCAGGGCAGCGGTGCCCGCGAGACCTTCACGGTCCGCAAGGTCAGCTACGGTGTCGGCGTCGAGCGTACCTTCCCGGTGCACAGCCCGGTCATCGAGAAGATCGTGCTCGTGACCCGCGGTGACGTGCGTCGCGCCAAGCTCTACTACATGCGCGACCTGCGCGGCAAGGCCGCCCGCATCCGCGAGAAGCGCGAGACGGCCACCGCCAAGTAACCAGGTGGTCTTTTTCGATGGCCCGCGCCTCGCGCGGGCCATTCGGCTTTACAGGGCCGTTTCCTTTATGTGGAGCGACTCGTGCACGGTGTAACGTCGGTCGAGGCTTGTCGGGCCGGAGCATCATCTAGGCTCGTCAGCGATGACTAGCGAAAGCCAGGAGCACGGCGCGGCGCGCCGCCCTGTCGAGGACGAGGTGGACGTGGTCGCCGAAGAGACTCAGAAGCCTGCCAAGGGCGAAAAACAGGAGAAGAAGGGGTCGTTCTGGAAAGAACTCCCCGTACTCATCGTCGTAGCCCTGGCGCTGGCCCTGATCATCAAGACGTTTGTGGTCCAGGCCTTCTACATTCCGTCGGAATCGATGGAGAACACCCTGCTGACGAACGACAGGGTCCTGGTCAACAAGCTCGTCTACCACACTCGTGACATCGAGCGCGGTGACGTGGTGGTCTTCTCGGGCGTCGACTCCTGGGACGGCGAGTTCCAGCTGGAGGAGCCGTCCAACCCGGTCGAGGGCTTCTTCCGGTGGGTCGGCACGGCGTTCGGCATCATCCCCGGCGAGAAGGACTACATCAAGCGGGTCATCGGCGTGGGCGGCGACCACGTCAAGTGTTGCGACTCCAAGGGGCGCATCACGGTCAACGGCACGCCCATCGACGAGGAGAGCTATCTCTACCCGGGTGACGTGCCCTCCGACGAGTTCTTCGACGTCACGGTGCCGCCGGGGCGGCTGTGGGTGATGGGCGACCACCGCTCGGTCTCGCTCGACTCCCGCTCGCACACCGGTGACCCGGGCGGCGGCTCCATCCCCGAAGGCCAGGTCATCGGGCGGGCCTTCGTGATCGTCTGGCCGTTCAACCGGTTCGACACGATCGACATCCCTGACACGTTCGCCCAGCCCGCTTTGCAGGCGCTGGGCGGATCGGTGCCGCTGGTCGCCGGGTTCGGCATGGCCGTACCCTTGGTGCTGGTCCGTCGCCGCCTGCGGAGGCGCTGATGGCCGACACCGAAAAGGCGGAGGGCGTGGGGAAACAGAAGAAGAAGGGCGGTTTCCGCGAGACCGTGCTGCTGCTCGTCATGGGCGTCGGCATCGCGCTGCTGCTTCAGGCGTTCGTGGTCGGGTCGTTCTACATCCCGTCGGTGTCGATGGAGAACACGCTGCTGGTCAACGACCGGGTCTTCGTCAACAAGCTGGCGGGCAAGCCCGAGCGCGGCGACATCGTGGTCTTCAAGGGCTGGAACGGCGAGGACACGATCAAGCGGGTCATCGGCATCGGCGGCGACAAGGTGGTGTGCTGCGACAAGCAGAAGCGCATCACGGTCAACGGTACGCCGCTGGACGAGAAGTCCTACCTCTACCCGGACGATTTCGCTTCTGGCGATGAGTTCGACGTCACCGTGCCCGCCGGGAAGCTCTGGCTGATGGGCGACCACCGCAGCGCCTCGGCCGACTCCCGGGCCCACATGGAGGAGCCCGGAGGCGGTTTCATCTCGGAAGACGCGGTGGTCGGCAAGGCCGTGCTGCGCTACTGGCCGCTGTCGCGGGGTTATCTCTTCTCCCGTCCCGACATTTTCGACAAGGTCAAGTAGAGCCGCCTTCCAGTCGCGGTATGCGGCGAATGGGGCGTACGCTGCCTGTGTCATGACAGTTGCGTTCCGCCCTCGACCGAGCGTCGTCCGGCGCGATTCCGGACTCTACGCCTATGAGCGGGCGCTGGCCCGCCGCGGCCTCACCCCCATTGCGGGCGTCGACGAGGCCGGTCGCGGCGCCTGCGCCGGCCCCCTCGTGGTCGCGGCCGTCATCCTGCGCAAGCAGATCGACGGCCTGGGCGACTCGAAACTGCTGACCCCGCAGGTGCGCGAGCGCCTCCACGACCAGATCATGCGTCTCTCGCACGTGGGCATAGTGATCATCCCGCCGGGGGAGATCGATGCCAAAGGTCTGCACAAGTGCAACGTCTCGGGAATGCGGCGAGCTGTCGCGCAGTTGCCCTGTGACCCGGAGTACATCCTGACGGATGGCTTCCCGGTCCCGGGGCTCCCGGCGCCGTCGCTGGCCGTGTGGAAGGGGGACCAGGTGGCCGCGTGCGTGGCGGCCGCGTCGATCGTGGCCAAGGTGACCAGGGACCGGTTGATGGTCGCGCTCGACGAGCGCTACCCGCAGTACGGCTTCGCCGAGCACAAGGGGTATGTCACACCAGGACACCGGCTGGCACTGGAAACACACGGCCCGTGTCCTGATCACCGTTACTCCTTCGTCACGGTGGCGAGGGAGATGGGTGAAAATGAAATGGGGGCCGGGGTTGCCTGAGCAGGCGAACCGGGGGACCGGTACGACAGGAGGACCGCGATGAGCGCAGAGGATCTCGAAAAGTACGAAACCGAGATGGAGCTGCAGCTTTACCGCGAATACCGTGATGTCGTCGGTTTGTTCACGTACGTGGTGGAGACTGAGCGGCGGTTCTATCTGACCAACTCGGTCGATCTCGACGTCCGGACCGCCGAGAACGGCGACGTCTTCTTCGATGTGAAGATGCAGGATGCATGGGTTTGGGACATGTATCGGCCGGCGCGGTTCGTGAAGAACGTCCGGGTGGTCACGTTCAAGGATGTGAACGTGGAGGAGCTGGCCAAGGCTGATCTGGAGATGCCCAAGGAAGGGTTCTCCGGGTAGGGGGATCGTGGTGGTGGGCTCGGGGGTGTGCCGGGAGTGAGCGGGGGTGGGTCCTCCCGCCCCGGGTCCGTCGGTTTGTCGCTGTCAGGGGCGGCTTGTGGCGTGCCCAGCGTCTGACTGTGCCCGGGGCGCCGGGTGCTGTGCCATCTCGCGGTCGTGACCACGCCTGCGCGCGCCTCACTCGCGTCGTCGACGCCCGCGCCGGCCTTGCCTGCGCTTGCCCGCGCTTCACCCGTGCCGGCTTGCCCGCGCTTATTCGCGTTTCACTCGTGCCGGCCGTGCTAGCGCTTGCTCGCGCTTCACTCGTGCTGGTCTTGCCTGCGCTTATTCGCGTTTCACTCGCGTCGGCCTTGCCCGCGCTTACCCTTGCTCTACTCGCGCGCTCGGCGCGCGTGCCGGTGCCCACGCGTGTGGGCGGCGGCCGTACCCTTCTCCCGCGATGTCCACCGGTCCCGGTGTCTGCATGGGCCGCGCCCAACCCCCGCCCGCTGCTGCGCTGCACCCCAGCACACCAGCCGCCTGAGCACGCTCCTGAGCACATCCCGCCCATGTAGCTCATGCGGCACAGCTGGACCTCGTAACCATGGTCGGTGGCTGCGGCAGCCCCAGCCGGGTTATCCACAACCCTCCGCCACCCCACACCCCCTAATCCACAGAACCCCGTTCGGTCCTGCACCCGCCATCCCACCTCCGCGAAGGTGATCCCGGAACCCGCACCGGATCGACCCGACGGAGGTGGCACATGGCCAAGGAAAGCAAGCTCGAGCTAGGCAAACGCGGCGAACAGGCAGCCGTGACCTACCTGGAAGCCGCGGGCATGAAGGTCGTCGAACGCAACTGGCGCTGCCGCCACGGCGAGATCGACATCATCGCGGAGGACGGCCCCACCCTCGTCGTGGTCGAGGTCAAAACCCGCTCGGGCAGATCCCACGGCACGGCACTGGAGTCGGTCAGCCCCGCCAAGCTGGCCAGGCTACGCATGCTCGCGGCCAAATGGCTGTCCGCGCAGCCCCGCACGTTCGAGGCCGTCCGCGTGGACGTGATCGCCCTGGAGCGCTTCGCGGGAGACTTCGCCCTCCGCCACGTACGGGGGGCGATCTAGATGGCCGTGGCCCGCACGCGCAGCGTGGCCCTGGTGGGGGTCGCGGGCCGCACGGTCGAGGTCGAGGCCGACGTGGGAAACGGCCTGGCCGGCATCCACCTCATCGGCCTCCCCGACACAGCGCTCAGCGAGGCCCGTGACCGCGTCAGATCGGCGATGGTCAACAGCAACTACCCCTGGCCCGACGCCCGCATCATCGTCAGCCTCTTCCCGGCCAGCCTGCCGAAGCGTGGCTCCCAGTTCGATCTGGCGATAGCCGTGGCCATCCTGGGCGCGGCGGGCGTGGTCCCGGCCGAGCGTATCGCGGAGCCGTTCTTCCTGGGAGAGCTCGGCCTCGACGGCCGCATCAGAGCCGTACGCGGCGTGCTGCCCTCCGTCCTGGGTGCGGCCAAGCACGGTGACGTCACGGTCGTGGTCCCCTCCGCGAACTCCGCAGAGGCCGTCCTCGTGCCCGACGTGAAGGTGATCCCGGTGGCGGACCTGCGCCAGCTCGTGGAGTGGCTTCGCAAGGGTGACGATCCGCCCAAGCCCGAGTTCGAGGAGTACGCCGAGCCGCCCAAGACCACCGGCGCCCCCGACGTCGACCTGGCGGACGTCGTCGGCCAGCCGGTCGCCCGCCGAGCCCTCGCAGTGTGCGCGGCCGGCGGCCACAACCTGTGGATGCTCGGCCCGCCGGGCACAGGCAAGACCATGCTGGCCGAACGCCTCCCCACCCTCCTGCCGGACCTGGAGCTCGACCACGCCCTGGAAGTCACCGCCATCCACTCGGTCGCAGGCGTCCTGCCGTCCAACGCGCCGATGATGAGCCGCCCTCCGTTCGTCAGCCCGCATCACACGGCGACCGCCGCCGCGATCATCGGTGGCGGCAGTACGATCGTCCGCCCCGGAGCCGTCTCACTGGCCCACCGGGGTGTCCTGTTCATGGACGAGGCCCCGGAGTTCCCGCGGCATGTCCTGGACGCGCTGAGGCAGCCCCTGGAGTCCGGCCGCGTGACGGTGTCGAGGTCGGCGGGCTCGGTCACGTTCCCGGCCAGGTTCATGCTCGTCCTGGCGGCCAACCCGTGCCCCTGCGCCCAAGCGGAGGACCAGACGGAGACCTGCAGATGCTCTCCCACGATCAGACGCCGCTACCTGGGCCGCCTGTCCGGCCCGCTCCTCGACCGCATCGACATGAAGGTCACCATCACCCGCTCGTCGCGCCGCGAGCTCCTGGCCGACCGCCAGTTCGTGGAATCGAGCGAGACGGTGGCCGAACGTGTCCTGGCGGCCCGCGAACGAGCCGCCAAGCGCCTGGCGGGCACGCAGTGGCGCTCCAACGCCGAGATCCCCTCCTCCGTCCTCCACGCCGACTACCGCCCTTCCGACGAGGCCATGCGCCCCATGACGGCCTGTCTGGACGCGGGCACCCTCACGGCCCGCGGCCTCGACCGCGTCGTACGAGTTGCCTGGACCCTCGCCGACCTGGCCGACAAGGACACCCCAGGACAAGACGAGACGAACGCGGCCCTCAGCTTCTGGCTCGGCGTGACATGACCCAGCCCAACCACCCCACCGCCCCGGAAAGCTTCCTCGGCCACCCGCCCTGGGAGGCTTCCTCGGCCACCCGCCCTGGGAGGCTTCCTCGGCCACCCGCCCCCGGAAGGCTTCCTCGGCCACCGGGCCCCGGCTGAGCCTCCTTGAACATCCCGCTGCCACGCGTCCCTCACCCTTCTCGGCACGAGCCGCCATCACCCCACACTCCGGGAGGACCTTCATGACCACCCCGCCTTCCGCAGCCGCAGGAGCCGGCAGATCTCCCATCACTGCGATGACCTGCTCCGACGGAGCCTCGCAAACCCACATGCCCCGCGCTTCGCCTCTTGCGACCACGACCGCGACCGCGCACCCGGCGGGTCCCGTGAGCAGAGCGGGACCCAAGGCCCGAGAGGCGCCCATGAGCGGCCAGGCTGATCAGCGTCCCCCGCAAACGGGGATGGCGGGCTCTGGGCGACCGGAGACGAGACCTCGAGCCGAAGCCCGGCGGGAAATGGAGGCGAGAGCCGCTCTCATGCGAGCCGCCGACGTCGGAGACGTCACGATGGGCAGCCTCGTGGCCGAGTACGGTGCCCCGCAGGCGGTGGAGGCCATCCGCGCCCGCACCCTCCCGCCGGAGTTCGTGGCCGGACAAGCCCAGCAAGAGCGCCCGCCCAACCTCACATCCCGCCTGAACGCCTGGTTCACCCGCCTGGCAGCCGCCAACCCCGCAGCCGACATCGAAGCCGGCCAGAGATCCGGCGCCAGACTGATCATCCCGGGCAGCCCGGAATGGCCGACCCAGCTCGACCAGCTGGGCCGCGGCCGCCCCCTCGGCCTCTGGGTGCACGGCAACGCGGACCTCCGCTTCTCCTGCCTCAAATCCGTGGCGGTGGTCGGAGCCCGAGCCGCCACCTCGTACGGCTTGCACATGGCGGCGGAGTTCGGCATCGGTCTCAGCGAGTCAGGATGGACCGTCGTGTCGGGCGGCGCGTTCGGCGTGGACGGGGCAGCCCACAAGGGCGCACTGGCCGCCGGCGCGCCGACGGTCGTCGTCCTGGCCTGCGGAGTCGACGTCTGCTATCCGAGCGCGCACGAGCCCCTGTTCGCCGAGATCAAGGAGAAAGGAGTGCTCATCAGCGAGTGCCCGCCCGGCGTACACCCGACCAGGGCCCGTTTCCTCATCCGCAACCGGTTGATAGCCGCCCTGTCACGAGGAACGGTGGTGGTGGAAGCCGCGGTCCGCAGCGGCGCCCTCAACACGGCCACCCACGCCCTGTCCCTCAACAGACACCTGGGAGCGGTCCCGGGCCCCATCACGTCCGCGATGTCAGCCGGATGCCACAGACTCCTCCGCGAACGCAAGGCCGTCTGCATAACCTCGCCAGAAGACATGATCGACCTCGTGGGCGTGCTGGGCGACGACCTGGCCCCGCAGGTCCGCGCCCCAGCCGTCCCGAGGGACAGGCTCAGCGAGCCGACCAAGAGAGTCCTGGACGCGGTTCCGTCCAGAGGCGGCGCGGGCCCGGCCTCGATCGCGGTGGCAGCAGGCATGAGCCTGGACGCGACGCTGAGCGCACTGGGCGGCCTGGCGGCCGCAGGCTACGTCGAACGCATCCCGAAGGGCTGGCGCCTGCGCAGACAGACGGCCTCCTACCGCAAGGCCCCCGACTCCACAGCCCTGGAACCCCCATCCGCCCCAGAACCGGACCCTGCCGAAATCCCACCACCTCCGGACGATTTCCCCGGCCCGGAGGACCTTCCCTCTACCCCACGGCAGTCCATCCCGGCTCAGGAGCGCTGCCACGCGAACGCGCAGCACGAAGCCGACACCTGGCGAGGGGTTCGTTAATTGGTGTCGGTTTCCGCTTCCATGTCGTTCTTGAGGGGTGGGGATGGTGCCTCGATCGGGAACAGGATCGGGCTGAGCAGGTATTGCGTGCGGTCGGGGGCTGATGGGTTGGCGAGCCGGGGCGCGATGGCGGCGCGTAGCTCGCTGATCAGGTCGTGCAGTTCGTCGTGGCTGAGCCAGATGGCGTGCTGCCGGTAGCCGACTAGGTCTGCCACCGGGTCGGCCTCGTCTCGGTCGAGATAGGCGTTGAACTCGGCGAGCAGGATGGCCATGGCCGTGGCGAAACCGCGCCGATGGTCGTCGGGCGACAGCGATTCGATCATGGCAGGGTCGATCACCGCCAGGTCCTGGCGTAGGCGGTAGCGGCGCTCCACCGCTCCCCGTACTCTCCGCTCCTCGGCCACCTCCAGGACGCCCTCGGTCGCCAGCAGATCGATGTGCCGGTAGAGCGTGGCCTTGGAGACGTCGGGGATCCGCGCGCACAACTGAGAGGTGGTCAGCATGCGGCCGCCGCGCATCGCGTGAACGACGCGCAGCCGTACCGGATGAGCCAGGAGCTCCAATGGGTCCATGGGCTTATGATCTCATATCTGCTACCTTTCTCATCAGTGAGAAAGGTGAGGAGGAGGCATGGGAGTAGCACGTGAGCCCGGTGCGGTCGCTGTCTCGGTCGTGGAGCTGGCGGAGGAGGGGCGCTTCGGGGAGATCGAGGAACTGTTCGCTCCGCCGCTGCGGGCGGCCGTGTCCGCGGACATGATGCAGACTGCTTGGCTCGGCGAGATCGGCAAGCGGGGCGGGGTGTCCGTCATCGGGCAGCCGGTGAGTGAGGCGGCTGGTCCGGGGCTGGTGCGGGTGAGCGTTCCGGTCGGATGCCAGCAGGGTGGAATCACCCTGGTCGCGGTGGTCGATGAGGCCGGCACCCTGCATGGGCTGCAGCTCGCGCCCGCGACGGCGGCCCCGTGGGAACCGCCGCCTTACGCCGACCCTGAACGCTTCTCCGAGCAGGACGTCACCGTTGCCGACGGCGCCCATGCGGTGCCGGGCACACTGAGCCTGCCGCGCGGCGAGGGACCATGGCCCGGTGTCGTGCTGCTCAGTGGAGGGGGACCGTTCGACCGCGACGAGACGAGCGGGCCCAACAAACCGCTCAAGGATCTCGCCTGGGGGCTGGCCAGTCGTGGTGTGGCCGTACTCCGGTTCGACAAGGTGACGTACGCGCATCGAGAAATGATGACCGCGCCCGGCTTCACGATGACCGGCGAGTACGTTCCGTCCGCGGTGGCTGCCGTACGCCTGCTCCGCGGACTGCCCGAAGTGGACCCTGCACGGGTCTTCGTCGTGGGCCACAGCATGGGCGGAAAGGTCGCTCCACGCGTGGCCGGCGCTGAGGAGTCCGTGGCAGGGCTGGTGATCATGGCGGGTGACACGCAGCCGATGCACCGCTCAGCTGTGCGTGTTGTGCGCTACCTCGCCTCGGTGAGTCCCGATGCCGTCCCGGAGGCCGCAGTGGAGGGGATCATCGAGCAGGCCGCGATGGTCGACAGCCCCGCACTCTCGCCCTCGACACCGGCTGCGGCGCTGCCCTTCGGCCTGCCGGCTTCGTACTGGCTGGATCTACGCGACTACGACCCGGTCGCGACCGCGGCGGCCCTGGACAAGCCGATGCTCATCCTCCAGGGAGGCAGGGACTATCAGGTCACCGTCGCGGACGATCTCTCTGGGTGGCAGACAGGCCTCGCGCACCGCCCCGATGTCACGATCCGGGTGTATGACGCCGACAACCACCTCTTCTTTCCTGGTGAGGGTGTCTCCACGCCTGAGGAGTACGAGGTCGCGCAACATGTCGATCCCGCTGTTGTCGAGGACATCGCGAAGTGGTTGGTCGCGGGGCGCGGTGTGACACCGTCGTCGTAGCAGGCCCTTGAGTGGCAACGTTGCGGGCACGGTGAGTGTCTGGGGATGACTGGGAAGTAAGGAGAGTTCGGGTGTGGATGGAGATGCGGAGGGGGTTCGGGCGTGGACCGGGAAGAGGTCGTGGCCGAGTTCGGACGGTATCTGCGGCTTGAGCGTGATCTTTCTCCGCATACGGTCCGGGCGTACCTGACTGACGTCGGCTCCCTGCTCGATCACACGGGTGGGGAAGTTGAGCGTCTGGACATCGGGGTGCTCAGGGAGTGGCTGGCGGAACAGCATGCGGCGGGGAAGGCGCGGGCCACTCTGGCGCGCCGGACCGCCTGTGCCCGCACCTTCACCGCTTACTGCCATCGCCGGGGCTGGCTGCAGGCGGATCCGGGACTGCTGCTCGGCAGTGCCAAGTCGCCTCGGACGTTGCCTTCCGTGCTCGATCAGCGGCAGGCCGAGGCCGTGCTGGCCGTACCCTCGACCGCGGAGCCCAAGGAGTTGCGGGATCAAGCGCTTCTCGAATTGTTGTACGCCACCGGTGTGCGCGTGAGTGAGCTGTGTGCGCTTGATGTCGACGATGTGGACCGCGAGCGGAACGTGATCAGGGTGCTGGGTAAGGGGCGCAAGGAGCGTACGGTGCCTTTCGGGCTGCCTGCGCTACGGGCCTTGGACCGGTGGTGCATTCATGGGCGGCCGCTGTGGATGCGGGCCGGGACGGGGCCGGCGCTGTTTCTGGGAGTACGGGGCGGACGTATCGACGCGGGGACCGTGCGGCGGGTGGTGCATGCGCGATTGGCGCAGGTGGAAGGGGCACCGGATATGGGGCCGCATGGGTTGCGGCATAGTGCGGCCACGCATTTGCTCGAAGGTGGCGCTGATCTTCGCAGCGTTCAGGAGTTGCTTGGGCATGCGTCTTTGAACACCACGCAGATCTATACGCATGTCTCGATCGAGCGGCTGCGGGCGGCTTATCGGCAGGCGCATCCGAGGGCGTGATCGGTGGCGGTTCGGCCGTCCGCCGGGGTGGGCCCGGTGGAGGGGCCGGGTGGTGGGCCCGGGTGGTGAGCCCGGTGGGGGTTGGGTGGGTGATCGTGCTTGCACTGGCCGGTCTTTCGTTCTGGCCGGTCTTTCGTTTTTGTGTTCCGTGGTGAGTGGTTGACGACGTCGGTGGCGTAGGAGGGCGGGCGGCGATCAACGCGGCCTTGGTGGGGCTGGTGGTCGGTGTTTCTGGTTTCTGCTTCTGCGTCGCCGTCGTTTGCGGTGCTGGCCCCTCACCCGACTGCGCGCGTGCGTTGTGGCACGGCGTTTGCGACGACTGCGATACAGGGCCGTGATCAGGAGGACGGTTGTCATCAGAGCGCCGAGACCGATGCCGGCGACGGCGAGTTGGGCTGAAGCGCTTCGTCGTAGCGCCTGGACCGTTCCTGCCCAGTGAGGGAGATGGGCAGGAGGGGCGGCGATGCAGGTGGGGAGTCCCGGGGGAGGCACGTTGCTTGAGCTGGAGCTCGCGATGTGGGCTGAGTTGAAGCTCGGGGTTGTACTGGGGCTTGAGCCGGGGTTGGGAATGAGGCTGGGGCTGGCGCTGGGGCTCGGGATGGGCTTGTGGCTGGAGTCGAGGCTAGGGCCGGAGCTGTGGTTGGAGTCGGGGCTGTGGTTGAAGTCGGGGCTTGGCCCGGAGTTGGGGTTTGGGCTGGGGTAGGGGCTTGGGCCGGAGTCGGGGCTTGGGCTGGGAACGGGGTAGGGGCTGGAGTGCGGGCTGTGAGAAACCCATGAGGTGGTGGGGGAGTCGTTGTCAGGGTCGATGTCGGCACTGGTGGCGGCGATGAGGGGGGTCTTGGTGGCTGCCGGGGCGAATGGGGTGGTGGCGGTCGTGGGGATGGGGGCGCGGGCTGCGGTTCTGGTGGGGGAGAGTGCGGGGGTGCGTAGTGGTGAGCGCCAGAAGGGGAGGAGACGGGTGGGGGCGTGGCCCAGGAGTTGCAGCGGGTTCAGGTAGTCGGTGTCGCGTCGGAGGCCCCAGTGGAGGCATGACTCCTCGCAATGGTGCTTCGAGGGCTCGAGAACGCCGAGTTCGGCTCCTGACGTGATGGGTTGTCCACGGCGTACCGAGGCTGTGACCGGGAGATAGGTCGTGCGTAGGCCGCCTTCGTGATCGATGGTGATCACGCCTTTGCCGGCTACCGGGCCGGCGAAGCGGATCGTGCCTGGGCCTGCTGCCAGGACTGGGGTGTCCGCTGGTGCAGCGAGGTCGATGCCGCGGTGGCCGGCGAGCCATGGCTCGGGAGGTGGGGTGAAGGGGCGAAGGATCCTGGGGGTTCCGTCGAGCGGCCAGCGCCATGTGGGGGGAGAGGCTCTTGCTGGGGGAGTGGGGGTGGTGGCCAGGATCAGAGTCGTCGAGATGAGCAGTGTCGAGACGGTCGAGGCCACTCTCCTCAGGGCTCGGGCTCTTGGGGATTGGTGCTGGGCTGGTGATGCGAGGTGGGCGAACGAGGGGTGGGCGTTCGAGGGGTGGGCGTTCATGGTGGGAGCTTGGCTGGGGCGGGCAGGGCCGCGAGAGGGTGAACGCCGTTCTGTGGATAGTGGGGGCCGGTGGGCTGTGGGTCTTGGGTGCCGGGCGCTGGGTTTAGGTCTTGGAGTGCCGGGCGGTGGGTTTTGGATGAGGCGTGGAGGGCTGTGCGGTTTTTGGATGAGGCGTGGAGGGCGGTGGGGTTTTGGGTGAGGCGTGGAGGGCGGTGGGGTTTTGGGTGAGGCGTGGAGGTTGCGGGTCTTTGGGATGAGCGGTGGTGGGCTGCGGGGGCCCTGAAGACAAGGGATGGTTCGTTGTGGATCTTGAGATGGGGATGGCGGGGTGCGGAAGCGGGAGGGGGACGGTGGGTGGAGAAGGGGTTGAGGGGTGGTGTGGCGGGGGCGTGATCGGGGGCGCGTTCGTGGCTGAGGTGGAGCGGTGAATCAGCGCGGGGAATGGCGCTTGGTTTCGGTCAGGTGGGCGGCGGAGTGGGCGAACGATGGGGCGGGGGCGTCCGGGGTGTGGGGCAGGAGGGGGCGGCGGTGATGCGGGCGGAGCGGGGATGTCCAGATCCAGATGGTGCTGAGGGCTATGCCTGCTGCGCAGATGAGGATTACGGGGCGTAGGCCCAGCAGTTCGGCCAGGAAGCCGCCGGCGAGGCCGCCCAGGGCCAGGACGCCCTGGACGGCGAAGGTGGTCGTGGCGTTCACTCGGCCGCGGAGCTCCGGGGCGGTTTCCCGGAGGGTGATCGCGCCCATGCAGGTGGCGAAGGCGACGACGATGCCACCGGTGATCGTGCTGGTAAGAGCGAGGAGCGAGAGCTTCCACCACAGAGGGCCGGTCAGGAGGCCTACCGCGAGGATCTCGATGGGGAAGAAGATCACTGAGACGAGCAGGACGCGGTTCTCGCCGTAGCGCTTCGCCAAGCGCGCCGTCAGCCAGGCGCCGAGTAGGCCGCCGACGCCGCTCAGGGCGATGAGGACGCCGATCAGGGCCTTGGGGATGCCGAGGGTGTTCAGCATGTAGAGCATGTAGACGGCTGTGTACGCCATGGCGAAGAAGTTGATCGTGACGCCGGCTCCGAGGAGCGCGCGCAGTACCGGATGGGTGACGCTGGTCTTCAGGCCTTCTACGACGTCGCGCCACATGCTCTTGGAGCCCGCGGGGGTGTTGTTCTCCGGGGTTCTGATGGTGCGCAGCAAGAGGGCCGAGGTCAGGAACGCGAACGCCTCGGCAAGTACGGCCAGGGGAGCCGTGAGAAGTTGCACCAGGAGGCCCGCCAGACCGGGGCCGCTGACTGATGCCACCGAGTAGGAGGCGTGGAAGCCGGCCATGGCCTCCGTTCGCTGGGACGGATCGACCACCGCTGCGAGGTGGGGGAAGTTCGCGGCCTTGAAGAGCACTCCGGCTGTGCCGATCACCAGGGCTACGGCGATCAGCCAGACGACGTTCAGCACGCCGAGCAGCCAGGCGATGGGGATCGTGGCCGCCGCCGCGCAGGAGACGAGTTCGCAGGCGATCATCAGCGGGCGGTGGCGGGTGAGCCGGTCGGCGATGGCACCCGACTGGAGGCCGAACAGGAGGACCGGGACCGAAGCGGCGGCGGTCAGGATGCCCATCTGGGATGGGGAGGCGGTCAGCAGCGTGACCGCGGTCAGCGGGATGGCCAGCTTGGAGACCTCTGAGCCGGTGACGGAGATGGTGCGAGCCGTCCAGAGCAGGCGGTAGTCGCGTTGTTTTCGGAGGGGTGGACGGGGAGGAGGGCTGGTCGAGGGCGGGATCGAGGTGGAGTCGGTGGTGTTCGTCGCCTGCGGGGTTGAGGTGGAGACGGGGTCGGCGGAGTTGTGAAAGGAATGCTTCATAACTGTGAAGGTAACGCTTCATAGTTATGAAGGCAATGCTTCACGTCTCAGGATGGGTACGTTTGGCGCATGACGCAGGACAGCGAGGGGCTCAGCGATCCCAAGGCGATGCGGGCGCTGGCTCATCCGGCGAGGTTGATGATCCTCAACAGGCTTCGGGTGGAGGGCAGTGCCACCGCGACCGAAGTGGCGGAGATCGCGGGGATCACGCCCAGCGCCGCCAGTTATCACTTGCGGATGCTGGCCAAGTACGGGTTCGTCGAGGACGCGCCGCCGCGAGGGGACGGCAGGGAGCGGCTGTGGCGGGGGGTGGACCGGCCACTGAGCGTCGGCGTGCGGCCCGATGATCAGCCGGAGGTCCGGGCGGCCAAGGTCCTGCTGATCACGGCGATCCGGCGGGATGCGAACGAGGAGGCGGATCGGGCTCTGGCGAGCTCCGACCTGGAGTCTGAAGAATGGCGTGATGTGACGCTCTTCAACCGGCACCGCCTCCGGGTGGACGCCGGAGAGCTGGCGGAGCTGAACCGTCAGATCGAGAAGTTGCTTGAGCCGTACTTCGCCCGGGATCGGAGTGAGGAGGTTGCGCCTGAGGGGGCCAGGCTGGTGGAAGCGCAGGTCAATCTGTTCCCGGTCGCGGCGAGGGTGGTTCCGGGGTTGCCTACCGAAGACCACGATGCTCGCCTGGCTTCCGAGTGAGTGATGGGCCCGAGTGCGTACGGGCTGGGTGCACGCGAGAGCCGGCGCATGCGGGAGCCGGTGCCCCCGGGAGCCGGCGCATGCGGTGCGGCTCATGCCGGCGTGGTGCCACCCAGGCTGGGTCATCCACGACTGGATCATCCACGACTGGATCATCCAAGAGCGGGTGGGCGGGGTCCTTGCGCGCTGGGTCCGCAGCAGGGCTGGGTCCGCAGGAGGGTGGGGTTGCATCGCTTCGGGATGGATGCGCTGGTGACGGGTGTTGTGGGTGGTGTTCGAGCGGGGTATGTCTGTTCGCGGGGATGGCCGCCGATTTGGTGTGGTCGTCCCGGCAGTACCGCGTGACGGAGAAGACTCGGGGGGCTTCTGTGGTGATCGGGGGTTTCGGGGCATGAGTGGGCGGTGGTGTCCGGGTAAGGGCGGATGTCCGTTTGACCGTAGACGGTCAGCCTGGGGTGGTGTGGGAGGTAGACTTTTCGATGGCCTGTGACCACAGGCCGACTTCGCATGCCCCATTGCGGACCGCGCCATCGGTCCGGGCCATGTGCCCGGCGGGAGCGGGTTCGGGGCATCAGGGCGGCAGACAAAGCGCTGTCGCGGCACAACCGAGAACCGCGCCCATCCGCAGGGCGCCCAGACCTGGAGGACCAGCACATGGCCCCCGTCGTCACCATGCGACAGCTGCTCGAGAGTGGCGTTCACTTCGGTCACCAGACTCGGCGCTGGAACCCGAAGATGAAGCGCTTCATCTTCACCGAGCGCAACGGCATCTACATCATCGACCTGCAGAAGTCTCTGTCGTACATCGACCGCGCCTATGACTTCGTGAAGGAGACCGTCGCGCACGGCGGCACGATCCTGTTCATCGGCACCAAGAAGCAGGCTCAGGAGGCCATCTCCGAGCAGGCCGCGCGGGTCGGTATGCCGTACGTCAACCAGCGCTGGCTGGGTGGCATGCTCACCAACTTCTCCACCGTGCACAAGAGGCTGCAGCGTCTGAAGGAGCTCGAGGAGCTCGACTTCGACAACGTCGCGGGCTCGGGGCTCACCAAGAAGGAGCTCCTCATGCGCCGCCGGGAGAAGGACAAGCTCGAGCGCACGCTCGGCGGTATCCGCGACATGGGCCGCGTGCCCAGCGCCGTGTGGGTCGTCGACACCAAGAAGGAGCACATCGCGATCAGCGAGGCCAAGAAGCTTGGCATCCCGGTCGTCGCGATCCTCGACACCAACTGCGACCCCGACGAGGTCGACTACCCGATCCCCGGCAACGACGACGCCATCCGCGCCGTCGGCCTGCTGACCCGGGTGGTCGCCGACGGTGTCGCCGCCGGTCTGATGGCGCGTTCCGGCGCCGCCCGCGGTGACGAGAAGCCGGCCGCCGCCGAGCCGCTGGCCGAGTGGGAGCGCGAGCTCATCGAGCAGGGCACCGGCGAGCGCGCGGCCGACGAGGCCGCTGCCGCTCCTGAGGCCGCGGCCGAGGAGGGCGCCGCTGCCGAGGCTGCTCCGGCCGAGGCTGCCGCTCCGGCCGAGGACGCCGCTCCGGCGGAGGCCGCTGCTCCGGCCGAGGCCGAGACCGCTGGTGAGGGCGAGACCGAGCAGCAGGCCTGACGTCCGACGCGTACGGGGGTACCACGGGTCTCCCTCTGTCCCGATTGAGGGCGGATCCGCGGTCCCCCGGAGCGACGGCGAAGGTCGCCGCCGCCAGGTCCGGCTGGACTGCCGGTCGGCGAGCGGGCAAGGCTCGGCGGGTGCGCGAGCACGGCTCGGCGAGTGCGCGAGTGAGCAAGGCTCGGGCGAGCGAGTGAGCAAGGCGACGTACAGCTGAATATGGCAAACCACCGGGTGGCTGCGGGTCTCGGGTGGGCGGTCAGGCAAGGTAGGCGTCCCGGCTCGGCAAACGGCTGAGCCAGGACGGCACGCCGCGCGGGCCGCTCCGGGACCTCGGACGGTAGTCCAGGCCAGGGCGAGGTGGCGGCGAGGTCAGGGTCTCCTGGCCCGGCGCCCCGAGACCGGCCTCTTCGTCTCCTGCAGGCTTGTAGGCAGGGGCGTGGCGTCGAAGCGCGGTCTCCTCGCAGTCAGGGTGAAAGCCTCTCGCCACGGCGAAGCGGGCGCTGGGCCGGGCCGGGACGATATCGCGGTGCGGCGCAGCGGGCGCTCACCGGGGTGAGGGTCCGGACGGGCCGAAGGTGGTGTGCCGAGGTGAGATCGCTGGGCGATGCCGAGCCGAGGTGGTACGCCGAGGCGAGGCTGGGCAGTATGCCGAGCGAAGCAGCAGCGAAGCCGGGCCGGCCCGAGCCCCGAGCAAGACAAGGCTCCTGTACGGCGGGGCGCCTGCCGTACAACCCAGGGTGGGTGGCCGGATCCCGGCTCCCGCCCGAACCCACGATGACGACGACGAAATCCCACAAGGAAAAAGAGCAATGGCTTCCGTGAACATGGCCGACGTCAAGCGGCTTCGCGAGATCACCGCTGCCGGCATGATGGACTGCAAGAAGGCGCTGGAGGAGTCCGAGGGCGACTTCGACCGCGCCGTCGAGCTGCTGCGCCTCAAGGGTGCCAAGGACGTGGGCAAGCGCGAGTCCCGCACCGCCTCCAACGGCCTGGTCGCGCTCAAGCAGGACGGCGACTCCTCCGCCGCGCTGGTGGAGATCAACTGCGAGACCGACTTCGTGGCCAAGGGCGAGCGCTTCCAGGAGCTGTCCGCCCAGGTCGTCGAGCACGTGCTGGCGACCAAGCCGGCCGACGTGGCGGCGCTGCTCGAGTCCTCCTTCGGCGGCAAGACCGTCAAGGAGCACCTCGACACCGCCAACGCCGCGCTCGGTGAGAAGATCGAGATCCGGCGCTTCGCGGTGCTGGAGGGCGGCTACATCGGCGCGTACATGCACAAGACCGACCCGGCGCTGCCGCCGGCCGTCGGCGTGCTGGTGCAGCTCGACAAGCCGAACGCCGAGGTCGCCAAGGACATCGCGCAGCACGCCGCCGCGATGGCGCCGCAGTACCTCAAGGCCGAGTCCGTCCCCGCCGAGGTCGTCGAGAAGGAGCGCAAGCTCTTCGAGGAGATGACCCGCGAGGAGGGCAAGCCCGAGGCCGCCATCGGCAAGATCGTCGAGGGCCGCGTGAACGGCTGGTACAAGGACTTCACGCTGCTGCAGCAGGCCTTCGTCAAGGACAACAAGAAGAGCGTGGGCAAGTACGCCGAGGAGAACGGCGTCGAGGTCCTCGGCTTTGTCCGCTTCAAGGTCGGTCAGGCTTAGGCTTAGGCAAGCTGCCAGCTCAACGATCCACCGAATGAAGGAGGCCGCCGCCGTGCAGGACCACCGGGAGTCAGCCCACGAATCCACACGGACGGCGGCTTCCTCATCTCAAGATCCACAGAACCCGCACAACCACCTGAGGTGGAAGCGGGTGATGCTGAAGCTTTCGGGAGAGGCGTTCGCCGGGAGCGAGCCGCTGGGCATCGACCCGGTGGTCGTCGATCACCTGGCCGACTCGATCACCGAGGCGGTCAAGGAGGGCGTGCAGGTCGCGGTCGTGGTCGGCGGCGGCAACATGTTCCGCGGCGCGACCCTGTCGCAGGGGGGCATCGACCGGGCCAGGGCCGACTACATGGGCATGCTCGGCACGGTCATCAACTGCCTGGCGCTGCAGGACTTCCTGGAGCGCCGGGGCGTGGAGACCCGCGTGCAGACCGCCATCACCATGCAGCAGGTGGCCGAGCCGTTCCTGCCGCGCCGCGCGATCAGGCACCTCGAGAAGGGCCGCGTGGTGATCTTCGGCGCGGGGCTCGGCTCGCCGTTCTTCTCCACCGATACCGCGGCGTCCCAGCGGGCTCTGGAGATCGGCGCCGAGGCGCTGCTCAAGGGCACCCAGGTGGACGGGATCTACGACTCCGATCCACGCAAGAACCCGTACGCGGTCCGGTTCGACCACCTCGACTACGGCGAGGTGCTGCTGCGCGACCTCGCGGTCATGGACGCCACCGCGATCAGCCTGTGCAAGGACAACGATCTGCCGATTGTGGTCTTCGACCTGATGGGCGAGGGCAACATCCTGCGAGCGGTACGCGGTGAGAAAATCGGCACGCTGGTGAGTCCCGCAGGCAAATGACGGAGCGAGCCCGACACCGCCAGCTAGAAGACAGGGAGCCGCTGTGATCGACGAAACCCTCCTCGAAGCCGAGGAAAAGATGGACAAGGCCGTATCGGTCGCGAAGGAGGACTTCGCGAGCATCCGTACGGGCCGGGTCACCCCCGCGATGTTCAACAAGATCCACGCCGAGTACTACGGCACGCCGACGCCGATCCAGCAGTTGGCGTCCTTCCACGTGCCCGAGGCGCGCATGATCCTCATCCAGCCCTATGACAAGAGCTCGATGGGCGCGATCGAGAAGGCCATCCGCGACTCCGACCTCGGCGTCAACCCCACCGACGACGGTCAGGTGATCCGCGTGACGTTCCCGGAGCTGTCCGAGGAGCGCCGCAAGGAGTACATCAAGGTCGCCAGGAGCAAGGGCGAGCACGCCAAGGTGTCGATCCGCAACATCCGCCGCTCCGCCAAGGAGACCCTCGACAAGATGATCAAGGACGGCGAGGCGGGCGAGGACGAGGTCAGGCGGGCCGAGAAGGAGCTCGACGACCTCACGCAGAAGCACGTCGCGAAGATCGACGAGCTGCTCAAGCACAAGGAAGCCGAGCTGCTCGAGGTCTGAGCGGCGCGCCGTACGGCGGGTCGCCTGGAGCGCTCCGCCGCAGGTAGCGAGTCACCTACGGCCCTCGCCCCGGCGGCGGGGGCCGTGGCTCTTGGAGAAGTCTGTGGAAGAACGTACGGCTGGCACCAGCTCGAGCGGCGGCAGCCGTACCGGAAGGAACCTGCCCGCCGCCATCGCGGTCGGCCTGGTCCTGGCCGGGCTGGTCCTCGGCACCGTCTACACCATCAAGGAGCTGTTCCTCCTGGTGGTCGCGGGCGCTGTCGGCGTCGGCGTGCTGGAGCTGGTCAAGGCCTTCGCCACCCGTGACATCAAGGTCCCTGCCGCGCCCGTGCTGGCGGGCCTGGTGGCGATGCAGGTGGGGGCGTACTGGGGCGGGCCGCGGTGGTTGCTGGCCACGTTCGCGGTGTTCGCGTTCGTGCTGCTGATCTGGCGGATGTTCAGCGACGGGACGGACGGCTACGTCCGGGACGCGTCGGCGTCGGTGTTCACGCTGTTCTATCCCGCGATGCTGAGCGCGTTCGTGGCCCTGATGCTGTATCCGGACGACGGCAACCACCGGGTGCTGATCTTCATCGCGGTGACCGTGGCGAGCGACATCGGGGGGTATGTCGCGGGCGTGCTGTTCGGCAGGCACCAGCTCACGGTGATCAGCCCGAAGAAGACCTGGGAGGGGCTGGCCGGCTCGGTCGTCGCGTGTACGGCGGTGGGAGCCTGGCTGGTGACGTGGCTGCTGGACGGGCAGCTCTGGCAGGGTGCGCTGATCGGGGCGCTGGCGGCGCTGCTGGCGACCGTGGGCGACCTCATCGAGTCGATGATCAAGCGTGACCTCGGCATCAAGGACATGGGGACGATCCTGCCGGGGCACGGCGGGCTGATGGACCGGCTGGACTCGCTGGTGACCACGCTGGTGCCGGTCTGGCTGCTGATGACGCTGTTCTTCTGACCTAGTGGGCCTGCAGGGCCTGCGTGGTGACGGGGGAGAGCCAGAGCCACCGGACGATCTCGCCCCCGAACGCGAATCCTGACATGTCGGGCATGTGGCCCGGGTTGGCCTGCATCAGGACACCCGAGTACTGCGGGCCCAGCGGGAACGTCGAAGGCTCGTGATACCACTTCGCCGTATGCCCGTGACCCAGCCACGTCACCGAGTGCCACGGATACTGCGACAACCACACCAGCAGCAGCGCCGCGTCCTTCGGGTCGTCGCGGGTGGCCACGGCCAGCTCGATCCTGGCGTACGCGCCGGGCTTGTCGATCCACTGCTCCACCGTCGGCATGCGCTGGCAGCTCATCCCCACCGTGGACAGCACGGTGAAGCCGCGCTCGCCGTGCGGCGGCCGCTCGGTGATGCCGACGGTCGGCAGCCGCTCGCCGCTGGCGTCCCAGTACCGGCCCGCCGGCCCCAGCACCCGGTCCAGATGGCCCATCACGAACTGCTGGAACGACGGCCACGACCCCTCGCTGTGCCGCCAGCGCCAGTAGGACCTGGCGTTCGAGATCCGCGGGCGCAGCCCTTCGAGCGCCTCCGACAGCGCCCAGGCGAACGGCGACTCGCCCACCGCGTCGCGCGCGTAGCCCGGCATGCCCCTGCTCATGTCGGCCCAGCCGGGGATGACCGCGAGCAGCTCGTCGTCCTCGTACAGCGCCACGCCGTCGCCCTCCTCGAACCACAGCGGGCTGAGCTGCCCGAGCGGCCGCCGGCCGTCGGGATGCAGCGTGTTGGCCCTGGGCATGAGCGGCGGCAGGCCGGAGTTGATCCGCGCCAGGTCGACGACGGCCGGGGCGGGGCGATGGTTGGCCAGCCAGACGGCTCCGTGGACCGTGCCGTCGGGCGAGCACAGGTAAGCTACCGAGGAGTCCTCGTCCCGCTCGACCACGAGCGTCCGGCTCCCGTACGGGTTGCCGGCGGCGAGCACGACCTCGGTGCGTCCCTCGCCGGATGCCGACCGAAAAATCGCCATACGAGATGACTGTAGATCGGGCGGCGACCAAGACGCGAGCCGTAGTGAGACCAGGAATGTCACCTCCGATCCGAACGTTGATTACCCTGGTCGCAAACCCCTCAAGCTAGCAAAGGCAGCACAGTGTCCCAGCCTCCAGGTCAGCTCACCTTCGTCGCGCCGCGGCGGGCCAAGCCCGCACGGCACCTGGCCGACCTGTCGATGGCCGACCGGCGGGCCGCCGTGACGGAGCTGGGCGAGAAGGCCTTCCGCGCCGACCAGCTCTCGCGCCACTACTTCGAGCGCCACACCACCGACGTGCAGGCCATGACCGACCTGCCCGCGGCGGCCAGGGAGAAGCTCTCCTCCCTGCTGCCCACTCTGCTCACGCCGGTCAGGGAGCAGACCACCGACCGCGGCACCACCCGCAAGACGCTGTGGAAGCTGTTCGACGGGGCGCTGGTGGAGTCGGTGCTCATGCGCTACCCCGACCGGGTCACCATGTGCGTGTCGTCACAGGCCGGATGCGGCATGAACTGCCCGTTCTGCGCCACCGGACAGGCCGGGCTCACCCGCAACATGTCCACCGCCGAGATCGTCGAGCAGGTCGTGGCCGGAGCCCGCGCGCTGGCGGCCGGCGAGGTGCCCGGTGGGCCCGGGCGGGTCAGCAACGTCGTGTTCATGGGCATGGGCGAGCCGCTGGCCAACTACAAGCAGGTGATCGGGGCGGTGCGCCGCCTGGTGGAGCCGGCGCCCCACGGGCTCGGCATCTCCGCGCGCGGCGTCACGGTCTCCACCGTGGGGCTGGTGCCCGCCATCGGCAAGCTCGCCGACGAGGGGCTGCCGGTCACGCTCGCGCTGTCGCTGCACGCGCCGGACGACGAGCTGCGCGACACGCTGGTGCCGATCAACACGCGCTGGAAGGTCAGCGAGGTGCTCGACGCCGCCTGGGCGTACGCGGCCAGGACCAAGCGGCGGGTGTCGATCGAGTACGCGCTGATCAAGGACGTCAACGACCAGGAGTGGCGGGCCGACCTGCTCGGCAAGCTGGTCAAGAACAAGCTCGTGCACGTGAACCTGATCCCGCTCAACCCGACGCCCGGCTCCAAGTGGACGGCCTCGCGGCCGGAGGACGAGCGGGCGTTCGTGCGGCGGCTGGAGTTCCACGGCGTGCCGGTGACCGTGCGCGACACGCGCGGGCGGGAGATCGACGGCGCCTGCGGGCAGCTCGCCGCCGCCGAGTAGCGGCGACGCGCACGGCCGGGCTCACGCGGCACGGCCGGGCTCACACTGGTACGGCAGGGTAGCCGGTCGCGGGCTCGGCCGTTACGTCCTGGTGGCCGGTCGCGGGCCCGGCCGGGGTCGGGCCCCGTCCGTCATGACCGCCGGCGGAGCCGGCCGTACGCTGCCAGGCCGATCAGGCACCACGCCAGCGAGATGGCGGCCAGCTCGGGGAACGCGCCGAGCAGCTCGCCGGAGTTGGCGGCCTTCATCCACGAGATGAGCGGCACCGTGAGCCAGTACAGCGATGTCGAGCTCAGCAGCAGCATCGCCAGGAAGCCGAGCAGCAGGCTCATGATCGAGATGGCCGGCGACGGCAGGACGGCGCGGCTGGTGAGGGCGCCGAGTACGGTGCCCGCCAGGGCGGAGAGCACGTACAGGACGAGCGCGGCGAGGAGCACGCCGGACGGCGGGGACCCGGAGACGCCGACCATCAGGGCCCAGAGCAGGCCGAGCGCCGCGAACACCGCGCACGCCGTGAACGCCGCCACCAGCCCCGCCATCACCTCCTTGCCCCGGCCGCCGACCTGGATCGCCGACATCTCGCGCTGCCGGTCGGGCTCGGTGTCGAGCAGGCTCCTGGCCGCCCAGGCCAGGACGGGGACGAGGAGCACGGCGCCGTCCACCAGCACGGTGGCCTCGGCTCCTCTCGGCGCCCGGCTGCCGTGGACGATGGCCAGCAGGGCGAGGGTGAGCAGCAGCGCCTGGTACACCCGATGCGAACGCACGTAGGCGGCCAGGCGGAAGACGGCCAGGGCGATCATCGGGCCTCCTCGGGCTCGCGGGCCTGAGCCGCGTCCTCGATCTCGCGGGCCTGGAAGCCTTCCTCGCGCATTCTCGCCAGGAACCGCGGCACCTCGCCGGCCGGCAGCGTGACGGCCACGGTGGCCCGGGCTGGGGCCGCGGGCAGGGGCGTCGCGGTGCCCTCCTTGAGGTGACCGTCCACCATCGACCAGTGGCGCAGCCCCGGCAACCCTCGCATGCCGCCCTGGTGGTCGCTGGCGACGACGATCCCGCCCCGCCCCGCCACCTCCGTCGCGATCGAGGGCAGCGCCTCCCGCGTGTCGGCGTCCAGGCCCGCGAACGGCTCGTCCAGGATCAGCAGCCCCGGCTCGGCCATCAGCGCCTGGGCCAGGCCGACCTTGTGCGCGCTGCCCTTCGACAGGTCGGCGAGCGGGGTGGCGAGCAGGTGCCCCATGTTCAGGCGCTCGATCCACGGCTCCCAGCGGGCGCCGCCGCGTACGCGGGACATGTGCCGCAGGTACGCCGTGACGGTGAACGGCTGTCCCGCCGGAAACCGGTCGGGGGCGAAACCGACCACCGGCGGCCGGTCGGCGATCGTGCCCGTGGTCGGCCTGGCGAGGCCGGCCAGGAGACGGAGCAGGGTGGACTTGCCTGCCCCGTTCACGCCGGTCAGCTCGATCACGTCGCCAGGGGCGAGGTGGGCGTCGGCGTCTTCGATGACGAGAGGATCACGTCTTCGGTAACGGAAAGAGACATTGGACAGACGCATGATCCTGTAACGGTATATGTCGGGTCGCAGGGTCGGCATAAAGGTCCGACAATGGAGGGACCCCCGGCACGAAGAACCCCCAGAGGAGTGAGGCTTGAACCGCTTTCCGCGCGTCATGGGTATGCGTTCAGGCTATGACCCCGTCGAAGTGGACGCCCTGATCGGGCGGATCGAATCGACTCTCGGCAGAGGCTCGCACCTGTTGGAGCCCGTCACCGCGGACGAGGTCCGCACGGCCACGTTCCGCGCGAGACGCGGCGGTTACCAGGAGACCGCGGTGGACTTCGCGCTGGAGGCGTTCGTGGTGGCGCTGGAGGCCCAGGCCAAGCGGCCCATCCGCCTGGCCATGGCCGAGCCCACCGGCGAGATGCTGCGCGAGCAGTGGTTCGAGACGCAGGCGGCGCGGGTCGAGCGGGTGGCGTTCCGGCCCGGCCGGATGGGCACCGGATACAACGAGGACGAGATCGACGCCTTCCTCGACCGCATCGTGGCCACGCTGCGCGGCACGACCGACTACCCGGTGACGGCCAAGGAGGTGCGGGAGGCGAAGTTCTCGACCGTGATGTTCAGGGCCGGCTACCTCATCGCGGACGTGGACTCGTTCCTCGCGGGCATCGCCGACGTGCTGGAGCAGCGGGCTCTCTAGGAGCCCGTGGCCGCCTCGACCGCCGCGAGCAGCCCGCTCAGGTCGGGCCGCACGTGCGGCACGATCGACGGGTCGGACGGCCGCGTGCCGTGGCGGTTGATCCACACGCGGGGCACGCCCAGCCGGTGGGCGGGCTCCATGTCGTGGAAGTAGCTCTGGGCCGCGTGCACCCACACCTCCGGTTCGTAGGAGCCCCTGAACAGCTCGAAGTGCGCGTCCGACGGCTTGTACGCGCCCGCGTCCTCGGCCGTCACCACGGCCTCGAACGGCACCGGCAGCCGCCGCCGCGTCTGCGCGATGAGGTCGCGGTCGCAGTTGGTCAGCAGCGCCAGCCGCCACCCCGCCTCGCGCAGCGCCGACAGCTCGGCTCCCACCTCGGGGAACACCGGCCAGTACGGCAGCGTCGCGGCCAGCACCGAGGCATCGTCGGCGCCGAGCTCCACCTTCTCCTCCGCGCACGCCCTGCGCAGCGCCTCGGCCAGCACGTGGCGGTAGCGCATGGCGGGAGACTCGGCCTGGACGGCATGCTCGTGCCGGTTGTACGCCTCCAGCAGCCGCGCCCCCTGCCCCGGCGCGACCAGTTCGGCGCTGGTGCGGATGCCGTGCCGCCAGTCGATCAGGGTTCCGAAACAGTCGAACGTGATCCATCGCATGGCTCTCATAATGACGGTCATGGACATTTCCGTGCGCGACATCGGTCCCGGCGACCTGCCCGTGGTCACCCGCGTCATCACCGAGAGCTGGGGCGGCACCACGCTGATGGTCCTGGGCAGCGGCAAGGAGGTGGACGTGCTGGGGCTGCCCGGCTTCATCGCCGAAGCGGAGGGGGAGGTGGCGGGCATCCTCACGTACGTGGAGGACGCGGACGGCGTGGAGGTCGCCTCGCTCAACGCCGTCCTGCCCGGCAAGGGGGTCGGCAGGGCGCTGCTCGACGCGGTGCGCGCGGTCGCGGCCGAGCGGGGCATCCGCCGGCTCTGGCTGGTCACCACGAACGACAACACGCATGCCCTGCGCTTCTACCAGCGCTACGGCTTCGATCTGGTCGCCCTGCACAGGAACGCCATGGATCGGGTGCGTGCCATCAAGCCCGACATCCCGGCCGAGTCCGACGGGATCCCGATCAGGCACGAGCTGGAGCTCGAACTGCTCCTGTAGGGCTCAGGCGGAGCGCGGGTGGCGGAGCAGCGCGACGATGACCGAGGTCACCGGGGCGGCCAGGAACGCGCCCGCGATCCCCGCGATCACGCTGCCCACCGTGATCGCGACCAGGATGACGGCGCCCGGCAGGTCGAGGGCCTTGCCGTAGATCTGCGGCGCCAGCACGTGCCCCTCGATCTGCTGCACCGCGAGGGTCACCGCCACCACGATCAGCGCCACCAGCCACCCCTTGGCCACGAGCGCCACCACGGCCGCCAGCAGCCCCGCGAAGAACGCCCCCACCACCGGCAGGAACGCCCCCACGAACGTCAGCACCGCCAGCGGCAGGGCCACCGGCACGCCCAGGATCCACAGCGCGATCCCGATGAAGAACGCGTCCACCAGCCCCACGAGCGCGACCCCGTGGATGTAGCGGCCGATCACCGAGAAGATCAGGCCACCGGTCTCGGTCACGCGCGGCCTGGCGGTGGCCGGCAGGAGCTCCACCAGCCAGCGGAAGAGCCGGTCGCCGCCGTGCACGAAGTACACCGACAGGATGATCGCCAGGACCGCCCCGACCACGATCTCGCCGACCGTCCTGACCCCGGCCAGCGCCCCGGTGGTGATCTGGCGGCTCTGGCCCGACAGGTAGTCCCTGGCCTGGGTGAGGAGCTGCCGGTCGTCGAGCCCGAACCTGGCCGTCAGGTTGTGCAGGTCGTCGAGCACCTTGCCGACGCTGGCCCGCAGCTCCGACACGCTGGCCACGGTGGGCGGGACCACCAGCGCGATCACCGCGCCGGCCACCAGCAGCCCGCCGACGAAGACGATCGTGGTGGCCGCCGCCCTGCCCAGCCCGCGTGACCTGAGCCAGCGGGCCGGGGGCAGCAGCAGCGCGGTCAGGAAGACGCCGATGATGATCGAGATGGCCACCGTACGCACGTGGTAGAGGCAGAAGCAGGCCACCGCGATGACCGCGAACCACCCCAGCAGCCGCCACGGCCTCATCCCGTCCCCCCCGATCATGCCTGGTCAGTGGCGTTCCCCAGGGTGATCGGGGGCAACCCTGATCAGGCGGGCGGGGTCAGGTGGGGGCGCTGGGAGCGCTTGCTCGCCTCGTACGTCTCCCGCGCCGCGTACGTGGCGCTCGTCGTCGCCACCTGCGCCACGGGCACGTCCCACCACGCCTCGGAGGACGGCGCGTCGTCGGCCAGCCGGTCGGTCCGCACGTAGATCACCGTGGTCTCGGCGGACGAGCGGGCCGTGTCGAGCGCCTTGCGCAGGTCGGCGACCGTCTCCGGGCGCAGCACGGTGGCGCCGAGGCTGGCGGCGTTGGCAGCCAGGTCCACCGGCAGCGGACCGCCGTCGCGGCGCTGGTAGGCGGTGCCGAGCCGCTCGGCGCCGACGCTCTCCGACAGCCGCCCGATCGAGGCGAACCCGGAGTTGTCGACCAGCACCACGACCAGCTTGACGCCCTCGGAGACGGCGGTGACCAGCTCCTGGGCCATCATCAGGTACGAGCCGTCGCCCACCAGCACGAACACCTCGCGCTCCGGCGCAGCCAGCTTCACCCCCAGGCCGCCGGCGATCTCGTAGCCCATGCAGGAGTAGCCGTACTCGACGTGGTAGCTGCCCGGGCCGCTGGGCCGCCAGAGCTTGTGCAGGTCGCCGGGCATCGATCCGGCCGCGCAGACCACCACGCCGTCGTCGCCCGCCGCCGCGTTGACCGCCCCGATGACGGCGGCCTGCGGCAGCGGCGAGCCCTCCAGCGCGTACGCCGCGTCGACGGCCGCGTCCCAGGCCCGGGTCAGCTCGGCGGCGCGCTCGCGGTAGGCGGCCGGCGTGCTCCAGCCCGCGCACGCCTCGGCCAGGTCGCTCAGCCCCTCGCGGGCGTCGGCGACCAGTTGCAGGCCGGAGAGCTTGGCGGCGTCGAAGCCGGTGATGTTGAGGTTCAGGAACGCGGCATCGGGGGCGAAGATCGTGCGGGAGGCGGTGGTGAAGTCGCTGTAGCGGGTGCCGACGCCGATGACCAGGTCGGCCTCGCGGGCCAGCGCGTTGGCGGCCGTGGTGCCGGTGGCGCCGATCGCGCCGAGCGCGAGCGGGTGACCGTACGGGAGCGCGCCCTTGCCCGCCTGCGTCTCGGCCACCGGGATGCCGCACGCCTCGGCGAACGCCTGGAGCTGCGCGGTGGCCTCGCTGTAGATCGCGCCGCCGCCGGCCACGATGAGCGGCCGGGCGGCCGACCTGACCAGCTCGGCGGCGCGGGCGAGGGCCGCGCGTTCGGGGCGCGGCCTGGGGATGTGCCAGACGCGGCGGGCGAACAGCTCGTCGGGCCAGTCGAACGCCTCCGCCTGCACGTCCTGCGGCAGCGCCAGCGTCACCGCGCCGGTCTCGGCCGGGTCGGTGAGCACCCGCATGGCGGCCAGCAGCGCGCTCGGGAGCTGCTCGGGCCGGTTGATCCGGTCCCAGTAGCGGGAGACCGGCTTGAAGCAGTCGTTGACCGAGATGTCGTACGAGCGCTGGTCCTCCAGCTCCTGGAGCACCGGGCTCGCGGCGCGGGTGGAGAAGATGTCGCCGGGCAGCAGCAGCACGGGCAGGCGGTTGATGGTCGCGCCGGCCGCGCCGGTGATCATGTTCGTGGCGCCGGGGCCGATCGAGGTGGTGCAGGCGAGCGTGGCCAGCCGGTTGCCGGCGCGGGCGTAGGCGGCGGCGGTGTGCACCATGGCCTGCTCGTTGCGGCTGAGGCGGTAGGGCAGGTCCTCGGTGGAGGTGGCCAGCGCCTGGCCGAGGCCGGCGACGTTGCCGTGGCCGAAGATGCCGACGCAACCGCCGAAGAACCGGCGCTCCACCCCGTCGCGCTCGCTCCACTGGCGGGCCAGGAAGTGCACGACCGCCTGTGCGACGGTCAAACGGATCACGGAGTCCTCCCGAACGGCAGTCTGGGGTCGATGAACTGGGCGTCCCAGGAGGAGCGGATCCAGGCGTGGCGGGGATCGTCGCAGAACGCCATCGAACGTTGCTCCGCTGGGCCTGCCAGGACGTTCAGGTAGTACAGGTCGTAGCCGGGGGCGGCCATGGAGGGGCCGTGGTAGCCGTACGGGACGAGCACCACGTCGCCCGAGGAGACCTCGGCCAGGGTGTCGATGTGGCCGCGCTCGGAGGAGTAGACGCGCTGGTAGCCGATGCCCTGGTCGGCCACCTCGAAGTAGTAGATCTCCTCCAGGACCGCCTCGCCCTCGCCCGGGGTGTCGTGTTTGTGCGGTGGGTAGGACGACCAGTTGCCCGACGGGGTGAGGACCTCGACGGCCATGAGCTTGTCGCAGTCCTGGTAGGAGTCGGGGGAGCAGAAGTTGTTCACCTGGCGGGTGGCCTGGCCCGCGCCTCTGATCTCCACGGCCACCTCGGCGGCGGCCACGTAGCGAGGGGGCATCGCGCGGGTGGCCCGGGCCGAGGGGAACGCGATGCGGCCCGCCCCCTCGACGGTCACATGCGTAGAAATCGGGATATAGGCGAAATCGGAGGGGCCGTCGAAGACCGAGGGCCGGCCCGTCAGCACGAACGTCTCGCCGGGGATCGTGACCGTGCAGGAGCCGGCGAGGGGAAGGACGAGCATCTCCTCCTCGCCCGTGTCGAAGGACAGCGGGGCGTCCGTCAGGTCCGCGATGCGCAGGCCCGAGTACGTCCAGCCGGCCAGTGACGGGGTGATCTCGACCGACCAGGGGCCGCTGGCGGTCTTGCCGTACGGAAGGTGAGTCATGCACGAGCCTCTCGTACCAGTGCGGCGGCGCCGTCCACCGCGGTTGCCACGTCGTCGTCCGGAGGGTAGAGCAGGGCGCGGCCCACGACGAGGCCGCGCACGCCGGGCAGGCTCAGGGCGCGGTGCCAGTCGGCGTAGGCGGCGTCGATGTCGGGCGGATCGCCCCCGAGGAGCAGGGCGGGCAGCGTGGTGGCGGCCATCACGCGCTCCATCTCCGCCACCGCCGGGATCTTCAGCCAGGTGTAGGCCGAGGTGACGCCGAGCGCCTGGGCGACGCTGATCGCGCGGATCACGGCGTCGGGCGACAGGTCGTTGCGCAGGGCGCCCGACTCCGAGCGCAGCGACCAGAACGGCTCCACCATGGCCAGCAGCCGCCTGCGCGCCAGCTCGGTGACCGCGCGGGCGCAGGATTCCAGCGTGGTCACGGTGGCGTGGTCGGACGGGTCGATGCGGCAGAGCATCTTGCCGCCGTCGAGCCGCATGGCGTCGATGGAGGCGGCGTCGAAGCCGGTGAAGCGGTCGTCCACCTCGAAGACCGAGCCCTGCAGGCCGCCGCGGTTCATGGAGCCGAAGGCGAGCTTGCCCTCCAGGGCGCCCAGCAGCAGGAGGTCCTCCAGCACGTCGGGGGAGGCCAGGATGCCGTCGACGCCGGGCCTGGACAGCGCCAGCCGCAGGCGGTCGAGCAGGTCGACGCGGCTGGCCATGGCCAGGGGGCGGTCGCGTACGCCGAGGGCGCCGCGGGCCGGGTGGTCGGCGGCGATGATCAGCAGCCGCTCGCCCTCGGCCGGCAGCCCGCGGCGCTGCCGGCGGGCCGCGGCCGCGGCGATCTCCTCGGGCTGGGTGGCGCGGATGCGGGTGAGCCGCTCGTAGTCCGCCGATCTGGACAGCGTGGTGTCGCTCAAGAGCGCGCCCCGTTCAGCAGGTCTTCCACCTCGGAGGTGGACGGCATCGCGTCGGCGCAGGCCAGGCGGGCGGCCACGAAGGCGCCTGCCGCGTTGGCGAAGCGGAGCGTGCGCTCCAGCGGCCAGCCGCGCAGCAAGCCGAGGCAGAGGGCGCCGCCGAACGCGTCTCCCGCGCCGATCCCGTTGACCACCTTCACCTCCATGGGCTCCACCAGAGCGCTCTCCCCAGAGGTACGCGCGAAAACCCCTTCCGGGCCCATTTTCACGATCGCCAGCCGTACGCCGGCGTCGAGCAGGGCCTGGGCGGCGGCCTCCGGATCGCGTACGCCGACGGCGACCTCCACCTCCTCCAGGTTGCCCACGGCCACGTTCGCCAGCGGCAGGCTGCGGCGCGCCGCCTCGTGGGCCGCCTCGCGCGACTCCCACAGCACGGCCCGGTAGTCGAGGTCGAACACCGTCAGCCCGGACGTGCGCGCCGCGAGCGCGGCGGCGTGGGCGGCGGCGCTCGGCTCCTGGCTCAGCCCGGTCAGCGAGAACCAGAACAGCCCCGCCCCGGCGATGGCCGCGAGGTCGAGCATGGACGGGGTGAGCTGCAGGTCGGGCGGGCGCTCGCCGCGGTAGAAGTAGATCGGGAAGTGGTCGGGGGGAAAGATCTCGCAGAACGTCACGGGCGTGGGGCGGCCCTCGATGGTGCGTACGAAGGCGTCGTCCACGCCGAAGCCGCGGATCGCCCGCCGCACGTAGTCGCCGAACGGGTCGGCCCCCACGCCGGTGATCACGGCGGAGCGCAGCCCGTGGCGGGCCGCGGCGACGGCGACGTTGGTGGGGCTGCCGCCGAGGAACTTGCCGAAGGTCTCGACGTCGGCCAGGCCGACACCGGTCTGCAGCGGGTAGACGTCGACGCCGGAGCGGCCGATCGTGATCAGGTCGTACAACAGCACCTCCAGGGACGGAGCTCACCTCGTGACTATGGCATATTGTCATGACATTCGGATGTCCGCTATGTTGCGAATAGCGGCCCCGTCCGAAACCTGGTCGTTCCCTACCCGGCATCCCGGGTAGTGAAGATCGCCCCGCGCGGGCAAAGGCGCAGCATGTGGGCACGTCCTCGAATATCGGCCAGGTCTTTACGTCATATGAATGTCATGACATATTGGCCCATGGCCTCCTCCCTTAAGGACACGTCGGAGGGTTTGCATGGCATTGCGGAAACGGTCGATGGGTGTCGTCGCGGTCATCACCGCCGCCGGTCTGGGGCTCGCCGCCTGCGGCCAGTCCTCCGGCGGGGGCGGTGAGACCATCGAGCTGACGATCGCCCAGAACGCCATCGCCGGCGGCAAGAACGCGGCCGCGGCGCAGTACATCGCCGACTGGGTGATCCCCAAGTTCGAGGCGGCGCAGAAGGCGAAGGGGAAGGACGTCACGGTCAAGTTCGTTCCCAGCGGCGTCGACGACGAGCAGTACAAGACCAAGCTCTCCCTCGACCTCAAGTCAGGCAAGGGCGCGGACGTGATCGACATCGACGGCATCTGGGCCGGCGAGTTCGCCGAGGCCGGCTACATCAAGCCGCTGTCGGAGCTGGTCGGGGCCGAGGCCGACAGCTGGGACGGCTGGGCCCAGATCCCCGAGGCCGTGCAGGCCATGACCGAGTTCAACGGCAAGAAGTACGCCCTGCCCGTCGGCACCGACGGCCGCGTGCTCTACTTCAACAAGAACCTGTTCGCCAAGGCCGGGTTGCCGGCCGACTGGCAGCCCAAGAGCTGGCAGGAGATCCTCGACACCGGCGCCAAGCTCAAGTCCTCCGGCGTGCCCGTGCCCATCCAGATCAACGCCGGCACCGCGATGGGCGAGGCCACCTCCATGCAGGGCGTGTTGCCGCTGCTCGCGGGCGCGGGCGGCGAGGTGCAGAAGGACGGCAAGTGGACCGGCGCCTCCCAGCCGCTGAAGGACGCGCTCGGCCTCTACCAGAAGATCTACGGCGGCGGCCTCGGCGATCCCAAGCTCCAGCAGGAGGCCAAGGGCCGCGACAAGTCGTTCCAGCAGTTCGCCGAGGGCAAGATCGGCATTCTGATGGAGGGCGACTACTTCTGGCGCGGCGTGGTCAACCCCAAGACGGGCGTGGCCAAGATGGCCGACCGCGATCAGGCCGTCGGCTACGCCATGATCCCCGCCATCGAGCCCGGCAAGGGCATCCGCGGCCAGGACTTCGTCAGCATGTCCGGCGGCGCCCTGCGCACGGTGAACCCCAACAGCAAGCACCCCAAGGAGGCGTTCGAGCTGCTGGCCTTCACGCTCTCCCCGGAGGCGCTGAAGGAGGAGACCAAGGACGGCAACGTCCGCATCACCCCGCGCACGGACGTCAACAAGGAGATCCTGGCGGGCGAGCCGCTGCTGACGTTCATCTCGGAGAAGGTGCTGCCGGTGACGGCCTACCGCCCGCCGGTCGCGCTCTACCCGCAGGTGTCGGTGGCGTTGCAGGAGGCCACCGCCGCGGTCGCCGGCGGCACGGCTCCGGACCAGGCCGCGGCCGACTACCAGAAGAAGCTTGAGGGAATCGTCGGTGGCGCAGGCAATATCGCCTCCTGAGGCAGGCGCCGGCACGAGGGAGCCCTCCCGCTACAGCTCGGACGCGGCGGGCCTGGGAAAGGCGCGGGCCGGGGTCTTCATGGCCCCCGCCCTGCTGCTGATCGCCGCCTTCCTCGTCTTCCCCGCGCTCTGGGTGCTCTACCTCGGCCTGACGAACTACCGCCTGACGGGCATCGCCGCCGCCGAGCCGCAGTTCGTCGGCCTCGACAACCTCCTCGACGCGGTCGCGAACCCGACGTTCTGGAGCTCCACCTGGCTGACCGCGCAGTTCGTGCTGGGCTCGGCCGTCATCGGGCAGGTGGGGCTGGGCTTCACCATCGCGTGGCTGCTGCGCGACCGGCGCGGCCCGCTCAAGCGGGTGGTCGAGGGCCTGGTCATCCTGGCCTGGATCCTGCCCAGCGCCATCGTGTCGTTCCTGTGGGTGGCGCTGCTCGACCGCGACGGTGGCACGCTCAACGCGCTGCTCGGCATCCCCGGCACCGCCTGGCTGCTGGACCATCCGATGTTGTCGATCATCGTGTTCAACACCTGGCGCGGCACCGCGTTCTCGATGATGTTGTACGGCGCCGCGCTCGCCAACGTGCCGCCCTCGCATCTGGAGAGCGCCCGCCTGGCCGGCGCCTCCGGCTGGCAGCAGCTCAGGGACGTCGTGTTCCCGCACATCAGAGGGCACATCCTGACGAACCTGCTGCTGATCAGCCTGTGGACGTTCAACGACTTCACCCCGTTCCTGCTCACCGCCGGCGGCCCCGACGGCAAGTCGGAGGTGCTGGCCGTGCACGTGTACAAGGTGGCCCTGCAGGGCGGAGAGCTGGGCTACGGCGCCGCCGTCTCGACGATCATCCTGCTGATCAACCTGGTCGTGGCGGTGTTCTACCTGCGGCTGTTGCGGAGCAAGAAATGACGCGATTCGTCCTGGGCCGGATCGGGTTCTACACGCTGATCGCCGTGCTGCTGGCGTTCTTCACGATCCCGCTGCTGTGGCTGGTGACCGCGCCCTTCACCTCCGACCCCACGTACGAGGTGTCGGTGCCCGACTTCACCTGGGACAACTTCCGGGCGGTCGTGGAGCATCCGTACGCGCTGCCGTCGTTGTGGAACTCTGTCGTGCTGTCGGTGGGCACCGCCGTGCTGGTCGTCCTGCTCTCCGCGCTGGCCGCCTACGCGCTCAGCAGGGTGCGGCTGCCCGGCCGCGACGCCCTGCTGTACGCGCTGCTGCTGCTGTCGTCGATCATCACCGGCACGGCGGCCATGGTGCCGCTGTTCCAGCTCGCGGTGGAGCTGAACCTCATCGACTCGCAGCTCGGGCTGATCCTCATCCTGAGCGGTGGCCTGCTGCCCGCGGCGATCTTCATGCTGAAGGACTTCATGGACGCCACGCCCAAGTCGTACGAGGAGTCGGCGCGCGTCTTCGGCGCCACGCCGCTGCAGATCGTGCGGCACGTGGTGGTCCCCCTGGTGCGGCCGGGGCTGGCGACCATCGCGGTGTGGGCCGTGGCCAACGTGTGGGGGAACTTCCTGATGCCGTACCTGCTGCTGAGCGACGTGGAGAAGCAACCGGCGGCGGTGATCACGTACACGCTGTACACCGAGGGCGGGCAGGCCAACCTCAGCATGTTGTCCACGTTCGGGCTGCTCTACTCCATCCCGGTGGTGCTCATGTACCTGTTCGTCAGCAAGAAGTACGGCTTCCGCTTCCACGGAGGGATCAAGCGTTAATGGCCGCCATCGAACTACGCGGGCTGACCAAGGTCTACCCCGGCGGGGTGAAAGCGCTCGACGCGCTCGACCTGGCCATCCCGGACGGCGAGTTCTTCGCCCTGCTCGGGCCCTCCGGCTGCGGCAAGACCACGCTGCTGCGCACGATCGCCGGCCTGGAGACCGCCAGCGGCGGTGCCGTGGTCATCGGCGGGCGCGACGTGACGGGCGTGCAGCCGGGCGGCCGGGACGTGGCCATGGTGTTCCAGGACTACGCGCTGTTCCCGCACATGGACGTCACGGACAACATCGCCTACCCGCTGCGCATCAAGAAGGTCGCCAAGGGCGCGCGCCGCGACAAGGCCGCCGAGGTGGGAGCCCGGCTCGGGCTCGACCACCTCATGGACCGGCGGCCCGGGCAGCTCTCCGGCGGGCAGCAGCAGCGGGTCGCGCTGGCCAGGGTGATGGCCACGCAGGCGCAGGCGTACCTGTTCGACGAGCCGCTGTCCAACCTGGACGCCCGGCTGCGGCTGGAGGCCCGCACGTTCCTCAAGAAGCTCCAGCGCGAGCTCGGGGTCACCACCGTCTTCGTCACCCACGACCAGGCCGAGGCGCTGGCGATGGCCGACCGGATGGCGGTCATGGAGGCCGGGCACATCCGGCAGATCGGCACGCCGGCCGAGGTCTTCCAGCGTCCGGCCAACACCTTCGTGGCCGGGTTCATCGGCTCCACGCCCATGAACCTGCTGGACGGCACCGTGCGAGGTGACACGCTGGAGGTGGCAGGGTGCAAGATCGCGGTCCCCTCCTCCGCCGGGGGAGCGCTGTCCGACGGGGAGGAGATCGTGTACGGCGTACGGCCCGAATACCTGACCTACTCGGCCGAGCCCGCGGAGGGCGCGTTCGGCGGGCAGGTGGCCATCGTGGAGAACCTGGGGGCCTCCCACCTGGTGACCCTCGACGTCAACGACGTGAGCGTGCAGGCCGTGGTGCCCGAGGGCAGCGAGCCCGCGGTGGGCGACGACGGCTACGCGGTGCCCCGGCGTGACCGGGCGCTGGTCTACCGGAACGGAGAGCTGGTGTGAGAGGGCACTGGTCGCTGGACGACCGGCTGGAGCGGATCCTGCGGGAGGCGCCGTTCGAGGTGCCTCCGGGGACGGCCGCGGTGCACGTGAAGCTCTCCTACGACAGGTCGCAGGGGGTGATCGACCTCGGCTGCGGCGCTCCCGGCGGCTTCCGCGGCTGGTCGGGCGGCGCGCGCGACGAGTACACGATCACCCGCGACTGGGCCACCCCCGGCTACCTGCCGGGCGAGCCCGAGCCCGGCACCTGGAACGTGTGGCTGCGGCTGCACCGCATCCCGCCGCAGGGCCTCGACTACACGCTGGACATCTCCTGCGAACCGGTCGCGCCGCCCGAGCCGGTGGCCGAGGAGCCGCCGCACGGCGCACGGCCGCCGCGCCGCGACATCCCGGACGTGGACGGCCTGCGCTGGTACGCCGGCGACTTCCACGCCCACACCGTCCACAGCGACGGCGGCCTGACCATCGCGGAGCTGGCCGAGCTCGCCCACGGGCGCGGGCTCGACTTCCTGGCCGTCACCGATCACAACACGGTCAGCCACCACCCCTGGCTGGGCAGGATCGACCGGGGCGTCACGCTCATCCCCGGCCAGGAGGTCACCACCGACCGGGGGCACGCGAACGTGTTCGGCGAGGTCGGCTGGGTGGACTTCCGCGAGCCCGCCGACTCCTGGTCCGAGCACGCCGAGCGCGCGGGCGGGCTGATCTCGATCAACCATCCGCTCGGCGGCGACTGCGCCTGGCTGCTGCCGATCAGCCGCCGGCCGCGCGTGGCCGAGGTGTGGAGCTCCGGCTGGTGGGACCGCCGCTGGGGCGCGCCGCTGGCCTGGGCCGACGCCTGGCGCGACGACGTGATCGCCATCGGCGGCAGCGACTTCCACCGGCCCGGCTCCGACGGGCTGCCCGGCGCGCCCACGACCTGGGTGCTGGCCGAGGATCCCGCCGCCGTGCTCGACGGCGTGCGCGCCGGGCGCACCGCCGTTTCCACCGGCCCTGACGGGCCGCTGCTGCTCAGGCTGGGCGACGAGCTGCTCGTGCTGGACGCCGACGGCCTGGTCCTGGTACGCCCCGGCGGCGCCCGGCAGGTGGTCCGCGGCGAGCGGGTGCTGCTGCCGGCCATCGACGGGCCCCACAGGCTGGAGACCTACGACAACGAGGTGATCGCCCTATGCGCGTGAGGAAAGTCGCCAACGCCCCCGTGAGCTTCGGCGTGTTCGAGCTGAGCGACGGGCCGCCGCCGCTGACCGCCGACGAGATGGTCCGCGCGCTGGCCGAGGCGGGCTACGAGGGCATCGACTCCGGGCCGATCGGCTACCTGGGCACCGGCTCCGAGCTGGCCGACCGGCTCGGCGGGGCCGGGCTGCTGCTCTGCGGCGGCTGGGTGGACCTGCCGTTCCACGACGCGCAGGCCTACGACAAGGCGCTGCCCACGCTGACGGCGGCGCTGGACGTGTTCGCCGCCGCGCCTCCGGGGGACCTGCCGCCGCGGCCCACGATCGCCTGCCCGGGCACGCCGGAACGGTTCGCGCGGCCCGGCGGGACCGCTCCAGGGCTGCCGGCCGGCGAGTGGCCCGCGTTCGCCGCCCGGGTCCAGGACACGACCGAGCGGTGCCGCGCGCGCGGCTTCGAGCCGGTCTTCCACCACCACCTCGGCACCCACGTCGAGACGCCCGAGGACGTCGAGCGCCTGCTGGAGCTGACCGACGTGCAGCTCTGCCTGGACACCGGCCACCTGCTGCTGGCCGGCGGGGACCCGGTCGCGGCGCTGCGCGCCTGGGCCGACCGCGTCGGGCACGTGCACATCAAGGACGGCGACACCGCGATCCTCGCCCGGGCCCTGGCCGACGGCGTGGACCTGCGCGAGCTCATGGGCCGGGGCGGGTTCGCCCCCCTCGGCGAGGGCGAGCTGGACCTGCCGGCCGTGGTGCGCACGCTGGACGAGATCGGCTACGAGGGCTGGATCGTGATCGAGCAGGACACCCTGCCGGGGCGGCGCACCGTCGCCCAGAACATCGCCGACCAGGCGGCCAACCGCCGGAAGCTGAAGGACTTGGGGCTTTGAGAATCGCGCTCGTGGGGTGCGGGGCCGTCACCCAGGCGGTCTACGTGCCGCTGCTGTCCCGGCGGCGGGACCTGTTCGAGGTGAGCGCCGTCTGCGACCTGTCGCGCACGCTCGCCGACGCCGTGGGCGACCGGCTGGGGGCCGCGCGGCGGTACACGGCCGTGGCGGACATGCTGGCCGACGGCGGGTTCGAGGCCGTCGTCGTGCTGGCGTCCGGCTCGCACGGCGAGACCGTGCGGCAGGCGCTGGCCGCCGGGTACGCCGTGCTCTGCGAGAAGCCGCTCGCGCTGACCAGGGCCGAGGTGGCGGCGCTGCCCGAGGGGCGGCTGATGGTCGCCTACATGAAGCAGTACGACCCGGCCGTGCGCCGGGCCGAGGAGGTGCTGGCCGAGCTGGGCGGGCCCGAGGCGATCAGGGCGGTCGAGGTGACCGTGCTGCATCCGAGCGGGGAGTCGCAGCTCGCGTTCGCGAACCTGACGCCGGCGGGCGACGTGGATGCCGGGCTGCTGGCCTCGTTGCGCGCGGCGGAGCAGGATCTGGTGTCGCGGGCGCTGGGGGAGGAGGCCCCGGAGCAGGTACGGAGCCTGTACGCGGTGGCGCTCGGCTCGATCTGCCACGATTTGTCGCTCATGAGGCGCTTTACCGGCTCTCCTGCGGAAATTTCGTACGTTGAGATGTGGGGGCCCGCGCCCGGCTCGATCGAGATCTCCGGCCCCCTGCCGGTGCGGGGCCGCTTCTCCATCCGGTGGCACTACCTGGAGGACTACCCCGCCTACCGCGAGACCGTGGCCATCCACCACGACCGGGGCTCGCTGGAGCTCGTCTTCCCCTCGCCCTACCTGATGAACGCCCCGACCACGCTCACCGTGGTGTCCGGGGGCGAGAGCCGTACGCACTGGCGTGACGTGACCGAGGCGTTCGAGGTACAACTGGCCGCCTTCCATGCTTACGTGAACGATGGCAAGCCACCGCTCACCGACGCGGGCGGCGGGCTGGAGGACATCGTCACGGCGCAGCGCATCGCGGCACGCTACGCCGTACTGAATGATCTGCCCTTGGGAGGCGAGTCAGCGTGAGCACGGAGATCGTCGTCGTACCGCACACGCACTGGGACCGGGAGTGGTACGAGCCCTTCCAGCGCTTCAGGCTGCGCCTGGTGGCACTGCTCGACGAGGTGCTCGACACGATGGAGCGCGAGCCGGCCTACCACTTCACCCTCGACGGCCAGCTCGCCTGCGTGGACGACTACCTCGAGGTACGCCCGGAGAACCGCGACCGCGTGGCGGCGCTGGTGGAGTCGGGGCGGCTGGCGGTGGGGCCGTGGCAGATCCTGCTCGACGAGTTCCTCTGCTCCGGCGAGAACATCATCCGCAACCTGGAGCTGGGCATGGCCAGGGCGGACAAGCTGGGCGGCGCCATGCCGGTCGGCTACCTGCCCGACATGTTCGGCCACACGGCGCAGATGCCGCAGATCCTGCGCAAGGCCGGGCTGCTGCACGCCTGCGTCTACCGCGGCGTGCCGGCCGCCGTCACCACCGACGCCTTCGCCTGGGTGGCGCCCGACGGCACGGCGCTGCGCACGCAGTACCTGCCCGCGGGCGGCTACGGGAACGGGGCCTACCTGTTCCACGACGGAGAGGGGCTCAAGGAGCGGGCGGCGGGGTTCGTGCGCACCATGCGGGAGTGGCACGGGCCCGAGGGGCCGCTGCTGGCGATGTACGGCACCGACCACTCGGCGCCGGTGCGCGGGCTGCCGGAGATGGTGGCCGAGATCGGCGCCCGCATGGACACCTTGTCCGGATACATCGGCGCCCATTCGGGTGAGGTGGACGGCCTGCCGCAGGTGCACGGCGAGCTGCGCTCCCACGCCCGCGCCAACATCCTGCCCGGCGTCATCTCCATCCGCCCGCACGTCAAGCAGGCCATGAGCCGCGCCGAGCGGATGGTCGAGCGGTACGCCGAGCCGCTGGCCGCGCTCTGGGGCGAGGAGTGGCCCGGCCGCTTCCTCGACATGGCGTGGTGGCGGCTGGTGGACGCCAGCGGCCACGACTCGGTGACCGGCTGCGGCGTGGACGACACCGCCCAGCAGGTCGCCGCCCGCATCGCCGAGGCCGAGCAGCTCGGGCAGGCCGTACGCGACATGGTCACCGCCCGCCTGGCCCGGGCGGTGCCGTCCGACGGCGTGCTGATCGTCAACCCCACCCCCGGCGCCCGGCGCGGCGTCGTGGTCGTGGACGTGGCCGGCACCGACCCGCTGGTGGGCCCGTCGGGCGCGCCGGTGCCGGTGCAGCCGCTGGAGTACGCGGCCACGCTGCTGCTCGACGAGGAGATGGACCCGGCCACGGCGCTGACCTTCGTCCACGGCACCGAGCTGTACGGGCAGCACATCACGGGCTGGACGGTCGAGGACGGGACGCTGACGTTCACCGTGGCCCGGGAGACGTCCGTGGTGTTCGACGCGGGCGACCTGCGCGGAGCCCTCGACGGCGTGTCCCGCGTACGCATCCTCGCCGAGCCCCGCCGCACGGTGGCCGCCCTGGTGGAGGCCCCGCCCCTCGGCCACACGAGCCTGCGTCCCGCGCCGCGCGACCACGTGTACGGCGACCCGCAACCCCTTCCCGGCACGCACCACCCGTCCTGCTGGCTCAGCTCCGACTCGGCCCCCCTGCCGGTGCGGGGCGACGAGGAGGTGCTGGACAACGGGCTGCTGCGGGTCACGATCGCCCCCGACGGCACCCTGACCCTGGTGGGCCGGGACGGCACCACGGTCACCGGCGCGGGCCGCATCGTCGACGGCGGCGACGTGGGCGACACCTACAACTACGCGCCGCCGCAGGCCGACGTGACGGTGTCGCGGCCGGTGGACGTGGAGTCGGAGCTGATCTGCACGGGGCCGCTGGTGGCGATGGTGGACGTGCGGCGCACCTACCTGTGGCCCGCCTCGGGCGAGGGCGTCGAGGGCGCTCCCGAGCTGCCCGCCGCGGCGCGCGGCGCCAGGATGGAGGAGATCGCCGTCACCACCCGGGTCGAGCTGCGGGCGGGCGAGCCGTTCGTGCGGTTGCGGGTCGAGTTCGACAACCGCTGCGCCGACCACCGGGTACGCCTGCACGTCCCGCTGCCGGCGCCGGCCACGCAGTCGTACGCCGAGGGGCAGTTCGCGGTCGTCACCCGCGGGCTCACCGCGGAGGGCGGCTGCGGCGAGACCCCGCTTCCCACCTTCCCCGCCTCGTCGTGGGTGGCCGCCGGAGGCGTGGCGGCGCTGCTGGAGCACGTGACGGAGTACGAGCTGGCGGACGGGGAGCTGGCGCTCACGCTGCTGCGCTCGGTCGGTTACCTCTCCCGCAACCGCAACGCCCTGCGCCCGGAACCGGCCGGCCCGCAACTGCCCACTCCGGCGGCGCAGTCGCGCGGGGTGCGGTCGGTGAGCGTGGCGCTGATGCCGTACCAGGGGTCGTGGGGCGAGGTGGTGCCGCAGGCGGAGGCCTTCAGGCACGACCTGCTGGTGGTGCCGGGGCTCGGCGAGCGGTTCCTGCCGCTGCCCGAGCCCGCGGCCGGGCTGTCGGTGAGCGGGGACGGCGTGGTGATGACCTCGCTGCGCGAGCGCGACGGGTGGCGGGAGCTGCGGGTCGTGGCGCTCACCCCCGAGGCCGCGGAGGCGGTGGTCAGCGGGCGCTTCACCCAGGCGCGCCGGGCCGACCTGCGGGGACGCCCGGGAGAGCCGCTCGACGTGACGGACGGGACGCTCCGGTTGCCGCTGGGGGCGTGGGAGATCGCCACGGTGCAGCTGTTGTAGGGGATCACCGGTCGAGGCGGCGCTGGGCCTCCTCCCTGGCCGCCCTGGCGCTGTCCTCGTCCGAGCGGGGCAGGCCGAGCGCCAGGGCCCGGTCCAGATCCGCCGGCGAGCCCGCCTGCCAGAGCCGGGAGGCCAGGGTCGTGCGGGCGCTCACGTCGCCCGGCATCCTGGTCACCACCTGCCTGCCCAGCTCGACCGCCTCCTCCGCGTCGCCCATCGACAGGGAGATCGGGCGTACCGGGGCGGTGACCATCGTGCCGTCTCAGTTGTGCAGCCCGAGCTGGCGGGCCGCGCGGATGGCCAGCCAGACCTCGGCGAAGGCCGCGCTGGAGTCGAGGTCCCTGCCGCTGAGCTCGCTGAATCGGCGCAGCCGGTAGGCCAGGGTATTGGGATGGATGTGCAGGGCCGCGGCGGCGTCGCGCATATGGCGGTTGTGTTCCAGCCAGGTCCGTACGGAAGCCAGCAAAGAGGAATGGTGCGCCCCGTCGTAGGCGAGCACCTTGCCCAGCACGTAATCCACCAATGCGGCCAGGGTGTCCGGGTCCTCGGGCAGCCACCGGCCTGTCGTGTCGTCGCCGTACAGGACGAGCCCGCGGCCCGACTCGGCGGCGTGCGTGGCCGCCCAGGCCGCCTCGCGCTGGGCCACCCGCAGCGGCTCCCCTGGCGGGAACGGGCGGCTCATCCCGGCGGCGACCCCCGGCACGGCGGCCACGGCGGGGCCGATCCCGGGCGGGCCCAGCAGGTAGTGGTCGTCGCCGCGGCGCAGCATCAGGTGCGGCAGGTCGTCCACGGCGCGGCGCAGGGCGTCGTCGGGGACGCCGCGCACCACCAGCAGCACCATCTCCGACTCAGTGTCCGGCTCCATGGACAGGCCGAGGCGGGCCAGGCGGCGGCGGGCGGCCGGCGGGTCGAGGAGGTCCTGCAGCAGCTCGGCCAGCGTCTCCGCGCCCTCCCTGCGCAGCGTCTCGCGCTCGTGCCTGGCCATCGCGACCTGGAGCGCGGCCACCGTGGCGATGTGCTGGACCACGGCCAGTCCCGCGGGGCGGGCGCCCTCCCGCTCGAAGGCCACCAGATAGCCGGCGGGGCCGCCCGGGGCCGAGACGGGCAGCACGAAGCCGCCGGGGATCGTGGGCGGGGCGTCGGGCGCGGCGGGCAGGACGGCCGGCGGGGGGACGGGGACGCCGGGCAGGAGCGGGCGGCCCGAGCGGGTGGACAGGTAGACGTCGTAGCCGGACAGGCGTTCCAGGCGCTTGAAGAGCGTGGCCGTGTCCAGGTCCTCCGTGGCCAGCCAGCGCAGCGCGCCGAAGACCTGGAGCTGGGCGCCGAGGCGGTGGCTGGCGTCCTCCTGGAGCGCCGCCGCGACCTCCTGCGCGATCGCGATGAACGGGACCGCCAGCGGCACCTCCAGCACCGGCATGCCGCGCTCCTCGGCGGCCTCGAAGAACGCCGGGTGCAGCGGCGGCACGTGGAGCTGGGCCGACAGGGCGAGCGCGGAGACGCCGGCGTCGTCGAGGCGCTCCAGGTAGGCCCGCTGCCTGGCGGCCGTGCGGGGCACGCCGATGCCGGTCGTCATGATGACCTCGGCCCCGAGCAACCACGGCGTCGGGTCGTCCAGCTCGCTGACGTGCGCCCACGAGACCGAGCGGGACAGCCCGGCCTCGCCCGCCAGCACGCGGAGCTGGAGTGCGGGGGAGCGGAGGAGGTCCTCCACGGTGAGTTTGTGGTCGGCCACAACACACACCGTAGTACTTCGTGATGACCACAATTGCCGCAGGTCAGAGGCGTGACGAACACTGAGGCGCATGAACCTCGGTCCCGTCGACTCCAGCAAGGTCCCGCGCTTCGCGGGCCCCGCCACCTTCGCCCGCCTGCCCCGCCTGGACCAGGTGGAGCGGGCGGACGTGGCGGTGGTGGGCGTGCCCTTCGACACCGGTGTCTCCTACCGGCCCGGTGCCCGGTTCGGCCCCGCCGCCGTACGGGAGGCGTCCCGGCTGCTGCGGCCCTACCACCCCGGCCTCGACGTGTCCCCGTTCGAGCGGGTGCAGGTCGCCGACGCCGGGGACATCGCGGTCAACCCGTTCGACATCGGCGCCGCCATCGAGACCATCGAGGGCGCGGCCGACGATCTCGACGCCAGGCTCGTCACCATCGGCGGCGACCACACGATCGCGCTGCCGCTGCTGCGCTCGGCGGCCAGGAAGCACGGCCCCGTGGCGCTGGTGCACTTCGACGCGCACCTCGACACGTGGGACACCTACTTCGGGGCCGAGTACACGCACGGCACCCCGTTCCGCCGGGCCGTCGAGGAGGGCGTCCTCGACACCGAGGCGCTCAGCCACGTCGGGATCAGGGGCTCCCTCTACGGCAAGAAGGACCTGGAGGAGGACCGGCGGCTCGGGTTCGGCATCGTGACCGCGGCCGACGTGCTGCGGCGCGGGCTGGACGAGGTGATCGACCTGCTGCGGCAGCGGGTCGGCGACCGCCCGCTGTACCTGTCCGTCGACATCGACGTGCTCGACCCCGCGCACGCCCCCGGCACGGGCACCCCCGAGGCCGGCGGGCTCACCAGCCGCGAGCTGCTGGAGATCCTGCGCGGCCTGGCCGGGCTGAACCTGATCGGGGCCGACGTGGTCGAGGTGGCCCCGGCCTACGACCACGCGGAGATCACCTCGATCGCCGCCTCCCACGTGGCCTACGACCTCGTCAGCCTGCTGGCGCTCCAGGAGAAGACATGAGCAGCGGCTCCCTCACCGAGATCGAGACCTACGGCGTCGAGCGCATCCCCGACGCCGACCGCAACGCCCGCCCCGTCGACCTGTTCAGGGTCGCCTTCGGCGGCGCCAACACGTTCGCGACGTGCGTGCTCGGCGCCTTTCCCATCCTGTTCGGCCTGTCGTTCTGGCACGGCCTGGCCGCCACCGTGCTCGGGCTGGTGGCGGGGGCGCTGATCCTGGCGCCGCTGTCGCTGTTCGGGCCGCTCAACGGCACCAACAACGCCGTCTCCTCCTCCGCGCACCTGGGCGTGCACGGCCGGATCGTGGGCTCGTTCCTGTCGCTGCTGACCGCGATCGCGTTCTTCTCGATCTCGGTGTGGTCGTCGGGTGACGCGCTCGTGGGCGGCGCCCACCGGCTGGTGGGGCTGCCGGACACCGACCTGTCGTACGGGGTCGCGTACGGGATCTTCGCCATCCTCGTGCTGGTGGTCTGCGTGTACGGCTTCCGGTTCATGCTGTTCGTGAACAAGATCGCGGTCGCGGCGGCGTCGCTGCTGTTCGTGCTGGGCGTGTTCGCCTTCGCCGGCGACTTCGACCCGTCGTACGCCGGCGCCGTGCAGCCGGGCGACGCCCTGTTCTGGCCCTCGTTCATCGGCGCGGCCCTGATCGTGCTGTCGAACCCGGTCTCCTTCGGCGCCTTCCTCGGCGACTGGTCCCGCTACATCCCGGCGAGCACCCCGCGCGGGCGGGTGATGGCGGCGGCGTTCCTGTCGCAGCTCGCCACCATCCTGCCGTTCTTCTTCGGCCTGGCCACCGCCTCGATCATCGCCACCAAGGCCGCCGAGTACGTGGACCCCGCCGCCCCCAACTACGTCGGCGGCCTGCTGGCGGTCTCGCCCGGCTGGTACTTCGTGCCCGTCTGCCTCATCGCCCTGATCGGCGGCATGTCCACCGGCACGACCTCGCTGTACGGCACCGGCCTCGACTTCTCCAGCGTCTTCCCGCGCTTCTCCCGGGTCCAGGCCACCGTGTTCATCGGCACGCTGTCGATCGTGTTCATCTTCATCGGGCGTTTCGCGGCGAACCTCACGCAGAGCATCTCCACGTTCGCCACACTGATCATCACGTGCACGGCACCCTGGATGGTGATCATGATGCTCGGCTACGTGACGCGGCGTGGCTGGTACGACCCGGAGGCGCTGCAGGTGTTCAACCGGCGCCAGCGCGGCGGCCGCTACTGGTTCGCGCACGGCTGGAACTGGCGCGGGCTCGGCGCCTGGCTCGTCTCCGCCGGGCTGGCGCTGATGTTCGTCAACCTGCCGGGGCAGTTCGTCGGGCCGCTGGGGAGCCTGGCCGGCGGGATCGACATCTCGCTCCCGGTCGGGCTGGCCGTGGCCGGGCTGCTCTACCTGGTGCTGCTGGCGCTCTTCCCCGAGCCGCGCGAGGTCTACGGGCACGAGGGGCCGCGCCTGGTCCGCTCGGCCGACACGCCCGTCCTGCCGATCGTGGAGCCGGTGACGTGATGGAGCTGATCGACCTGTCGGCGCCGATCGAGACCGGGATGCCCGTCTACCCCGGCGACCCCGAGGTCTCGGTCGGCCCCGCCCTCACCGTGGCCCGCGACGGCGTGAACGTGCTGGGCCTGCACCTGGGCTCCCACTCGGGCACCCACGTGGACGCGCCCTTCCACCTCGACGACGCGCTGCCCACGCTGGACGAGCTGCCCCTGGAGCGCTTCCACGGGCCCGCCGTCGTGGTGGACGCCCGGGGGCGGGCGCCGCGCTCGCCGATCGGGGCCGAGCTGTTCGGGCACGTGAGCGCGGGGATGATCGTGCTGGTGGCCACCGGGTGGCCGTTCGGCAGCCGGGACCACCCCTTCCTCAGCGCGGAGGCCGCCGCGCTGCTGGTCGAACGGGGCGTGCGCACGGTGGGCATCGACGCGCTGAGCGTGGACCCGACGCCTGCCGACGACTTTCCCGCGCACGAGGCGCTGCTGCGCGCGCACGCGGTCATCGCGGAGAACCTGGTGGGGCTCGATCGATTGCCGGCAGACCGGCCGGTCGAGGTGTCGATGTTCCCGCTGCGGATCGCCGGAGGTGACGGCTCGCCCGTGCGGGCGGTCGCCCGGATCGGCTAGCGGGTGCCCCAGGAGTAGGTCTGCTTGCGCAGCTTGAGGTAGACGAACGACTCGGTGGCCCGGACGGCGGGGATGGCGCGGATCTTGCTGAGGATCTCCAGCAGGTGCCCGTCACCCTCGCAGACCACCTCGACGATGACGTCGAAGGAGCCGGCCGTGAGCACGACGTAGTCGATCTCCTCGATGCCGGCCAGCTCGTCGGCCACCTTCTCCAGGTCGCCCTCGCAGGTGACGCCGATCATGGCCTGCCGGGGGAAACCGAGCGTGAGCGGGTCGGTGACCGCGACGATCTGCATGACGCCGGCGTCCTGGAGCCGCTGCACGCGCTGGCGTACCGCGGCCTCGGAGAGGCCGACCGCCTTCCCGATCGCCGCGTACGGCTTGCGCCCGTCGGCCTGGAGCTGCTCGATGATCTGCTTGGACAGGTCGTCGAGGACCACCGGGCCGCTGGAGCCTGCGCTGTTTCGGCGTACGCGGGGCGGCGTCGTCATCGATCGGATTCCTCCTAGCGGTCCGGCGTTACGGGGACGTTCCCGCCGGGTTGCCGTCCTGGTGCGACATGTTGTCAGTTCTTCGCGGTCTGTCAAGCGAATTCGTAGCAATTTGATATCTTCACCACGAAATCCCTTGTCGTGATGCATCTGCTCTGTCAGAGTCGCGGCATCTCAGCCACCTCACGAGGAGGTCATCACCTTGACCACCCGTCTGCAGAACTACATCAACGGTGAGTTCGTGGACGCCAAGAGCGGCCGATTCTCCGACATCATCGATCCGTGCACGGGTGAGGCCTATGTCCAGGCTCCCGTCTCGGGTCAGGAGGACATCGACGCCGCCTTCGCCGCCGCGGCCGCCGCGTTCGAGTCGTGGGGCAGGACCACCCCGGGCGAGCGGGCGAACCTGCTGCTCAAGGTCGCCGACGCGATCGACGCCCGGGCCGATGAGATCAACGAGGCCGAGTGCCGCAACACCGGCAAGCCCCGCGCCCGCATGGCCGAGGACGAGACGCCGGTCGCCGCCGACCACTTCCGCTTCTTCGCGGGCGCGGCGCGCACGCTGGAGGGCCCCACGGCCGGCGAGTTCCTGGCCGAGCACACCAGCGTCATCAGGCACGAGCCGATCGGCGTGGTCGGCCAGGTGACGCCGTGGAACTACCCGATGATGATGGCGGTCTGGAAGATCGCCCCCGCGCTGGCGGCCGGCAACACGATCGTGCTCAAGCCGTCCGACACCACCCCGGTCTCCACGCTGAAGCTGGCCGAGATCCTCGGCGAGGTGCTGCCGCCCGGCGTCTTCAACGTCGTCACGGGCGACCGCGAGAGCGGCGCCATGGTGGTCAGCCACCCGACCGCCGCCATGGTGGCCATCACCGGCTCGGTCGGCGCCGGCATGTCGGTGGCCAAGAGCGCCGCCGACGACCTCAAGCGCGTGCACCTGGAGCTCGGCGGCAAGGCGCCGGTCGTGGTCTTCGAGGACGTCAAGGACCTGCGCAAGGCCGCCGGCGACATCGCCACCGCCGGCCTCTACAACGCCGGCCAGGACTGCACGGCCGCCTGCCGGGTGCTGGTGCACGAGAGCGTGCACGACGAGTTCGTGGCCGCGCTCACCGAGGCCGCCGCCGGCACCGTCACCGGCGACCTGGGCAACGAGGACGCCCTCTACGGCCCGCTCAACAACGAGAACCAGCTCGCCAGGGTCCAGGGCTTCATCGACCGGGTCCCCGCGCACGCCAAGGTCCTCACGGGCGGTCACCGCGTCGGCGACAAGGGCTACTTCTTCGCCCCGACCGTCGTGGACGGGCTGCGCCAGGACGACGAGATGGTGCAGAACGAGGTCTTCGGCCCCGTGATCACCGTCCAGACCTTCACCGACGAGGCCGACGCCCTGGCCAAGGCCAACGACGTGAAGTACGGCCTGAGCGGCTCGGTCTGGACCTCCGACCACGGCCGCGCGATGCGCATGTCGAACCGGCTCGACTTCGGCGTGGTCTGGGTCAACACGCACATCCCGTTCGTCTCGGAGATGCCGCACGGCGGCTTCAAGCACTCCGGGTACGGCAAGGACCTGTCGGTGTTCGGTCTGCACGACTACACCCGGGTCAAGCACGTCATGCACTACATCGGCGAATAGCGGCAAGGAACGAACCTGGAAATGACCGGGCTGAGTGCGATTGAGCTTGCGGACGTCGTCAAGGAGTATCACTCGCATGGCGAGGTCGTCCAGGCAGTCAAAGGCGTGACGCTGGGCATCGAGGAGGGGGAGTTCTTCTCCCTCCTCGGCCCGTCCGGCTGCGGCAAGACCACGACCATGAGGATGATCGCGGGCTTCGAGGCGCCGACGAAGGGCCTGGTGAAGCTCTACGGCCAGGACGTCACGAACGTCCCCCCCAACAAGCGCGACGTCAACATGGTCTTCCAGTCCTACGCGCTCTTCCCGCACATGAGCGTCTGGGACAACGTGGCGTTCGGGCTCAAGCAGCGCAGGACGCCGAAGGCGGAGATCGACCGGCGGGTCGGCGAGATGCTGGAGATCGTCGACCTCGCCGACCGGGGCAAGCGCATGCCGCGCCAGCTCTCCGGCGGCCAGCAGCAGCGCGTGGCCCTGGCCAGGGCCCTGGTCAACCGGCCGCGCGCGCTGCTGCTCGACGAGCCGCTCGGCGCGCTCGACCTCAAGCTGCGCCAGGCCATGCAGGTCGAGCTCAAGCGCATCCAGCGCGAGGTCGGCATCACGTTCGTGTACGTCACGCACGACCAGAGCGAGGCGCTGACCATGAGCGACCGCATCGCCGTCATGAAGGACGGCGTGGTCGAGCAGCTCGCCGGCCCGCGCGAGATCTACGAGCGGCCCGCCACGGCCTTCGTGGCCGGCTTCATCGGCACCTCCAACCTGCTCGCCGGCGCCGCGACCGGCGGCGAGCTGAAGGTCGGCGGCGGCAAGGTGCTGGTGCCCGGCCACGACGGCGACGTGACGGTGACCGTGCGGCCCGAGAAGATCACCATCGGCACGGAGGAGCCCGCGCAGGAGCTGAGCGCCGTGCAGGGCATCGTGGCCGAAGTGGTGTATCTCGGCACGTATAACAGCTATGCGGTGACTCTCGCTGACGGGGCCGAGATCACCGTGTTTCAGCAGAACGCGCATGACGCGACGGCCACGGCGGAGCGGGGCGACTCCGTCTGGCTGTCGTGGCAGGCGCAGCACTCGTACGTGATTGGAAGTTGATAGCACCCCATGAACCCCTTCATGCGTGGAATGACGCAGCCCCGCACCCGTCGTGACGTCTTCCGCCTGGCGGGTTTCTCCGCCGCCGGGCTCGCCCTGGCCGCCTGCGGCGTGCAGGGGCAGAAGGCGGCGCCCCCGAAGGCCGACGCCGTGGCCGACTACTGGGCCAAGCAGAAGAAGAACGGCAAGGTCGTCTTCGCCAACTGGCCCGAGTACATGCCGGAGGACAAGGGCCCGCTGGAGAAGTTCAAGCAGGACACCGGCATCGCGTACGAGTACAAGGAGGTCATCCAGGAGAACGCCGAGTTCTTCGGCAAGGCCGACCCCGTGCTGCGCGCCGGGCAGTCGCTGGGCTACGACATCGTCGTCATGACGAACGGCATCCAGCTCCAGCACATGATCGAGCTGGGCTACGCGGTGCCGCTCGACCACGCCAAGCTGCCGAACTTCCAGGCCAACGCCGGTCAGAAGTACAAGGAGCGCTCGTACGACCCGGGTAACAAGTACACGGTGCCGTACACCTCCGGGGTGACCGGCATCGCGTACAACACCAAGTACGTCAAGGACGAGATCACCAGCATCGAGTCGCTGTTCGACCCCAAGTACAAGGGGCGGGTCGGCATGATGGCCGACGCCCAGGAGATCGCCAACTTCGGCATGATCGCGCTGGGCATCGACCCGGAGAAGTCCACCGAGGCGGACTGGAACAAGGCCGGCGAGAAGCTGAAGGCACAGCGCGATGCCGGAATTGTGCGGAAATATTATGATCAGTCGTATATCGACGCCGTGTCGAAGGGCGACGTCTGGCTGACCATGGCCTGGTCCGGCGACGTGTTCCAGCGGCAGCTCGCCGGCGAGCCGGTGAAGTTCGTCGTGCCGGCCGAGGGCGGCACGATCTGGACCGACAACATGCTCATCCCCAAGGGCGCGGCCAACCCGGTGGACGCCCTCATGCTGATGGACTACCTCTACCAGCCGGCCGTGGCCGCCGAGCTGGACGAGTACATCCAGTACGTCACCCCGGTCCCCGCCGTGCAGGACCTGCTGCGCGAGAAGGCCAGGACGGCCAAGGGCGAGGACAAGAAGGCGCTGGAGGACATGGTCGACAGCGCGCTCATGTTCCCCTCCGAGGCCGACTACGCCAAGCTGCGCAACTACACCCAGCTCACCACCCAGCAGGAGCAGGTGTTCAACCCGATCTTCCAGTCCATCACCCAGGCGTAACCGATGCGGCGGCTCACCCCCTACCTGCTCGCGCTGCCGAGCTGGATGTGGCTGGCGATCTTCCTGGTCGTGCCCATGGTCGCGATGGCGTCGGTGTCGCTGCAGACCGGCAACGCCATCGACGGCTTCGCCATGACGTTCAGCTTCTCCAACTACGCGGACGCGATCGGCCGCTACAGCACGCAGCTCGTCCGGTCGCTGCTCTACGGCGGGCTCGCCACCGTGGCCATGCTGGTGATCGGGTACCCGGTGGCGTACTTCATCGCCTTCAAGGCCGGCGCCCGCAAGTCGACGTACCTGTTCCTGCTCCTGCTGCCGTTCTTCGTCTCGTTCGTGCTGCGCACGATCTCGTGGAACTTCCTGCTGTCGGACAACGGCATCCTGTTCGGCACGCTGAAGGGCTGGGGGCTGCTGCCCGCGGACTTCCACGTGCTGGCCACGACGTTCGCGGTGGTGGGCGGGCTGACCTACAACTTCCTGCCATTCATGATCCTGCCGATCTACGTGGCGCTGGAGCGGGTGGACCCGCGGGTGGTGGAGGCGGCCCAGGACCTGTACGCGACGCGGGCGGCGGCCTTCCGGCGGGTGGTGCTGCCGCTGTCGCTGCCGGGGGTGTTCGCCGGGGTGCTGATGACGTTCGTGCCCGCCACGGCCGACCCGATCAACGCGGCCATCCTCGGCGGCACCTCGAACACGATGATCGGCAACATCATCCAGACCGAGTACCTGACCAACCTCGACTACCCGACCGCCTCGGCGCTGTCGTTCACGCTGATGGCGGTGCTGCTGGTGGGCATCTTCATCTACGCGCGGGCGCTCGGGACCGAGAACGTGCTCGAGGCGGCGGCCCGATGAGGGGCGCGCGGGCCGGCGACCGGCTGCTGCACCTCTACACCTGGCTGATCATCGTCTGGCTGTCGTCGCCGATCGCCGTGATGATCCTGTTCGGGTTCAACGACAAGCAGAGCAAGTCCAACACCACCTGGCAGGGCTTCACCCTGCGCTGGTACGCCGAGCTGTTCGACATCTCCGACCTCACCGTCGCGCTGTACAACTCGCTGGTGATCGCCCTGGTCAGCACGGTCATCACGGTCGTGATCGGCACCATGCTCGGCCTCGCGCTCGGCCGGCACCGCTTCCGCGGCCAGGGAGCGACGAACTTCCTGGTCTTCGCCGCCATCTCGACACCCGAGCTGGTCATGGGGGCGTCGCTGCTGTCGCTGTTCGTCTCCGGCAACGTGCCGCGCGACGCCAACACGATCATCATCTCGCACGTGCTGTTCTCGCTGTCGTTCGTGGTGGTCACCGTGCGGGCGCGGGTCGTCACCCTGGACCCCTCCCTGGAGGAGGCCGCCAGGGACCTGGGCGCCACGGCCTGGGGCACCTTCCGGCAGGTGACGCTGCCGGCGATCCTGCCGGGCGTGCTGGCGGGCGGCATGCTGGCCTTCGCGCTGTCCATCGACGACTACGTGGTGACCAGTTTCGTCAACGGCTCGACCGTCACCTTCCCGCTGTGGATCGTCGGCGCGGTGAAGACCGGCATCCCGCCGCAGGTCAACGTCATGGGTACGCTGATCTTCTGCATCGGGGTGCTGATCGCCGTCGGCAACGCGGTCGCGGCGCGCCGCCGTAGCTGAGAACATTCTTCCGGATTCCCCTCCGCAGGTCGCGGAGGGGTTTTCACCTTGGCCAAGAACAGGGAGGCGAGATCGGATTCCGGCGGGGGGAACCCGCGCGTGACACCTCATTGGTCCCGCAATTTTCAAGACTCAGACTTTCGTAAGGGAAGTGGGATTTGTGGATCCGCTGAAGGCGCTGGCTGATGCGGAGCGCAAGCCGTACTGGCTGGACAGCCCGGCCAGACCCGAGCCGCAACCGCGGCTCTTCGGACACACCACCGCCGACCTGGTCGTCGTCGGCGGCGGCTTCTCGGGGCTCTGGACGGCTCTGATGGCCAAGGAGCGCGACCCCTCGCTGGACGTCGTCCTGATCGAGGGCCGCAGGATCGGCTGGGCGGCCACCGGCCGCAACGGCGGGTTCTGCATGGCGACCCTCACCCACGGCCTGGCCAACGGGCTGGAGCGGTGGCCTGAGGAGATCGACCGGCTCGAACGCATGGGGGTCGAGAACCTCGACGAGATCGAGCGCACGCTGGAGCGCTACGGCGTCGACTGCTCCTTCGAACGGACCGGCGAGCTGCACGTGGCCACCGAGGAGTGGCAGCTCGACGGCCTCAACGAGCACCTCGACCTGATCTCCGACCTCGGCCTCGACTACCTGCCGCTGGACCAGGAGCAGGTGCGGGCCGAGGTGAACTCGCCGACCTACCTGGGCGGGCTCTGGGAGCGCAGCGGCTGCGCCATGCTCGACCCGGCGCGGCTGGTGTGGGGGCTGCGGGACGCGTGCCTGCGGCTCGGTGTACGCGTCCACGAGCGCACCCCGGTCCGCTCGATGGCCGACGACGGCACGACGATCACCCTGCGCACGCCGCACGGCACGGTGGGCGCGCGCCAGGTGGCGCTGGGCACCGGGGTGTTCCCGCCGCTGCTGCGGCGGCTGAAGCACTTCGTGGTTCCGGTGTACGACTACGTGCTGATGACCGAGCCCCTGACCGCGGCCCAGCTCGACTCCGTGGGCTGGCGCAACAGGCAGGGCGTGGGCGACTCGGGCAACCAGTTCCACTACTACCGGCTGACCGACGACAACCGGATCCTGTGGGGCGGCTACGACGCCGTCTACTACAACGGGGGCCTGGTCAAGCCGGAGTACGACCAGCGCGACGAGACGTTCGTCAAGCTCGCGCGGCACTTCTACGACACCTTCCCGCAGCTCGACGGGGTGCGGTTCACCCACAGGTGGGGCGGCGTGATCGACACGTGCAGCCGGTTCAGCGCCTTCTACGGGCAGGCGCACGGCGGCCGGCTGGTCTACGCCGCCGGCTACACCGGCATGGGCGTCGGCGCCACTCGGTTCGGCGCGAACGTCATGCTGGACCTGCTGTCGGGCAAGCCCACCGACCGCACCGAGCTGCGCATGGTGAAGGAGAAGCCGATGCCGTTCCCGCCCGAGCCGGTGCGGTCGGGGGTGATCCAGTTCACCCGCTGGTCGATCGCCCAGGCCGACCAGCACCAGGGCAGGCGCAACCTGTGGCTGCGCGCGCTCGACCGGATGGGGCTCGGGTTCGACTCGTAGCCTGGTGTCCATGAGAGTGGAATTCGTTGTGGACGGTCTCACGCTGGCCGGCGACCTGCGGGTGCCGGACGGCGTGGGGCCGTGGCCGGGGCTGGTGTTCACCGGGCCGTTCACCGGAGTGCGTGACCAGGTCACGGGCCTGTACGCGGCCCGGCTGGCCGAGCGGGGGTATGCCACGCTGGCCTTCGACCATCGCAACTGGGGCGAGTCCGAGGGGCTGCCGCGCCGCCACGAGGACCCGCAGGGCAAGCTGCACGACCTGCGGGCCGCGGTGTCGTTCCTGCGGTCGCGGCCCGAGGTGGACCGTGAGCGGATCGGGGCGGTCGGGATCTGTCTCGGCGGGGGATACGCGCTCAAGTTCGCCGCCTTCGACCCCCGGGTGAAGGTGTTCGCGGGGATCGCCGGGGCGTACAACAACCCCTACGCGATGCGCGGCGCGGACCTCGCGCCCTACCTGGACGTGCTGGAGCGGCAGGACCTGGGCGGGCCCGTCGAGTACCTGCCCGCGGTCGCCGGGCAGGGCGAGGCCGCGATGCCCGGTGACGAGCCGTACGCGTACTACGGCGGCGAGCGCGGCGCGTCCCCGCACTGGTCGAACGAGGTGACCAGGGCCAGCGTGCTGGAGCTGCTCACCATGGACAACATGACGGGCAGCGACTTCCTGTCGCCGAAGCCGGCGCTGCTCGTGCACGGGGTCGTGGACCGGTTCTGCACGCCCGAGGGGGCGGAGGAGGTGTTCAGGCGGCTCGACCAGCCGAAGAAGATCGTCTGGGTGGACGCCAAGCAGCACATCGACCTCTACGACCGGGAGCCGTACGTCACTCAGGCCGTGGACGCGACCGCCGATTTCCTGGGCGAGCACCTCTGAGCCCGGCAAGGTAGTGCTGAAGGTCTCGCCAGGAAACCGCCTGGCGGGATGGGCGGGCCCGCCTGGCCGGGCATCATCCGTACGACCCCCGACGAGATCACGGGGGTTCGCGCGTGCGTGGGAAGTGGATGGCCTGGCTCGGGCTGGCGGTCGCGGCCGGTTGCGGGGCCGGGAAGGCGCCGGTCGTGCCCGCCGCGGTGGAGGCGCCGGTCAAGGTCGCACGCTGTGTCCTGAAATTTCGTGACATCCGGGCGGGCAAGGCCGCCCGGGCGCGGCTCGAACGCGACCTCGCCCAGTACGTGCGCGGCCGGCCGGGCCGCATCGTCTACGGCGCGCTGGACCTGGTGACCGGGATCCGGCTGGGGCAGGGGGAGCACGAGCACGACATGATCACCGCCAGCGGTGCCAAGGTGGACATCCTCGCCGCGCTGCTGGCCGGCCGCGACTCCCGCCTCGACGAGGGCGAGCGGGACCTGGCCACCCGCATGATCAGGGAGAGCGACAACAGCGCCGCCGACGTGTTGTGGTCGCGGGTCGGCGGCGGCGGGGCCATGAGCGACTTCTACCGCCGGATCGGGCTGAAGGAGACCACGCCGGGGCCGAGCAAGTACTGGGGCGGCACCAACACCAGCCCCGCCGACCGCATCCGCCTGATGAAGGTGCTCGTCCAGGGCGGCAAGGGGCTGACCGCAGGCGACCGGGGGATGGTGCTCGGGCTGATGGAGCGGGTGCAGAAGGACCAGGCGTGGGGCGTCAGCGCCGCCGCCAGGCCAGGGGATCGGGTGGCGCTGAAGAACGGGTGGACGCCGCGGCCGTTCATCCACCACACGTGGGCGGTGACCAGCTACGGCCGCGTCGTGGGGCCGGGGCGGGACCTGCTGCTGTCGGTGCAGACCGACCGGCAGCCGGGCGAGGGGACGGGCATCCAGACCATCGAGGGCATCGCCCGGATGATCGGCCACCGCCTCGACGACCTGTCCCCGACGAGGACCCGCCCCTGCCCGACGAACCCCATCGCGTGAGCTAGTGCGCGCCGGACAGCACCTCCTCCGAGATGACCTTCGGCACGCCGCGCAGGCCCACCAGGGCGAGCACCGCGACCACGGCCAGCAGGCTCGCCGTGACGAGCGAGGTGAGGTGCACGCCCTCGACGAAGGCCGCCTGCGCCGCCCGTACGAGCTGGTCGGCCTGCCCGGCGGGCAGGGTGGCGGCCAGGTTCAGCGCTCCGGCGATCGACTCCCTGGCGGCCTCGGCCGGGACCCCGGCGGGCACTTCGAGGCCGGCCCGGTAGGCGCTGGTCAGCACCGTGCCCAGGATCGCGATGCCGAGCGCGCCGCCCAGCTCGAACGCGGTCTCCGACACCGCGGCGGCGGCCCCCGCACGCTGCCGCGGCGCCGTGGCCAGCACGTTGTCGTTGTTGACGGTGAAGGCGAACCCGACGCCCATGCCGCCGATCACCATGACCGGCAGCAGCGTCAGGTAGTTCAGCTCGGTGCCGAGCGTGGCGTAGTAGAGGAACGAGCCCGCGTTCATGGCCAGGCCCAGCGCGACCACGCCGTTCCTGCCCAGGGGCCGGATGAGCTTGGCGGCCAGCACGCCGCCCACCGCGCCGCTCAGCCCGCCGGGGAGCTGGGCGAGCCCCGCCTGCAGCGGCGACCAGCCGAGCACGAGCTGCAGGTACCAGGCGAACATCAGCATCATGGCCGACATGGCGAAGATCGCCAGCAGGTTCGTCAGGATCGAGGCGGTGAACGCGCGGCGCGCGAAGAGCCGCACGTCGATGAGCGGCTCGGCGAGCCTGGCCTGCCGCCACACGAACAGCGCGAGCAGCGCGACCCCCGCCACGCCCGCCGCCACCACGTCCGCGTGCTCGACGCCCTTGTGCGCCGCCTCCTTGATCGCGTAGATGGCGGTCACGATGCCGGCGAACGACAGCACCACGCTGACCAGGTCGAGCCGGCCCGCGTGCGGGTTGCGCGACTCCGGCAGCACGAGGATGCCGCCGGCCAGCACCAGCGCCATGATCGGCACGTTGATCAGGAAGACCGAGCCCCACCAGAAGTGGTCGAGCAGCAGGCCCCCGACCACGGGGCCGACGGCGAAGCCCGCCGCGCTCATCCCGCTCCAGACGCCGATGGCCGCGGTACGCTCGCCCGGCTCGGTGAACACGTTCCGGATGATCGACAACGTCGAGGGCATGATCGTGGCGCCGGCCACGCCCAGCAGCGCCCTGGCCGCGATCAGCAGCTCGGGGGTGGGCGCGTACGCGGTGACCACGGAGGCGGCGCCGAACGCGACGGCGCCGATCAGGAGCAGGCGCTTGCGGCCGATGCGGTCGCCGAGGTTGCCCATGGTGACGAGCAGGCCGGCCAGCGCGAAGCCGTACATGTCGCCGATCCACAGCAGTTGCGTGGAGGTCGCGCCGAGGTCGGCCACCAGCCGGGGCAGGGCCAGGTGCAGGACGGTGAGATCGAGGGAGAGCAGCAGCGTGGCCAGGCAGGCGATGGCCAGGCACGCCCATTTGTTCTTCATGCCGCACACTCTGGCCGGGGCGGCTGACGGCGGGCCTACCGTTCGCTGACCGAGCCGCCGAGCTGCGCCAGCGCGGTGTCGATGCGGCAGCGGGTGTCCTCGGTGCTGTACCAGTCGCCGGGGCACACCTCGCGGGCCTGGACCAGCAGGGCACGGGCCGCGCCGGGATCGCCCTGCTCCATCTCGACCAGGCCCAGCCCGAGCAGGGCCCAGGCCAGGATCTCCATGGAGCCGTTGCGGCGCGACAGCTCGCCCGCCTCCGCGTAGTCCGCCCGCGCGCCCGGCAGGTCGTTCAGGGCGATCCGCGCGTCACCGCGGCGGCACAGCCCCTCGGCGGTCTCCGTGGCCGCGCCCAGCTCGCGCGCCAGCGCGAGCGCCTCGTCGGCGAGCGCGTGCGCGCTGCGGTAGTCACCCTGCCGCTGGCGCAGCGTCCCGAGCCCGGACAGCACCAGCACCATGCCCCACCGCTCCCCGATGGCCCTGAACCTGGCCAGGCTAATCTCGAAATACTCCAGCGCCTCGTCGGCCCGGCCGAGAATCTGCAGGACGAACGCATGGCCGCAGCTGGCCAACGCCCGCTTCCAGGGCGGCAGGTCACTGACCTGGTTGACGTAGAACTGCTGCATGGCGTCGAAGTCCTCCGGGGGCCCGGTGAACATCGACAGCAGCATCATCATGAACTCCACCCGCACCGGCAGGTAGTCGATCGGCAGCAGCCGCCGCACCTCGTCCAGCTGCGCGCGCAGCGACTCGTCCATGCCTCCGGCCCAGGCCACGATGAGCACGCACATGCCGTACTCCTCCTCCAGGCCGGGCAGGCGCGTCTCGCCCAGCGCGGCCAGCAGCGCGGCTGCCAGGTTCGCGCTCGCGGTGCGGTGGCCGCGCATCCACCAGTAGCAGGCGCTGTGGGCCAGCAGCCGCATGCCCAGCTCGAACTGCCGGGTCTCGGTCGTCCAGCGCACGGCCGCGTCGAGGTCGCCGCTCTCCTCGTCGAGCCTGGCCAGCCACTCCATCTGCGCGCTGGTACGCAGCAGCGGGTCGGCCGTCAGCAGCAGGTCGAGGTAGTAGCGGGCGTGCGCGTCGCGGATCGAGTCCCCTTCGCCCGACTCCTCCAGCCGTTCCGCGCAGAACGCCCGGATCGTCTCCAGCATCCTGAACCGCCCGTCCGCGAACTCCACCAGCGACTTCTCCGCCAGCGAGAACAGCGCCTCCTCCGGCAGCCCGCACACCCGCTCGGCCACCTCCGGGCGCGCCCCCGCCACGAACGTGCTCAGCCGCCTGGCCATCACCTGCTCGCTCTCGTCCAGCAGGTCCCAGCTCCACGCCACGACCGCGTGCAGCGTCTGATGCCGGGGCAGCGCCGTACGGCTGCCGCGGGTCAGCAGCCTGAACCGGTCGTCGAGCCGGGCCGCGACGTCGGCGATCGACAGCGTACGCAGCCGCGCCGCCGCGAGCTCGATCGCCAGCGGCAGCCCGTCGAGGGCCCGGCAGATGCGTACGACGTGCTCGGCGTTGCCCGCGTCCACCGCGAAGCCGGGCCGAACGGCGGCGGCGCGGTCGGCGAACAGCCGCACCGAGGGATAGCCGAGTGGCTCGTCCGTCTCGGCGGGCGGCAGCCGCAGCGGCGCCACGGGCAGGATCGACTCGCCCGTGATGCCCAGCGCCTCCCGGCCGGTCACCAGCACGCGCAGGTCGGGGCAGGCGGCCAGCAGGTGGTCGGCCAGCTCGGCGGTGGCCGTCACGAGGTGCTCGCAGTTGTCCAGGACCAGCAGCAGCTCACGGTCGGCCAGCGCGGCGACGAGCCTGGCCTCGGGGTCCAGGGTGGGCCGCTCGTGGATGTTCAGCAGGGCGTCGCGGACGCCGAGGGCGGCCAGCACGGCCTGCGGCACGCCGTCGCCGTCGGAGACGGGGGCCAGCGGCACGAAGCACACGTCGCCTGGCTCCTGCGCGGCCGTCTCGATCGCCAGCCGCGTCTTGCCCGCGCCGCCGGGGCCGATCAGCGTGACCAGCCTGCTGTCCCGGAGCCTGGCCCCGACCTGCGCCAGCTCCTCGGCGCGGCCCACGAAGCTGGTGAGCTGCGCCCGCAGCCCCCGCCGCGCCGGCTGCCCTGCCGGACCCTGCGCCCCTGCCTCGGCCCCCGCCCCGGCCCCCGCCCCGGCCCCCGCCCCGGCCCCCGCCCCGGCCCCCGCTCCGGCCCCCTGTGCGGTCCCAGGCGCGGCCCCAGGCGCGGCCGGGTGCGCGGACTCGGGGGCGGCGGGATGCGTGCCGCCGAGTGTTGCCGGGTGCGTGCCGCCGCCGGGTGCGGACGGATGGGCGGGGCCGAGCGCGGTCGGGTGTGCGGGGCCGAGCGCGGGGCCGAGAGCGGGGTCGGCCCTGAGGACGGCCAGGTGGGCGGCGGCCAGCTCGGCGCCGGGCTCGATGCCCAGCTCCTCGTCAAGCAGCTTCCTGGTCTCCTCATAGACGGTCAGCGCCTCCGCCTGCCGGCCGCTGCCGTACAGGGCGCGCATGAGCTGGGCGCGCAGCCGCTCGCGCAGCGGGTACGCGGCCGTGAGCTGGCTCAGCTCGGCCACCAGCTCCCGGTGCCTGCCGAGGTCGAGGTCCGCCTGCGCGCGGTCCTCCGTGGCGGCCAGCCGCAGCTCCTCCAGGGCCGCCGCGGCTGCGTCGGCGTGCGGGGCGTCCACGAGCGGCGCGCCCCGCCACAGCTCCAGCGCCTCGCGCAGCAGCGCCGCCGCCCGCTCGGGGTCGCCGCCGGCCAGCGCCTGCCGGCCCTCGGCCGCCACCAGCTCGAACCTGCGCGCGTCCACGTCCCGCGGGTCGGCGACCAGCCGGTACCCGGCCGGGTGGAACTCCACCCGGTCCCGCCCCAGCGCCCGGCGCAGCCGGGACACCTGCGACTGCAGCGCGTTGGCCACGCCCTCGGGGGGACGGGGGCCGTACATGCCGTCCACGAGCTGCTCCGCGCCGACGATGCGGCCCGCGTGCAGCGCGAGCAGCGTCAGCAGGGCACGCACGCGGGGGCCGCCGAGCGTGACCGGATCGCCGTCCTCGCCCAGCACGTTGGTGGGCCCGAGGATCTGGAAGCGCATGTCTCGATTATCGCGGCAACCAGGCGACGATCTCGGCATATGTCGGCATCCCTGGGGCCTGCTCACCGCGGGCGGCGAGCGCCGTGCCCAGCGCCGCCGCCAGCGCGGCCCGGTAGAGCAGCGACCCGGTGCTCACCCTGGCCACCCCGGCCTCGGCCAGCCGGGCCAGGCTGGGCCCGCCCTGCTGGTAGAGCACGTTGAGCGGCAGCGGCGTGCTCGCCGCCACCTTCGCGATCTCGTCCAGGTCGCTCAGCCCCGGCACGAAGACGCCGTCGGCGTGCGCGTAGGCGTCCACCCGTTCGGCGGTGCCCTCGCCGGTCCCCAGCCAGTACGTGTCCGTGCGCGCGTTGACGAACACGCCGTGCCCCTTGGCCGCCTCGATGATCCGCTGCTGCAGCCCGATGGGGCGCAGCGTGCCGTCAGGACGGCCGTCCTCCAGGTTGACGCCCGCCACGCCCAGCGCCGCCAGGCCCGCCACCAGCTCGCCCACCTCGGCCGGGTCGTCGCTGAACCCGCCCTCGATGTCCACCGTCACCAGGACGCCCAGGCCGCTGATCGCCTCCGCCAGCTCGATCGTCTCGGCCCTGGTGGCGCCGGCCGCGTCGGGCCTGCCGTGCACGGCGGCCACGCCGAGGCTGGTCGTGCCGATCGCAGAGAAGCCGTGCGCGGCCAGGTAGGCCGCCGAGCCGTAGTCCCAGGCGTTGGGCAGCAGCAGCGGATCGCCGGGGCGGTGCAGGTCGTGGAAGTTCACTTCAGCAGTCCTTCCAGTACGCCCGCGGCCAGCGCGAGCGCGTGCTCGGGGGCGGGGCAGGGGCGCACGCCGTGGCCGAAGGTCAGGTGCGGGACGTGGCCGCGCGCGGGGTCGTGCGCGCCGGGGTCGCGGTTGACGGCCACCAGGTCGATCGTCACCTCGTCGCCGGTGCGCGTGTCCAGCCTGCGGGTGGCCTTGAGCGGCGGGTCGTGCCTGAGCGTCTCGCCCAGCAGCTCGTCGATGTCCTGGTCGGGGCCGGCGTGCGCGAGTGCGGTCTCGATGAGCCCCTCCGTGGCGGCGTGCGCCTGCAGCAGCAGCGTGATCACCGGGATGCCGGCCAGCTTCAGCAGCTCGGCCACGGCGGCGTCGGCCTGCGGGCTCTCCTCGCCCGACAGGTAGCCGGCCGCGGCGGCGGGCACCGCACCGGTGTCCTCGACTCCTAGCGCCGCTCCCAGCACGGCCGTCGGCACGCCACGCCAGTCGCCGCCCCGCTGCCTGGTCAGCGCCTCGGCGGCCGATCGCAGCCCGGCGGGGTCCAGCCCGCTCAGCAGTTCGACCAGCTCGTGGCGCCGCCGCGCGTGCGTCTCGCCGGTGCTGAACCGGGACACGCGGGCACGCAGCCAGGCCAGCGTCCCTTCCGTGCCGTCCTGGCGTACGGGTGGCGGCACGTACCGGGTGTCGGAGAGCACCGCCGTGGCTTCGGCATGTCGGGTGATGAGCATGAGGTCACGCTAGGGCGCAGTCCTTTCGGCGGCGGTCGAAATGTCGCGGACAGGACGGGGGTGCCGTGCGGTGGAAGCGCGTCAGGTGGTGGAGCGTGTCCGCTGGAGAGGCGTGTCTCGGGGGAAGCGCGTCAGGCGGCCAGCCGTTCCTGGGGCTCGCGCTCGGGGACCTCGGCCGGCTCGGCGGGTACGGGCTCGCTCTTCGCGACGGCCCGGCCGGAGAAGGTGGCCAGCGCCATGGCGATGAGCAGCGCCATCTCGGCCAGCACGACGCCGCGCTCCAGCGTCCCGTAGTAGCCGCCGCCGTTGATCAGCGACGAGGTGATGGAGGCCGGATGGGCCGCCAGGTAGATCGCGAGCGTGGCCGCGGCGGCCACGCTGAGCGCGCGCACCGCGTTCCACCCGGACGCCGCCGCCCGGCCCTTGGCCAGGACCCAGCCGGCGACCGGCAGCGAGGTGAACACGACCGCCGCCGACCAGCGGTGGATCTCGCCGGAGAGCGTACCGATCTGCGAGGTGCCCGGGTCGGTCGGGAAGATCGCGCTCATCATCAGCCCCGCCGCCCCGGCCACCAGCAGCACCCGGGTGGGCGCGGTGCGCGCGGGGTCGAGGGTGGCCAGCCCGTACGCCAGGCACAGGCAGGCCGCCGCCAGCGCCAGCATCCCGATCAGCACGGGCACCAGGCCGCCGGAGACCAGCGCGTAGTCGCTGAGCAGCACCTGGGTGGGCAGCGCCACATCCGCGTACGCGAGCGCGCCGGCCGACACCAGCGTGCCGATCATCGTGCCCCAGACGCTCTGCCTGGGCGTCATCGCATCACCTCGTCGTAGATCCGCTCGAACCGGGCGAGCGACGCCTGGTCGTCATGGGTGAGTGCCAGCTCCCTGCTGGCCTTGCCGAGCCGGGCGCGCAGGCCGTCGTCGGCGAGAACGGTCGCCAGGTGCCGGGCCAGCGCGACCACGTCGCCCGGCTGGTACAGGTAGCCGTTGCCGTCCACCAGGTGCGGCAGCGCCATCGCGTCGGCGGCCACCACGGGCAGCCCCGAGGCCATGGCCTCCAGCGTGGCGATGCTCTGCAACTCGGCGACGCCGGGCATGGCGAACACGTCGGCGGCGGCGAAGGCCTGCGGCATGTTCTCGTCGGCCACGAAGCCGAGGAAGAACACCCGCTCGCTCACGCCGATGCGCCTGGCCAGCCGCGTCAGCTCCTCCCGCTGGTTGCCCTTGCCGACGAAGGCGACCTGCGCGTCGGTCTCGTTGAGCACCAGCGGCAGCGCGCGGATCACCTCGTCGAGGCGCTTCTCCTCGTCGAGGCGGCCGACGAACAGGATCGTGGGCCGGTCGGGCAGGTCGAACATCTTGCGCGCCCACGCCTTGGGCTCGGTGTGCGGGTAGAACCTGGTCAGGTCGATGCCGCAGGAGACCGGCTCGACGCCGCGCCCGAAGCCCTGGTCGGCCAGCAGCTTGGCGGCCAGCGGGGTGGGCGTGGTGATGTGGTCGGCCCGGTTGAAGATGCGGCTGAAGTCACGCCAGGCCAGCTTGCCCGCCTTCTCCCGCAGCCGCGCGGGGATGTGGGCGAACTGGAAGAGGTTGTCGGGCATGAAGTGGTTGGTGGCCACGATCGGCACGCCGGCCCGGCGGGCGGCGGCGATGGCGGACCTGCCGACCACGAAGTGACCCTGGGTGTGCAGCACGTCGGGCTTGATGATGGAGACGAGCCGGTCGAGCCGGGTCGGCACGGTGAAGCGCATGGTCGGGTGGACCAGCAGCGGCGCCGAGCGCAGCCGGTGCACGATCACGCCGTCGGACACGTCGGCGCTGGCCGGGCCCAGGTCCGACTGGCAGACCACGTGCACCTCGTTGCCCCGCGCGGCCAGGCCCGTGGCCAGGCGATGGGTGAAGTAGGCGGCGCCGTTCACGTCGGGTGGGTAGGTGTCGGACGAGATGAGGATGCGGCGCGGGCGCTCGGGGGCGGGGGAGAGCGCGGCGCGGTCGGGGACGCTGTGCAGGGGCATGGCCATGTCGATGAACTCCGATGTCAGGGATGGCTTGGGGAGAGCCGTGAACTGGGGAATCTCATGCGGGGTCGTGGTGGGCCTCCAGCGGGCTGGTCCGCGCCAGGGCGACGGTGCCCGCGGCGGTCAGCAGGGCCGCCAGGACCGGCAGGATCCCGGTCGGCAGCGGCTCGCCCAGCAGCAGCGCGCCGAACGCCACCGCGGTCAGCGGGTCGGCGATCTGCAGCGAGGCGAAGGAGACGCCGAAGTGCCCGACGGCGTAGGCCCGCTGGAGCATCACCAGCGCCAGCAGCGCGGGGACCGGCAGCGCCAGCAGGTACCACCAGTTCCAGGCGCCGTCCACCAGCACCCGCATGAGGGTGGCGGTGGCGCCGTACAGCACTCCTGAGCTGGTCGCCAGCAGCGCCGCCCGGCCGGCGGGCGAGACCGCCTTCGAGCCGGCCCACAGCAGCACCGCCGCCACCCCCGCCACGCCCAGCAGCGTGAGCACGCCGTTCGGGCTGAGCTGGGTGGGGCCGTGCGACTCGGGGACCAGCAGCACCAGCCCGATCAGCCCGGCCGCCACCACGCCGGCGGACACCAGCTCGGCGCGCGACGGCCTGCGGCCGTGCAGCGTGGCTGCCAGGGGCAGCGCGAACAGCAGGCTGGCCACGCCCATCGGCTGCACGATCGTCAGCGGCCCGAGCCCGAGCGCGACGATGTGCAGGCCACCACCCGCCAGGATGGACACGCCGCCGAGCAGCCAGCGCGGCCTCCTGAGCAGCGCGAGCAGCCCCGGCTTGGCGGAGCCGACCGCCTCGAACTGCTGCAGCGCGGCCCCGAGCGCGAAGAACAGCGAACCGACCAGGGCGATCACCGCGGCCAGCACAGTCATGCGCACTCCTTTCAGACGGATGGTTGCCAGGCAGGGTCAAACGGACGTGTCCGCAGGAAGACGTTCCGGGGAAGCCTTGATGGCGCGCTTCTTCCTGACCCATCGCACGATCTCCACCACGGCGGTGATGGACAGCGCGATGCCCAGGCCGAGCAGCAGACCCTTGATCGGGTCGTTCTCGAACGCCATCCCGCCGAAGTAGCCGATCAGCCCGGAGTACACCGCCCACGAGCTCGTCGCGATCGCGTCGAAGAAGGTGAACGAGCGCAGCGGATGCCGCACCGCGCCCATGGTCAGCGTGGTCGCGGTACGCCCCCCGGGGATGTACCTGGCCACGACCAGGACGAGGCCGCCCCGTTCTGCCAGGGCGCCGCGCGCCCAGACGAACGCCTTCTTGTCGCGCAGCCTGCCTGACGACTTGTTGCCGATCAGGTAGGAGATGTGGTCCCCGGCGAACGCGCCGAGCGCGGCCACCAGGATGACCAGGGCCAGGTTCGGCTCGCCGGAGGCCGCGGCGAACACCCCCGCCGTGATCACGGACGTCTCGGCGGGCACGACGGGGAAGAACCCGTCGAGCAGCGCCAGGCCGAACAGCGCGACATACAACCACGGCGACGACATCACCTGCTCGACGAGGTCGAGGATGGCGTGCGACATGAGTGTGTACTCCGATCGTTAGGGCACTCACACAGCCTGACGGCGTGTGGCGTCCGGGAACATCGGGGATGCCCCCGGTCGAACGCGGTCCTTTCCCTTACGCGGGTCAGGGCCGATACCCCTTGAAACTAGGAACTCCGCAGTTCACGGCACATCGGACGATCGGCACGCACTACCCCCTACTTTCGTCGGGGGGAGGGCCTGCGACCTCCGGATGACACCTTCGATCAAACCGGTTCTCGCCGGTGGAATCAGGAGTGGAGATAGGCGCATTCGTGGTGGGGCTAGCCCCACCACGGTGGTGGACGGCACCCCACCCCCGACTTTCGTCAGGGGCGCCACCTGACTTCGGACGGCATCCGCTTCCCGGCACTGCCGATACCGTCGGTGCGGTGAGACGTCTTCGCCGGGGGAACCGCCGCCAGGTGGTCTATGACGTGCTGCTCTTCGTCGCGCTCGGCGTTTTCGTCGCCGCCATGGGGCCCGACCCGTTCCAGGACCCCGCCGGGTTCGGGATGGTGACCGTGCCCCGCTGGGTGCTCGCCGCGGTGGCCGTGCTCGTCGGCCGGCCCTACCCGCTGGCCGCCCTGGTGCTGCTGCTGCCGCTGGGGCCGTGGCGGTTCAGCGAGGGGTTCGCGACCGTGGACCTGAGCTGGCTGCTGCCCCGGCGCAACGTGAAGATCCTGCCGCTGCTGCCGACGTCGCCGTTCATCGCCTGGTACGCGTACCTGACCGGGCGGCGCATGGCCAGGGGAGGGCCGGCGCTGGTCGCGTTCTGCCTGATCGCGCTGGTGGGCGTGGTGGTGGTGCTGAGCAGGGGCGGCGATCTGGCGCTGTGGGTGTCGATGGCCACCGCGGTCGCCGGCACCTACGTGGTGCCGCACCTGTTCGGGGTGCTGCGCCGCAAGCTGCTGCAGCAGCGGCGGCAGGCCAGGATGTCGGCCGAGGCGCAGGCCAGGCTGCGGGAGCGGGCCAGGATCGCGCGCGAGATGCACGACTCGCTCGGCCACGACCTGGCCCTGATCGCGGTCAGGGCGGCGGGGCTGGAGCTGGCTCCCGGGCTCGCCCCCGCCCAGGTCAAGGCGGCGGGGGAGCTGCGGCTCGCGGCGGCCGACGCCACCGAGCGGCTGCGCCAGATCATCGGGCTGCTGCGCGAGGACTCCGACGCGGCGCCGCTGGCCCCCGTGGGCGAGGAGGTCCCGGAGCTGGTGCGCCGGGCCGCCGACTCGGGCATGTCGATCTCCCTCGACCTCGCCCCCGGGCCGGTGCCCGGCCTGGCCGCCGCCGTGGTGCAGGAGGGGCTCACCAACGCCGCCAAGCACGCGCCGGGGGCCGCCGTGGCGGTCTCGGTCGCGCCGCACCTGGTCCGCGTACGCAACGGGCCGCCGCGCTCCAGGCCCACCGCCAGGACCGGCGGGCTGGGGCTGGCGGGCCTGCGCGAGCGCGTACGCCTGGCCGGCGGCACGCTCACCGCCGGACCGGCGGGCGACGGCTTCGAGCTGACCGTGACACTCCCCCACGAGGGGGAGGAGGATCCCCGCTAGGCGGGAGGGCCCAGGCAGCCGGACGCGCGACGCTCGGAGCATGACGCAACCCGCACCGAGCGCCGACCACCGGCCCCGCCAGGTCGTGAGCACCACGGACCTCGCGCCGGGCATCGGCCGCCGCACTGCCGCGATCGTGGCGGTGGCGGCCATGCTGCCCTACCTCACGCTCAAGATCCTCTGGCTGACCGGCAGCTCCCTCGGCGTGAGCGACCCGAGCCTGATGAGCGACCCGGCGATGGTCGGGCTCAACGCGATGACCTTCGGCATGGACGCCGTGGGCCTGCTGCTGGCGCTGGCCTTCACCGCGCGCTGGGGCATGCGGCTGCCCGCGCTGCTGGTGCTGCTCCCGCTCTGGGTGGGCACCGGACTGCTGTCGGTGATCGTCGTCACCGCGCCGATCGTCGTCGCGGCGGCCGGGACGGCCGCGTTCAGCGGCGGCCCCATCGCGCCGTGGGTCTACATGATGGTCTACAGCGGTTTCCTGGCGCAGGGCGTCGGCCTCATGGCGGCCTTCGCCCTGTACGCCCGCGACCGCTGGCCGGCCGCCTTCACCACGGCCACCGGCCTGCCCTTCCCCAGTCCCACGAGGCCGCTGCAGGCGATCCTGGCCTGGGCCGCGCTGCCGGTGGCCGTGGTGCTGGGCGGCGTGCGGCTCGTGCAGGCCTTCGAAGGCCCGGCAGCGGCGGCGGCGCAGAGCGGGGTCAAGGGCCTGCTCGCGGTCGCGGGGGCCGTCGCGCTGGTGATGATCGTCCGCAGGCGGGGCGCCGGCCCGTTCTGGCGCCCGCTGGTGGCGGCCTGGCTGGGCTCGGGCTCGCTGTTCGCCTGGGGCCTCTACGTGCTGATCATCCGGTCCGTGGGCGGGCCGATGGCCGCGGGGGCGGGCGACCCGGCCGACCTGGTGGAGCTGTTCGGCATGCTGACCGGGCTGGTCATGGGGTTGTGCGGGGCGTTCCTGCTGATGGAGCGGTCAGGTGTGCGCGACGTGCAGCCGGTGCAGGAGCCGCTTGAAGGCGATGATCGAGAACGTGATCGCCGTACCGCTGATCACGGCCACCGCTGACGTGCGCAGGATCATGAACGCGCCGAGCGAGCCGCCGATCGACTCGTAGACGGCCAGGAAGATGCTCAGCGTGGAGTTCATCAGCAGCACGAACGCCCACAGCAGCGTGATCCTGGCGAAGAACCGGCGCACCCGCTCGTGCTTGAGCACCGCGGACGGCAGATGGATGTAGTCGAGCGTGAGCTTCTGCACGAGCGGCCTGTTCAGCCGTACGGAGGCGAGGAAGGCGATGCTGATGCAGATCGTGCCCATCTCGGGCTGGATGAAGAACCACATCCAGGTGCCCGTCCAGAACGCCACGATCGCCCGGATGGTGATCGCGAACGCGGCCAGGTACATGGTGGCGGGCACCTTGACCCGTTTGACGAGCCGCCAGGCCACACCCAGGTAGACCCAGGCGACGGTGAGGGCCAGCGCCCACTTGAAGCCGAGGACCACCATGGCGAGGTAGAAGACGGCGAGGGGGGCGACCACGCCTTCGAGCAGCCGGGGAGCCGCCTGCAGGGCGAGCGCGGTGAGGCGTGGGAGGGCGACCGGTGGATGGTTCAAGGCTGCTCCGCAGATAGGCCGACGATCGACGTCTACCCGGGCTTCGGGGGACCAGGCGTTTCGGATGGATCGCTCGACGTCACCGATGCGTCCATCACCGCCGTCCCGGGAAGCACGCCGGTGGCCTACCGTACCCGAGGAGGAGGGATGGGACTGCCTCTTTTGACGCGTTCCATCTGTCTCCACGAAAACAGCGCAACCTTGAATACGGCTTTCATCCGAGTGACGCTGTGGCGAGCTTCGCGCCGAACCCCAGGAAGACGGCGCCGACGCCGGAGGTGAGCCCGGCGCTGAGCCGGCGGTGGCGGCGGAACTGCGCGGCCAGGAAAGTGCCGCCGAAGATCAGGCCGGTCAGGTAGAGGAAGCTGAAGAGCTGGATGACCGCGCCCAGGATGACGAACGACAGCGCGGGGTTGGCGTAGGCCGGGTCCACGAACTGCACGAAGAACGACAGGAAGAACAGGATGGCCTTCGGGTTCAGCAGGCTGATCGTCAGGGCCTTGCGGAACGGTCGCGTGCGGGCGTCCACCTTCTCGGCCGGGGTCTCCGTCGTCCGGGCCGATCGCCATGACTTCAGGGCGCCGCGGAGCATCTGGAAGCCGATCCACGCGAGGTAGCCCGCGCCGGCGTACTTGACGATCGTGAACAGCAGCGGGTTGGCCCGCAGGAGCGAGGCGGCGCCGGCGGCGGTGAGGAACATCAGCACCGTGTCGCCGACGAAGACGCCCGCGGCGGCCCGGTATCCCTGCCGGACACCGTGCTGGGCGGCGTAGGAGAGCACGTACAGGGAGTTCGGGCCGGGCAGGAGGATGATCAGGAAGGCGCCGACGACGTAGGCCCAGAAATCCGTGATACCGAAGAACATGCCGCTTGCTCCTGGGAAGAATGGTGACATATCACGGTATCCGGTGATCAGGCGTACCAGATGCCTCCGTAGGCCTGATGGTGGCCGAGCGCCCGGTACGCCGCGTCCACCAGCGCCTGGCCGCGCGGGTTCACGCCGAGCCCGGCGCCCTGCCTGCTCATCGTGTAGCCGAACGCCAGCCGCGCCGCCGGATCGCAGAACCCGATCGAGCCGCCCATCCCGACGTGCCCGAACGCGCTCTCCGGCAGCAGCACGCCCTCGCTGTCGGGCTCGGGCAGATGCCGGTTGTCCACCGCCTTGACGAAGCCCAGCGCGAAGTGGGTCGGCGCGAGCAGCACCGCGTCGGCGCCGGCCGAGGCGGTGAGCGACATGAGCGCCAGGTGCTCCCTGCTCACCAGGTCGCCGCCGCCCAGCGACAGCGGGCGGTACATGCCCGCCAGTCCCCGCGCGTTCGTGATCCCCCCGACGGCCCCGATCTCGGCGGCGTGCGCCGCCCTGCTGTCGGACTCGCCGGCGCCCATGTAGCCGCCCTCGTGGGCCAGCACCGCCGCCTGCACCGAGGTGCGGTCGCCGAACGCCTTGAGGTAGAACGAGGCCGGCGCCTGAGGCGGATCGGCGGGCACGGTCGGCGCGACCCGCCCCTCCTGCTCCTCGGGCAGCCCCAGCCAGAAGTCCAGCCCGAGCGGCTCGGCCACCTCCTCGCGGAAGAACGTGCCGAGCGAGCGCCCGCTCACCCGCCGCACCACCTCGCCCACCAGGTAGCCGAAGGTGAGCGCGTGGTAGCCGTGCCGGGTGCCCGGCTCCCAGTACGGCTCCTGCTCCGCCAGCCGCCCGGCCATCAGCTTCCAGTCGTAGAAGGCACCGGGCGGCAGCGGCTCGCGCAGCGCGGGCAGCCCGGCCTGGTGGGAGAGCAGGTGCCGGACGAGCGTGCCGCCCTTGCCGCGCACGCCGTACTCGGGCCAGTAGCGGGTCACCGGCGCGTCCAGGTCGAGCTCGCCGCGCGAGGCGAGCACGTGGGCGCACAGCGCCGTCGCGCCCTTCGTGCACGACCACACGTGCCCGATCGTGTCGCTCGCCCAGGGACGGCCGGGCGCCGCCTGCCCGCCCCACAGGTCGACGGCCACCTCGCCGCCGACGATCACGCACACCGACGCGCCCAGCTCGCCGCGGCGGGCCAGATTGGCCTCGAACTCCTCGCGCACCTGGGAGAACATGGGGTCACAAGTGCCATGCACGGTCATTTCCCGAATGCATCACGAATGTCGGCGCGTGTAAACCGATGACTTTCCACCCCGGCCCTGGTCAGAAGTGCAGACAAGGAAGGAGCACGAGATGGATCTCGGAATCGGACTTCCCGTGACAGGCCCGCAGGCGAACCCGGAGGAGATCGTCCGCGTGGCCCAGGCGGCCGAGCGGGCGGGGCTCGGCGCGGTGTGGACCTACGAACGCCTGCTGCGGCCCGCCCAGCCCTGGATGCTGGGGCTGGAACAGGTCATCCCGCTGCCCGAGGAGAGCGCCTCCGTGTACGACCCGCTGGAGACCCTGTCCTACCTCGCGGCGAGGACCAGCACGATCCGCCTGGGCACCACGGTCATGGACGTGCTGTTCCACCCCCCTGTCGTGCTGGCCAGGCGCCTGGCCACGCTCGACCGGCTCAGCGGCGGCCGCGTCTGGGCCGGGCTGGGGCAGGGCTGGATGAAGCAGGAGTTCGAGGCGGCGGGCGTGCCCGTCAAGCGGCGCGGGGCGGGCTTCGCGGAGCACGTGGAGGCCATGCGCGCGTGCTGGGGCCCCGACCCGGTGAGCTTCTCCGGCCGTTTCTACACGATCCCCGAGTCGGGCATCGGGCCCAAGCCGACGGGGCTGACCCTGCTCGGGGGCGCGGCGGCGCCCGCGGCGGTCGAGCGGGTGGCCGGCCTCGGGCTGGGGCTGACCACGGTGGTGTTCGACTGGGATCAGCTCGCCCAGGGCGTCGAGGCGTACCGCAAGGCCGGCGGCGCGGGCCCGCTGGTGATCCAGGTGAACGGCACGGTCAGCGAGCGCCCGCTGGACGAGCGCGCACCGCTCACCGGCTCGCCGGAGCAGGTGGCCGAGGACCTGTCGCGGGCCAGGGCGCTGGGCGCCGACCACGTGCTGTGGCAGCCGATCGGCTTCGACATGGACGGGCTGGTCGAGCGCATCGCGGAGATCAATACCCATTGACGGTATAGGGAATCGGTCTATATCTGGAGAGATGACCCTCTGGACTCCGGATCCCACGTTCTACCCGTTCCCCAGAGACGCCGCCGGCGCCCCCGCCGAGAAGCTGGCCTACGTCGCCGCCTTCGACCGGGCGGCGGCCCGGCCCGACGCCCTCGCCGTCATCGACACCGACCCGTCCTCGCCCGCCTACGGCACCGTCGCCGGCTGGACCGACCTGCCCAACACGGGCGACGAGCTGCACCACTTCGGCTGGAACGCGTGCAGCAGCGCCCTGTGCCCGAACGCGCCGCACCCGCACGTGGAGCGGCGCTACCTGGTCGTGCCGGGCCTGCGCTCCTCGCGCATCCACATCTACGACACCAAGGACCGGATCAGCCCCGAGCTGGTCAAGGTGATCGAACCGGAGACGCTGGCCCGCCGCGCCGGCTACTCGCGCCCGCACACGGTCCACTGCGGCCCCGAGGGCCTGTACGTCTCCGCGCTCGGTGGCGCCGACGGCAGGGACGGGCCCGGCGGCATCGCGGTGCTCGACCACACCTCGTTCGAGGTGATCGGCCAGTGGGAGCTGGACCGGGGGCCGCAGTACCTGGCCTACGACTTCTGGTGGCACATCAACCAGGACGTGCTGGTCCCCTCGGAGTGGGGGACGCCGTCGATGATCGAGGACGGGCTGGTCGGGGAGCTGCTGCTCGGCCGCAAGTACGGCCACAAGCTGCACTTCTGGGACCTGCGCAAGCGTGCCCACGTGCAGGAGGTGGACCTCGGCGACGAGCACCAGATGCCCCTGGAGCTGCGCCCCGCCCACGACCCGACCCGCCTGTACGGCTTCGCCGGCGTGGTCGTCAGCGTCGAGGACCTGTCGGCGTCCGTCTGGACCTGGTTCCACGAGGACGGCCGCTGGCAGGCCCGCAAGGTCATCTCCATCCCCGCCGAACCGGCGGACGCCGACCGCCTGCCGCCGATCCTGCAGCCGTTCGGCGCGGTGCCGCCGCTGGTCAGCGACATCGCCCTGTCGGTGGACGACCAGCGGCTTTACGTCTCGTGCTGGGGGACGGGGGAGATCAAGCAGTTCGACGTCGCCGACCCGTTCAAGCCGGTCGAGCTGGCCTCGCTACGGGTGGGCGGCATCGCCCACCGGAACCCGCACCCCGCCGACCCCCGGCTCCCGCTGCGCGGCGGGCCGCAGATGGTCGAGGTCAGCCGCGACGGCCGCCGCGTCTACCTCACCAACTCCCTGTACGGCGCCTGGGACGACCAGTTCTACCCGGACGGGGTGGGCGCCTGGATGGCCAAGATCGACACGGACGCGTTCACCTTCGACACCCGCTTCTTCCCCCACGGGGACGACTTCCGCGGCCTGCGCCCCCACCAGGTGCGCCTGCAGGGCGGCGACGCCTCCTCCGACTCCTACTGCTACCCGTGACGCTCACCGCCGTGCTCCTGCTGGGCGCCTTCCACGGCCTCAACCCGGCGATGGGCTGGCTCTTCGCCGTGGCCCGCGGCCTGCAGGAGCGCAGCCTGGACCGGCTGCTGCAGTCGATCCCGGTGATCGCCCTGGGTCACCTCGCCTCGGTGGCCCTGGTGGCCCTCGTCGTCGCCGCCACCGGCTCGCTGGTCACGGGCAGCGTCCTGTCGATCGGGGGCGGGGTGGTGCTGGTGGGCTTCGGACTGTGGCGGCTGCTGTCCCGCAGGCACTTCCGGTGGGTGGGGATGCGGCTGTCGCTGTGGCAGCTGGCCGGCTGGTCGTTCCTGATGTCGTCCGCCCACGGGGCCGGGCTGATGCTGCTGCCGGTCTTCACCGGCCTGCACGCGCAGGGCCACGCGGGTCACGCCGCCTCCGGCGGGCTGGGCGTGGCGGCCCTGCACACGCTGGCGATGTTCGGGGTGGCCGGGACCGTCGCCGTGGTCGTCTACCGGGTCGCCGGGCTGACCGTGCTGCGGCGGGCCTGGTTCAACGTGGACCGCATGTGGGCCATGGCCCTGGTGGCGGCCGGGGTCATCACGCTGGCCCAGGTCTGACACCGCCCTGCCACGGACCTGTCAGCGGCATCACACGGTGCGGCACCACCGTGGACAGCGTGATGACGGTGGTGCTGCGCCGCACCCCGGGGATGGCCAGCATCCGGTCGATGACCTGCTGGAGGTGCTCGTGGTCGCGGCCCGCGATCCGGCACAGCACGTCGCCGGGACCGGTCACGATGTAGGCCTCCAGTAGCTCGGGGATGGCCTCCAGGGTCGCCGAGATGTGCTCGCGGGCCGCCTGCTCGACCTCCAGCGTGGTGAACGCCTGCACCGGGTGCCCGAGCGCGGCGGGGGACAGGGCCGGACCGAAACCCGTGATCACGCCGTCGGCGACCATGCGGTCGAGCCGGGCCTGGACGGTCCCCCGCGCCACCCCCAGCAGCCGGGCGATCTCCAGCAGGCCGCTGCGCGGGCGTTCGGCGACCAGACGGAGGACGGCGCGGTCGAGATCGTCGAGACCGTGGCGGCGTGCTGGCATATTCGCCTCCCATGGGGGGTTTTCGCTGTCAGATCGGCAGCATGTGAGGGGCACTGTTGTCAGATCCGGCACCCGGGCCGAGACTTGCGATCTTATGGAGCACCGGCACCCGTTCGTTCCCTACAGGCCCGAGCGCTACGCGCCCGAGGAGATGGTCAGGCGCGGCGAGGAGTTCCACCGGCTGGTGGACCGGCGGCGCAGCGTGCGGCACTTCAGCCCGGAGCCGGTGCCGTACCGGTGTGTCGAGCTGGCCGTGCGGGCCGCCAACACCGCGCCGTCGGGGGCGCACCAGCAGCCGTGGAAGTTCGTGGTGATCGGCGACCCGGAGACCAAGCGGCGCGTGCGCGAGGCGGCCGAGACCGAGGAGCGGCAGAACTACGAGGGCGGCCGGCTGCCGCCCGAGTGGCGGGCGGCGCTGGAGCCGCTGGAGACCGGCTCGGACAAGGGCTACCTGGAGGTGGCGCCCTGGCTGGTGGTCTGCTTCGCCGAGAAGTACGGCCTGACCTGCGAGGGCGAGAAGGTCCGCCACTACTACGTCAACGAGAGCGTGGGCATCGCCTGCGGCCTGTTCATCACGGCGCTGCACGTCATGGGCCTGTCCACGCTCACGCACACGCCGAACCCGATGGCCTTCCTCGGCGAGATCTGCCGCCGCCCGGCCAACGAGCGGCCCTACATCCTGTTCCCCGTCGGGTACGCGGCCGAGGGGAGCGAAGTGCCCGATCTGGCCAGGAAACCGTTGGAGGAAGCCCTTATCCCCATGTCCGTAAATTTGGGTCTTTCCTAGGTCTTCCAACCTCATCACTCTCAGTTCAGGCGCGAGTCAGTACCCCATCCGGCGCGCCTGAGGAGGACGAGGTGAAACGCCGTTTAGTCATCCTGATGGCCGCCCTCAGCCTGATCTGCCTGACCGGCATGACGGGCGCGGGCGCCACCGCCGAACCGCCGCCCAACAAGCAGTACCGCGTGTCCGGCCCGGCCGACGCCCGGCAGCGCAGTGCCGTGGCGGCCACAGGAGCCGCCATCGAGGAGGTGGCCACGGACTCCGTCGTGGTCACGGCCACGGAAGCCGAGGTCTCCGCGATCAGGCGGCTCGGCTACCGGGTCGCGGAGGTGCCCCGCCCGACACCCCCGTCCGCCGACGCCTTTGACTTCCCGCCGGCGGACTCGCAGTACCACAACTACGCCGAGATGAACGCGGAGATCAACGCCCTGGTGGCGGCCCATCCGACGATCATGAGCCAGTCGAACTACGGCACGTCGTACGAGGGCAGGAACCTGCGCCTGATCAAGATCAGCGACAACGTGGGCACGGACGAGAACGAGACCGAGGTCCTGTTCACCGCCCACCAGCACGCCCGCGAGCACCTCACGGTCGAGATGGCGCTGTACATCATGCACCTGCTCACCGACAACTACGGCAGCGACGCGAGGATCACCAACCTGGTGAACACCAGGGAGATCTGGATCATGCCGGACATGAACCCGGACGGCGGCGAGTACGACATCGCCACCGGCAGCTACCGCTCCTGGCGCAAGAACCGCCAGCCCAACTCCGGCTCGTCGGCCGTCGGCACCGACATGAACCGCAACTGGGCCTACAACTGGGGCTGCTGCGGCGGCTCGTCCGGCTCGACGTCGAGCGAGACGTACCGGGGCGCGAGCGCCGAGTCGGCGCCCGAGGTCAGGGCGGCGGCCAACTGGGTGCGCAGCCGCGTGGTCGGCGGCGTCCAGCAGATCAAGTCGCACATCGACTGGCACACCTACAGCGAGCTGATCCTGTGGCCCTACGGCTACACCTTCAACGACACCGCCCCCGGCCTGACCCAGGACGACAGGGACGCGCACGCCACCCTCGGCCAGAACATGGCCTCCACCAACGGGTACACGCCCGAGCAGGCCAGCGACCTCTACATCACCGACGGCACCATCGACGACTGGATGTGGGGCGTCTACAAGATCTTCAGCTTCACCTTCGAGATGTACCCGACCGGCTCCAGCCCGGGCTTCTACCCGCCGGACGAGCAGATCGTCCCCCAGACGACCCGCAACAGGGAGGCGGTGCTGCGCTTCCTGGAGTACTCCGACTGCGTCTACCGCATCATCGGCAAGGAGGCCCAGTACTGCGGCACCGGCAACCCGCCGGTGACCGTCTGGTCGGACACGTTCGAGACGGCCACGGGCTGGACCGCCAACCCGTCCGCCACCGACACCGCCACCCTCGGCCAGTGGGAGCGCGGTGACCCCGAGGCCACCACGTCCAGCGGCGCCAAGCAGCTCGGCACCACGGTCAGCGGCACGAACGACCTGGTAACCGGGCGGCTGGCAGGCTCCTCGGCAGGCGCGTACGACGTCGACGGCGGGATCACCTCGATCCAGTCGCCGCCGATCACCCTGCCGTCCACCGG